>CAYLWC010000004.1:20325-109496 GCA_964387265.1 uncultured Vampirovibrionales bacterium | reverse complement strand
ACCGCCACTTTGCGGCCAATTTCCAGCGTCAGGCGGGCGAGTTCTACGGCAAAGGGCTTGATCTCAATGCCATAGAGTTGCATTGGGCTAACCAGTGAGATTTGCGCCCCTTGCAGGTCTTTGGCGCTTTTGGCATTCTCGGCGATTAAATCCATCAGGCGTTTTTCTAGCCGCTTCATTTCCTGAAAGGCAATGTACAAAAAGTTTCCACTGCCACAGGCTGGATCCAGCACCTTGTATTTCCGCAGATCGTTCAAGCATTTTTTCAGGCTGGTAATATTGGTTCCGGCTTTTTCAATGCGCTCATCCCAGTATCGGACAATAGTGGGGTTGACGATTTTGTAAATATCCACCTCACTGGTAAAGTGGCTCCCCTGCACATGGCCAATGGCTTGCTCGAAAATGGTCCCAAAAATAGAGGGGCGGACTTTTTGCCATTTATAACTGTAGCCAATCCGGTGCAGGGTGGCGAGTTCATCCACAGCCAACTCTACCGGGGTAATGGTATCGAACAACCCGCCGTTAAAATATCGGACTCCCTTAAAGCGACCGCCTTTGGCTTCTTTCTTACTGTTCATCTGGGTAAATAAGCCATGTAGCAGGTTGTAGCTATCCTGGGGTCGTTCAAGACAATCGTTGAGCAGATCGGTAAAGAGGTTTTCCGGTAATAATCCAATATCTTCGGCGAATAAGCACAAGACGCATTGCAGCACAAACCGCTGGATGTCCTCTTCCGATGCCTGATACTTTTCCCGACGAGCCAGAATGGAGCGATACAAGGCGCTGATCTCAGCGGCGGCTCCTTCGGTAATATCCACCATGTTCTGCTGGAAGCGGGGCTTTTGCCCCAGCATAAACAGAAGGGCTTCCGGGTGTTCGCTCAGCTCATCCAGCGTCAGGGTTTGAACTGGCGTATCAACCTGGACGTTAAAATCGTAAATCCAGAACTCATCAAAGTTACAGAGTATCCCAACTGTGGGTTTCGGGACGCAATAGGTCCAGTAGGTTAAAAGCTGGTTGTAATGTTCATCCAGCTTACTCCCTCGCTGCTTCATCTCAATAATGGCAATGCCTGGAAAGAGACAATCTAAAAAGCCGGTATTTCCGCCTTTGCTGCTGGCTTTTTGGGCGAATTCAAACGTGCCGTTTGCTTCCAAAACACCACCGTAGCCAAAGCATTGAAAAAACCGATCCAGGAAAACCTGGGCTTCCCCTCGTTCACGGCCTTTACAGTGTTCCTTGACCCAACTGGAAAAAGCGTTCAATTTACTTTTGAGTTGATTATGAGAAACCGATAAAACCCTTGATTCCATTTTTATACCCAAAATGCCTGAGGTTCAGTGAGTAACCAGCCGAACTCATCAATCACATTACACAATTATACGCCTCTATCCCCATTTGGAATAAAAAGTGATTGATAGAGGCCTTGGGTTTGAGCCAACGAGTTCAAAAAATGCTGGGCCGAAACCTTGCAGGCCCGGCCACAACAGCTTGTTTGAGTTGCGCTCAGTGAGCCAAGACCTAGCGGGGTTAAGGGGGCGGCAATGAGCCCCCTTAAGAACTGAATGACTAGACTTGCAGTAACACTCTACCCTTTGAAATCGATTCTGTGGACCTTGAAGCGGCCATGCTTGTTGCGTTCGTACTCAACCGTTACAGGTTGAGCGGTTTCCAGGTATTCGGCCATCAGTAGCTTATGGAAATCCATTTCTTTCGGGTGGAGCTTGGGGTCGCGATCGCCAAAGTCGCTGGTTTTATCCTCAAATTTTCGGCTTTCCTCAAAATGCGGGTTTTCCTTGTGGAACTTTTTATAACGATTAAGATACTCTGTCGCATGCATGCCTTTATAATCGTTGGTCAGCAGGCTGATTCTGGGCTTTTTGGCGCCAGGGGCCACTATATAGTTCGTCACAATCGGGGAATGGGTGTGTTGTCTGATCCTATCCATCACCGCACCAGCGGCTTCCAGATGATCGCCGGATCTTACTTTCCCGCGTTTCGGGGCCAGCTTGATTTCATAGTTCCCTGAAAACTGAATCATGTGGGTGGGTCTCCCTGAATAATGCTTATTGTAGTTCCCATGTCATAGATAAAAATGACACTGCTGTCAAACAGCCATAAAACAAGATGATTCATCACTGTAGATCTTTGGAAGTTGATCGGCGTGGCGGGCTGCTTGGGAAAGAAACGTCCATGATAAAAGTAAATTGATCGGGCCATTCGACCCGATCAATATCAGCTTTAGAAATAGGCCTCTATTCGGCCTTGTCCGTTTTCTCGTGGTGAGGGCAGACTTTGGCTTCTTTCTCAGCGACAGCGTCTTTTTTCTTGCAGCAGCAGGTTTTGCCGTCTTTCTTGCCTTCTTTATGCATGGGGCAAGCCTTGACCGCGTCTGGGCTGTCTACGCTGGCGGCGTTTTCAGCAATTGCCGGGGCCACGCTAAATCCGGCCACAACCAGCAACGATAAAATCAATAAGCGCATGATGCTCTCCTTCTCATTTGCACTTCGCTCATACTAGCAAAGATTCATGAAAAAGTTGATGGTAAAAAAGTTGGTGGGCGGGACGGTGGATTTGTCCTGGTGGGCTGATATTAGTGGGCCAGTAAAACCGCCCGAACCGGCGATGCTTCCAGCTCCATCAACTTGAGCGGCAGGGCGATGAGAAAGTACTCCCCCTCGGGGGCCTGGCTCAGATCCAGGTTTTCCAGCCAGACCATGTCATTCTGTAGCAGTGCATGATGGGCTCCCAAGGTCTTACTATCTACATGATCCACCGAGGGTGTGTCCAGACCCAGTAGACGAACCCCATGTTCTGCCAGCGTATTCACTAGATCCGGTGAAAACCAGGCGTAATCGGCTTCAAAAAGCTCGGGCTTTACCTGTTGGCGGGTTTTAAAAAGGATTCGTTCAGGGAGGGTGGGAAGTTGATGGAGCTTCTTCAGGACCTTATCAGGGTGAATGGCGGTATGGCAGGGAGACACATCCACCACGCAGGCTGGTCCGATAAAGGGCGCAAGCGGGGTATTGCCGATGGTTTGGCTGGATGCTTTTAGATTTCCGGTGATATGAACCGGCGCATCGGCATGGGTGCCAATATGGGGGCTCATGGTGAAGGCAGTGAGGTTCATGACGGCTGATTGCTGATAAGAAACAGTAATATCTCTGGAAAAAGGGATATCCCCCGGAAAACAGGCGGTTGATGCCTGAATAGGCTGCGAGATATCAATGATCCGGTAAGATGCTGGAAAGCTATCCATGGCAGCGGACCTCCAGACTGCTTGTATCGAAGTGGAACCGGGTATTGAGCGGGCCGGTGTCTTTCTCTGTTGGCGCCTTGAAGCCCAGATGTTCAAACAGGGCCGTGGCGATGAGCTCCAGATGCTTGGGCTCATAGCCGGAGGAAAGCTTGATCAGAATGCCCAACCCATGAGGGTGTTCAGTGGTTGGGCTGATTCCAATGCTGAGTAACCCATCGGCCCCTTCCTTGGCAATCAGCGTGATATTTTCCCGTTCCGTTAACTGGCCTTGCATGATTCGGGTATCCAGGCGGCCTTCCCCGCCAACCAGCTCCGGGTAGCTGTGCATGATGGTTCCCAGATGATCCCAGTGCTCCAGAATCGGATAAACAGATTCAGGGGCTGCCTGTAGAAAAGATACATCCAGCGGTTTTGAGAGCTGACAAAAGAGCCAAGCCATTTCAAGGGCTGTCAACGCCAGGTTGGGGAGGCCGCAGCCGTCAATGGTCCAATCAAACTCGTTTCGTTCTAACAGAAACCCCAGCGTTTCCTGAAGGGGTTCATGTAGTGGTGTCCCCGCCTCCAGGTAGGTTTCCATCGCCTGGTTGGGCTTGGCTGTTAACAGATGTCCCAGATGCTTTCCCGCACATGGATGAAAAACAGGGTGAGGGCCAATTTCATCCTGCTTGAGTGATTGGGCGTTGGCCGGGCTCATTGGATAGCAGGCCGGACACTGCAGGGCATCCAGGGAGACCTGACCAATCACCGAGATTTCCTCCAGTCCGTTTAACTGGCGTTCATCCCCGTCGTGAGAGGCCGTCATCAGGGCATAATGTTTGGGTTGCAGCAACGGATACCACTTTTTCAGGACCGGGTAATGGCTGAGTAATTGCCAGGGCTTTAATAGCGATCGGCTCCAAAGCGGGTGGTGGATATCTCCCAAGCCCAGAAGCAGATTTCCAGATGGGGGATACGTGTTTTGATCCGGCTCCAGAACGGCGATGATCCCATACAACGTGATTTCCGGTTTCCCGGAGCGTTCTATTGTAACCAAAGGCTGCCAGGGGAGGTCTATTGTCATACAGCAACCAGCGTTTTCTCTTCGGAGAAACAGGGCATGACTTCCTTGGCAAAAAGCCGCATTTCCGCCATCACCTCCTGATGGGTCAGCCAGCCGAAATTAAACCAGAGAATTACGTGGGTGCATCCCATCTCGTCCCTTAGCCGCTTCAGTTGCTGGACACATTCCTCGGGGGTGCCAATAATATAGAGCTTTTTCAATACTTCCAACGGAGGACATGTTTTGAAATCCCCCAACGCAGCCTTGTAATGAGGTAAATTCCGTTCCGCGTACTCATGAACCACCTTGGGATCCTGGTGAATATAAATTTGCCGGGTGATGGGGAAACGGTTCCGGTGGGTGTCGTGTCCCAAAGGTTCAGCAATCTCGCAATAGGTCTGATACAGCTGAATCAGGTGTTCTTTAGAGGATGTGGAAAAGGACATGACCCCGTAATCTTTTTGAGCCGCCAGCTTAACCTGTTCCATATCCCCTGTGGCCAGGAAAATATTGGGCCGGGGTTGGGTATAGGTTGGCTTTGGGATGACTTGAACCGGGGGGATATCGTAATATTGTCCCTGGAAACTGAATAGCTCGCCCCGCATCGCTTGATCCAGTATTTCCAGAGATTCTAAAAATCGTGTCCGGGCTTCCTCTATGGGGATTTTAAACCCTTCAAACTCCCATGGACGATATCCGCAACCGACTCCCAAATCAAGACGGCCATGGGACAGCATGTCAAACACCAGCGCCTCTTCAGCCACATGAATCGGATGGTTGAAAACGATGTTCCGAACGGCTGTCCCCACACGAATTTGTCGGGTATTTTCAATGATTTTCATGCCAAAAAGCAGTGGGTTGGGGGTAATGCCAATTTCCCCCTGAAAGGCTGGCAAGCCCATTTTGGAGGAAAAATGATTTTCTGAAAGCCAGATGCCATGAAAACCCATGTCATCGGCATACCGGATTTGCTCCAGAGACTCCTCGTATTTGTTGATAGGGTTTTTTTGATCCGGGCAAACGAGGGCAATGAATTTTGAAAAGCGCATGGTGAATAGCCTCTCTGGCAGAACATTCCCTTTTTAGTATTAAGGATCGCCCAATAAGAGTCAATGCGGAGCCATTGTGGTTTAAAGCTATCTTTCTTAATATACACAACCCAGGTAACAATGTTTCAATTGGATGTATTTACCTTGGGCCGACTATCCCCTTGGGATAGACTCGTTTACGGTATCTGACCAATATCAGGAACTTGATGCTTATTAGGAGATTACGGAATGGTTATGGGTATACAGGTTAGACCAACCGCTCATCAGACCTTTGGCAGTACTACCGGGCCGCGTGATCGCAGCCAGATTGAGCGGGCCTTGGCCTCGCTGGGTTTATCCAAGGCGAGGATTACGGATGTCCTGGATAAACTGGATCTCAATCACTTCAAGCCGTATCAGGCGGGCGTGATGACAGAGCGTTCCGAGTTGGGCCAGCCACCGCGCCGGATGGTTTATTTAGTGGCGTTACACAAATACCCAAGTCGGGTTTCGCCCAAGGAAGGTGCCAAGGTCTTTTACGGTTCGCCTGAGGGTCTTCAAGAACTGAAAATTACCCATGTGGCCAGGCCCAATGGCATCAGTGAGCTGATTATCGGAGCTCGGGGACCAGAAGGTGAGTTATTGCTGAACTTCCCCAAAACGAGTTACATGTATGGCCTGTCACAAGACCGAACCAAGCTGAACCACATACCTGTGGACAAGAGTATTTCTTTTTAGTCGGTGTGAATCGCCCAGGCCATGTACCCAATAACAATCGTGGCTGCAAAGTACTCGCAGAGAAACCAGCTTCCCACGGTGGCCAGTAGGGTACAAAGCGCAATCCAGGGGTGCTTGATGGATTCCTCAACGGTAATCTGAATGCTGTTGTAGATGAACCATACGGCGGTTCGAATGCCCCAAATAACCCACATGCCAGGCGCCAGGCTGGCAGGCATGGTGTAGGGCAGGTAGGCGAGCCAGGCGGGACTGACAGCCACTTCTCCCTCGGTCATTGGGGTGTTGGCCGGGCCAGGGGGGGTGGATGATGCCTCTAGCGCCTCTTGAATGTCTTTGTCCGGGATGTTCATATCAGGCGTGTTCATGAGCGTATCTCTTCCTGTGGATGCTTCGTTTTCACACTCTGGTTTTCGGCAAAATTTTCCGGTTCTGTAATTAAAGTAATCCGCATCATTCTCCAGGCAGGCCGGAATAATGCTATAGTACAGGTAGGTTGATGTGAGGAGCCTCGCTGATGAACTCCGATAATCTCTGGGGCCGCCTGGCGTACTTTGCGGTCTTTTACCTGATTTTCCTGGTGATTGTTGTGATTGGCTATCCCTTGGGCCAGCAGTACGCAAAGCCCATAGCGGCACTTATCTTCCCGATTAATGAAAACAATTCCCTGATGAAAAATGTCATCGTGATGAGCGGGATGTACTGGGGCATGATTGGGGTTTACCTGTTTTTAATGAAAAACAAGGGAAAAAAGGGACCCTAGCTCTTTTGAACCGAATACTGGAAGCGAACGGGCAACAATGTTAATATATTGGGGTTCAGATATCCGCTTATAACCAAGGGGTGTTGAGATGCTGGACGAAACAACGTCTTGCTCATTTCCCAAATATTTTACCCTGGAAGAAGCCGCCGGAATGATTGGCGAAGTCCGCCTGATGCTGAAAAAGGCCCAGGAAGAGATTGAGCCGGTCAAAGACGAGCTGGTTCTATACAAACGCCTTTTGAATGCCCGGCAACGTTCTGGCAAGCCGCCCTCAAAAGAGCAGCTAGAGCTGTTGCATCAAAAGTATGAGGATCTCGATCACATTGTGGGTCAGTGGATCGAAACGTTTATGGATCATGGCATTGTCCTGCGGGATGTCAGTCGGGGATTGATCGACTTCCCCTACCAGTCTAAAACCAGCGGAGAGGTATACCTGCTGTGTTGGCATCTGGGTGATGACGGCTTATTCTATTTTCATGGGACAGGCGAAGGTTTTGTCGGGCGGAAACCGATTACCTTGTTGCCGGAATAGCCAGCTTTTGCATTTTGTATTGATTGGTAGAGAGTCGCTGACGTGTCAGAACAACCTCAAAAATTGGTAAATTCAAAGCATTCCAGCTTCCCATGGGTCGTTTTCCTTTTGCTGATACTGGCCATTATTTCTGTTTATGCCTGGAAAAATCTGTCTCCTGATACTTCCTCTAAGGTTGCTACGCCAATGATCCAGGTGGATCTTGAACCGGTTGTGGAAAACCAGTCTCTATACAAGCTGCTGAAGCAGCAGGAGCTTTTGGGCGTTCAAGTGACACGCCTTGAACACCGGCAATACCCGCAAGAGTTTATTGTGGTTCAGGGCGTATCAGGCAAAATAGCTGATGATCTGCTCTCTGGAAAGCTGACCCCTGATATGATGTCCGCTTCCATTAACCAGCTTCTCAAGCTCCGAAAATCCAAGGAACCGGTCCGTGTCACGATTCAGAAGCTGGAAATCGGCCCACAGGAATCCATAGATCTTCAGGATCTGGCCATTAGCCGATCACCGGTTCAAATGACCGTCCAGGTCAGCACGGAGGATACCCCCCGGTTGTATGAGGGGGAAATCAGCCTCATCCCAACCAACAAGACCCAGAAAACCATTGTGTTTTCCTTTGCGACTGCTGAAAAGTACCACCCTGAGCTTTTTACCGGCTTTTCAAAGGCTTTGCTGGCAACGGCAGCGCAAGAAGGCACAAAAATCTAATCATTCTTTTTTATATCAATAGAACATTATTTAATAAAACATTCAGGGGAACGGGAACATGGGGCTCATTCAGTGTCTACGCAAAGGGCGCGCTGAAGCTGCGAACCAGCCGCAGTTTACGCATGACAAGAAACAGGTACGGGATCAGCTGGAAATGGCAGCCAGGCCCTACCTGGAAACGGGCGATCAGAAAATCGACTGGTATGAGTTTGCCGATTTGGTGGAGCTAGCTGCCCAAAGTTCTCCCAATGATGAAGTTTTTCGTCAGGTTTTATGGGAAGAATTCGGCAGCAAGGGTCGCCTGCATCCGCACTTAGACGATCAAAATCAGGGCCTTCCCAAAGGTCTCCATAATTCAGGCTATCACGATGAGCAAATGCACCACTATCTGGGTGGGGTAACAGGCAAGGCAAATTCAAAGACCCACTGCTTTAACAATGCTGTGCTTTCCCGTGTTCATGAGATTGGGGAACTCAGCAGAACCGGACGTTATAACAAGGGAGACGTTCGCTTGTTCAAGGTTTCACGACCCCACCGGGATGATTTTGTCAATACGGGCCGCCATACGGTTGCACCGAACATCCGAAAGCTTTTGCTTCCCAAACCCTAACCAGAGACAAAACAGACTGATTGGACAAGTGGCCCTGTTTTTGAAAAACTGGTGTCTATGAGAGTTTTTGTGACCGGTGGTACCGGTTTTGTGGGCCGGAATACCGTTGAGTTCTTATTGAACAACCTCCCGGATCTGGAACTGACTTGTCTGGTACGTCACCCAGACAAAGCCGCTTTTATGCAGGACCGGGTCAAGCAGGTTCATGGGGATCTCCTGCGGCCGGAAACCTACAAGTCCGCCGTGGAGACTGCGGATATTATTCTGCATATGGCCTCGCTGGTCAGCCTGAAAAACGGTCTGGAGTTTTATGTTCAGAATACGGAAGCCACCAAAGCCCTCCTTAGAATGGCCTTTTTCTCTAAAAACCTTCAACGTTTCGTCTATACAGGGAGTATCGCAGCCATTGATCGCCCGCCGCACCTCCCCGTTTCCGGTCCGTTGACCGAATCCTCACTGCCCCATCCCAACACAGATTACGGAAAGTCAAAACTGCAGGCCATGGATGCGGTGGTTCATTCCGGTTTACCTTATACCGTGTTAACGCCTGCCTATATTTACGGACCACACCCACGTGTAAACTCCAGTATGGATCGTCTGATCAAGGATGTCGCTGCAGGAAAACCATACACCCGTATTCCTTTCCCTGGACGGGCCAGTTATATCTATGTGGAAAATTTGGCTGATCTGATCTGGCAGGCCGCATTGAATCCGGCAGCAAGGAATGAGGTCTTTTTTGCCAGTGAGCAGGAGCCGATTCAAGTGGGTGAAGCTTTTCAACAGGCGGCAAAGGCTTTGGGGGTAGACTATTCCCCTCGAACAATTTCGGATATGGGCCGTTTTCGCTCATTTTTATATCACCGGGATCCCAATAATCCGTTGCTTCAGATTCTCTTTGAGGATTATTTCTATTGCTCGTCCGAGAAAGTTCATCAAATACTGAATTACCGTCCCCGTTTTGGAATGATGGAGGGCGTTGAAAAAACCCTGCAATGGTATCGAAAGCAGGGGGGCCTCCCACTGAAATGTTAAGTATTTGTAAACTTGTTTATTTTGCCCCACACAAAAATAGCTTGAGGTGCTTTTATAGGGCAGATGGTTCCAACGGAGGCAAAGCAAAGTGAATCCGGTACAACCGCTTCATTTCAGGGGAAAGAATCAATACACGCCTTTTGCGTTACCGCAATCTTCGGTACGTTTTGGGGCAGATTCCCCTGATTCTTCCAAAGGGAATTCCCAGGAACCGACAGTACAAGATACCCAACGTCAACCCGCTGGGGCTGATCATCATAAGAAATCCGGGAAAGCGGCTGGTCAGGCAAAAACTTCCGAATACCAGGATGTGGTGGATCTGTTTAAAAAGCAGTCTGCAGATAAAGCCGAGACCCAGCAGACGGAAAACGCCACAAAGTCTGACGATAAAAACCAGCCCGACTCTAAAAAGCCTGCCCAGGAAACGAACCAGCCGGGGCGAGAGCGGGATGCCGAGAGCTCGGACAGCAGCCAAAACTTCAAGTTCATGTTGGGCATGTTCTTTAAAACCATTGTCCCCATTTCCCTCTCCCTGCCACTATTTACCGGTCCCGCGGGCTGGGTGGTCGCCTTGGCGTCCTTGCCCATTTCAAACCTTTCCGGGCGGTACGGGGATAAGGTCATGGAATCCATCAACACCAACAGCCTGAACCCGGTCACCAAGAGCATGTTTGAGCTTCAAAACGTCATCAGTAATCCGAAGGAGCATTCCGGGGAAGACTTTATTACCAAATTCAACAGCACCGTTGAAAACGTTGGCGATGTCTTTGATATTAACCGTCTCCCATTGGTAGGTGGTCTGCTCCGTTTCCTGAATAAAGTACCGGTTTTCGGAAAAACCCTCTCTCAGCGTGTGTTGGGTTTAAATCCAGCCCGCTGGATTACCCGGACCATGAATCTTTCCAAGGACAAGGGGGTCGGCAAATTTATCAACAACAAGTTCTTTATTTTTGCCAATGCCAATATGGCCGCTGCCAACGGAAAAACTATGGTAGAAGGTTTGAAAAACGGTACACGAGAAGGTTTCAAGTCATTACTGCTCTTTAAGGCCCTTCCCAATATCGGTGATTCCATGGATCGCTTTGGGAACTCGCTCCCTGGGGCGTTACGGTGGGTTGTCAAAGGCCCTGCCAAGTTGATGAAATATGCCGGCCTCATATACTACGCCCTAAAAGCCAAATTATCCGGCAATGAGCCCGCCCAACAGCCTTCTTCATAAAATCTGCATTTTCTAACACAAAAATCCTAATTGATGTTTTTATATAAATACAAGTGATGGGACAAACACTGTCAAGGAAACAGGCGCTGTAAAAGGGGTTACAAAAGGGGATACGGGGATATGGCTGCGGGACAAACAGACCCAATCATTGATACCTTTAAACTGGTGGTGGATACTCAGCGCCAGATTTCTGAAGTTTCCAGGCAGGCCAAAAACCTTGTCAAAGCAGGGTTTCGATCGCCTGAAGCATTAGCTTTCTTTGTAGAACAGCAAGGCACACCGGTTTATCAGCTTCATGGCGGTGTTCTTGCTTCTATTTTACTGTTTTCCCTGGGGTATGATCAGGGCTTTATTCCGCCATCCGATACCCGGCAGTACCGCATGCTGGTTAAGCTCTTGAAAATGCAGGAGGCCAAACCTCATTGTAATTTTAAGTTCGGCGTTTTTGTAGTGGGTAAGCCACTCTATACGGTCGGTTTTTTGACCCACCAGCTTCATCACTGGCTGGCCTATCGATCCGGGATGGCCGGTTATAACGAGAAAGCCCAGGCGCTTTATAAACGCTTTTGGGAGAAACATCATGGGGTGGTGGAGCCAGATGTGCTGGATATGTCCATTGAAGAAGTGTGCCTGCTTAAAGAAGCCATTAACCGGGATTTGGAAGCCTTGCAGTTTCTCCGGCATATTGTTCATGAAGTCTTGAGACCTGCCAGCCAACGCGGTAAATTTGCCATGGGGCATGCCTCTGCCTGATTGCTAGCCAATACGCTCTGTTCGGGGTAGGATGTGCAGAGCGGATTGTGTATACGGGAGCAAGCAAGATGGTAGAGACGGCAGTCAAACGGCCTTTGTCTGAGAAAGCTTTCGCCGAGGCGAAAGAACTGATGCCGGGCGGCGTGAATAGCCCGGTCCGGGCATTTAAGTCGGTGGGTGGGAATCCGGTCTTTATCCAGAAAGCCCAGGGGGCTTATATGTGGGATTTAGACGGAAACCGCTACATCGATTACGTGGGTAGTTGGGGCCCCGCCATTTTAGGCCATGCTCACCCCAAAGTCATTGCCCGTGTGCAACATGTCGCTGAATCCGGCACCAGTTTTGGCGCGCCGACCCTGCTAGAAACCGAGCTGGCCAAACTCGTCATTGAGATGGTCCCCTCCATTGAGAAGGTCCGTTTTGTGAATTCCGGCACCGAAGCCGTGATGAGCGCCATTCGCCTGGCTCGCGCCTACACCGGACGCAGCATGATTATCAAGTTTATTGGCTGCTACCACGGTCATGCGGATTACCTGCTGGTCAAGGCCGGTTCCGGCGCTTCGACGCTGGGGGTGCCTGATAGTGCTGGGGTTCCTGCCGGGACAGCCGCTGAGACGCTCAGCGCCCCGTTTAATGATTTGACCGCCGTGCGCCAGCTTTTTGCCGAGTGGGGGAAAGAGATCGCCGGGATCCTGCTGGAACCGGTCGCCGGGAATATGGGCTGTATCCCGCCGGAGCCGGGTTTCCTGGAAGGGTTGCGAGAACTGGCGGATCAACATGGGGCCTGCCTGATTTTTGATGAGGTCATGACCGGGTTCCGGGTGGCCCCTGGTGGGGCCCAGGAGCGTTATGGCGTGATGCCGGATATTACCTGTCTGGGGAAAATCATCGGCGGTGGTCTGCCGGTGGGAGCCTATGGTGGAAAGAAAGAAATCATGGCCATGGTGGCCCCGGAAGGACCCATGTATCAGGCCGGGACGTTATCAGGGAATCCCCTGGCGATGGCGGCGGGCATTGAGACCCTGACCCTCTTGCGGGAACCGGGTGTCTACGAAAAGCTGGATCAGCTCACCCAAACGCTGGCCGATGGGCTGCTGGCGCTTTGCCGCGCCAAAAACATTCCCGCCCACGGGAACCAGGTCGGATCGATGTCCACGTTGTTTTTTGTGGATAAGAAAGTCACCCATTACGAGGATGTCTGCGGCTTTGACCGAGATCGCTTTAACCGCTTCTTCTGGGGCATGCTTGATCGGGGCGTATACCTGGCGCCTTCTCAGTTTGAGGCCGGGTTTATGTCTCTGGCCCATACCGAGGCCGATGTGGAAGCGACGCTGAAAGCCGCCCACGAAGTTTTATAAAACTTTTATTGTTATATTTCTAAGGGGGCCGCATCGCTGGCCCCCTTAACCCCCGCTAGACCACCTGTAAACTGCGCGCGCTTCGAACAAGCTGCTTGTGGCCCAGCCAACGTGTTTATACTTCTAGAGGCTTCGACTGGGCATTCTTTTAACTCGGCGTGCTCAAACAGCGCAGGTGGCCAAGTTTATACTCAACTTTGGTTCAGTCATCTCCAACGCATAAATAGATTGTATTAAGCCTCAATGCCAATTAGTGGACTACATAGGGCATGCGGTCATGAACCTGGGCAAAATACGCTTTGGCGGGGTGGGTCACGATATATACAAACGTTTGGCGATTTTTCGGGTCGTCTTTGGCGGGCTTTTCGATTTTGACGCCCAGGAGAGAGCCGCCTGGCTCCATATCAAACCAATGGGACACCCGCTCTTTGTCTTTTTCCATCCAGCGAAGGGCCGGGATTTTCACCCGGTTGGGCTGATACTGGTTCCACTTGCCTTCGGCCAGACTGGCCAACCGTGCCCAACCAGTAATAGGCACATTAAACTCCGGGTCTTCCCCCTGGCGTTTGCCCCATTGCATCAGCTCGATCCCCGCTTCGGTCTCTACGGGGATTTGGGCATGGGGGATGGGAAAGTACACTTTTTTACGGGCTTTCTTTCCCGTCGTTTTATCGATATACTCATATTCAAGGCCGCCGCACATTGTCCCAACATACCGTAAGCAAGGGGCCACCACAAGAATAATCTGAAGATCGGGCGAACTGGGGATGCTCCGCTCGAATTGGTATTAAAATTAATACTAAATATATAGTAAAATTTCTTCTTGAGTTGAGAGATGAGGACCACAACAATGGTTATGACGATTGACGTTTCAGAAGATAAATGGGGTCTCAACGAACAGCAGCGCATGATTCGTGACATGGTTCGAGACTATGCCGTCAGCACTGTGGAGCCTCGGGCTCGAGAGATTGATAAAAACTCCCGTTTCCCGGAGGAAACCTTCAAAGAAATGGCAGACATGGGTTTGATGGGCCTGCCTGTTTCTGAAGAATACGGCGGGGGCGGCGCCGATTACCTGAGTTACGCCATTACCGTAGAGGAAATCGCCCGAGTGTGCGCCTCAACCGCCCTAAGCCTGGCAGCGCATACTTCTTTGGTTTGCCTGCCGCTGTTTCTCTTTGGGAATGAAGCACAAAAGCAAAAATATCTGCCGGATATTGCCTCAGGACAGAAACTGGGGGCATACGGCTTAACCGAGCCCAACGCAGGGAGTGACGCTGGGGGCACCCAGACGACCGCACGGAAAAAAGGCGATAAGTACATTCTCAACGGTACCAAGATTTTTATTACCAACGCCAACTACGCCCAAACCTATATCGCCACAGCGGTGACAACGCCAGGAAAAGGTACCAAAGGCATCAGCGCCTTTATTTTTGAGCGGGATACTCCTGGGTTTTCTCTGGGCGCCAAAGATGAAAAACTGGGGATGCGTGGCTCTGACTGGGGGACCCTCCAGTTTGATAATGCCGAGATCCCCGAAGAAAACATGCTGGGCGAAGAGGGTAAAGGCTTCAAGTACTTTATGCAGACCCTGGATAATGGGCGGATTTCCATTGGTGCGCTTGGTTTGGGGATTGCTCAGGGGGCGCTGGATAAAGCCACCCAGTATGCCAAGGAACGGAAGCAATTTGGGAAGGCCCTGGCTGAGTTTCAGGCCATTCAGTTTATGCTGGCGGATATGGCCATGGAGATTGAAGCGGCGCGCCATCTGGTGTATAACGCCGCCCGCCTGAAGATGGCTGGACTCCCTTTTGGAAAAGAGGCCTCGATGGCGAAGCTCTTTGCCTCTGAAGTAGCTATGAAGGCCAGTAACGCCGCCATTCAAATCCATGGTGGTTATGGGTACACCAAGGACTTCCCGGTGGAGCGTTATCTGCGGGATGCCAAGCTGTGCGAAATTGGCGAGGGAACCTCTGAGATCCAGCGGATTGTCATTGCCCGCCACGTATTAAACGCGATGTAGCACACTATTCTTCGTTTTTCAGGCGTCTTTGAATAATAAAACGCTTCTTGATATCCGGTGAAATCTGAATGTTCTGGGTAGAGATCAGATGCTTTCCCCGTGCGCTGAGGATGTCATGGTGATAGGCCAGTTTTTCCGGGTTTTCAGCGATCGGCTTGGGCTGGATTTTTTCCAGAAAGTCGCTGGGCGGCTTTTTTGGCGTTTTTCCTGTCTCAATCAGTTCTAACACGTCGTGAATGGTAAAAGGCTCGGTTAGCTGGTGCTTTTTACCCATGGCTACATAATCAAATCCAACAGGAAGTTTGTAGAGCCAGTTCAGCGTTTCCTTGTCCCGTTCGGATAAATCCACCAGGCCGTACTGGTGAGGGACATACATAATATCCCCCGGCTGATCGCTATGGCCCAGAAGCCCTAACGCATGGCCTATCTCATGCAAAATCGTGTGGCGGACCTCATCAGCATCGTTGTAGCGGGCATGAACGAGGCCATCGGAGATGCCAATGCGGATTTCTGCCGAGTAGATCATGGCCCGATCATTAATCATGTACTCGCAATGTCCCAGAGACTTTCGATCCACCCGTCTCCAGTTGATATCAATCTGAGACTGGTTCAGGTTATTAACGATTTGAAAGCGGATTTTGCCGCCAGTCACTTCACTCCAAAAGCGAAAGGCCTCTAAAATCATTTGATGATACACATGAGACTCTTGCTGCTTGGATTTCTCATACCAACGAAACGGGGCGATGTAGACTTTAATGGGCATGGCCGAATCAGGCCAGCGAACCACCAGCCCTTCTTTCAGGCAATTGTGGATGTAGGTGCGGGTCATGCTTGAATGGCTCCTATTTTGGATTGTAGCCGATTTTCAGGAGGAGTGGGAGACTGGGTCCGTCACATCGTTGTCCTGCCCTGTTGAGGTAGGCTACAATGAAGGCATGAAAATCCACACGCTGACGAGGTCTCAATGGTTACCGATTCCCATGGATGTCGCCTGGGCATTTTTCTCCAATCCCGCGAATCTTCCGGCAATTACGCCTCCATGGCTTGCTTTTAAAGTCACATGTGACCTGCCCAAAACGATCTATCCGGGTATGTTGGCGACCTATACCATTCAGGTCCTACCAATCGCTTTTTTGAAAGGGATCACCATTCCATGGGTCACTGAAATTACACACTTGCGGGAGCAGGAATATTTTGTGGACGAGCAACGGTTTGGCCCTTACCAGTTCTGGCATCATCAGCATCACTTTACTTCAACCGATGGTGGGGTAGAGATCCAAGATATCGTGAACTATGCCCTACCAGTGGGGGTTTTTGGTAAGCTGGCCCACGGGGTCTTTGTCCGACGGCAACTGGAGGAGATATTCAATTATCGGCAAAAGGCACTGGAAGAGTTTTTTGGAGGGGATACAGGATGAAGATTGTTCAAGCTGAGATGACCCATTTGGACATACTGGCCGATTTATTTGATGAGTATCGAAAAATAGTACTGGGTGTGGATTCAAACGTGCCCGCCTCCCGTCATTTTATATTTGAGCGCTTGTTAAACCATGAGGCGGTGATTTACTTGGCCCTGAATGACCAAGACAAAAGTGAACATCACTCGATCTTGGGCTTTATCACACTCTATCCGGGGTTTTCATCCCAAAAACTTCAGACCCTCTGGCGTGTCCAGGATCTTTACGTAAAGCCCAACGCTCGACGTCAGCGTGTGGGTCAACAGCTCATCCGTCAAGCATGCCAGCTTGCCTCAGAGCGGCATGATTTGGGACTGGTTCTGGAATTGCCGAGATTAACCGAGGAAAGTAAAGCGTTTATAGAATCCCTGAGGTGCTTTGAGGAACTATCCACAACTCAATTTGCCAGCACAAGCTGTTAATACACGGGGTTTGTGTATTCAATCTGCCGGATGTCATCTTCAAGCAACTCTTTCCCCAGTTGATCCAGCTCAGGCTCGGACAAGGACTCGCAGGCTTTTTTAAACAGGTCTTGATTCTCGGTCGACTCCAGTGCCAGGACCAGCTCGTAGAGCCGTTCAATTTTCAGGAACATCTCCGGCTCATCAATATGGATAAAGGGTAAGTTCTCACTTAAGGCCACGATTTCTTCATGTTGCTTGGCCAGGCTGCGCACTTCCTCGGTGGATAAGCCCAGTTCATCCAGCTTGGGAATGAGATACCGCTCCAGCCGAATCAGGTGATTGTAGAGATAATCGGTCACCTTGCCAATGCGCTCCAGCATTTTGGCATCTTCCACAATTCGGGTATGACCCTTTTCAAAGCGTCCTTTGGCCGTGCAGAGGGCCTTGGTCATGGTTTCATTGGGCCCAGGGATGACCTCATACCCTCGCAGAATACGTTCAAGCTCAGCCTTGATGTAAGCAAGCTCATAGCGGAGCATTTCAATCGCGTCCATCACAACCCCCTCAGATTGTTACTTTCTCAAATTCTTGCTTTCTTTGATCATAGCTGCCTGAGGGCAGGAACGGTAGATCCGGCTGGGTATCCCCAACTGGCTATATTTAAAAAGTCCGGTCTCAGCGCCGGACTTTTTAAATAGAAATGTTCAATGACTGGGTCTAATCCTGGGGTGTAGCCCCAATGTAGGTACCGATTTTCGCGCCTTTCAGAATTTCCGTAATCGCATGTTGCTTGCGGAAATCAAAGACCACAATCGGTAACTGGGTTTCTTTACAGAGTGATACGGCAGTCTGGTCCATGACACGCAGGTCTTTCAACAGCACCTCGTCATAGGTCAGCGTATCGAACTTTTTGGCGTCGGGGAACTTTTTAGGATCCTTATCATAGACGCCATCCACGCCATTTTTGGCCATTAGAATGACGTCCGCCCCGATTTCAGCCGCTCGCAACGCGGAGGTGGTATCGGTGGAAAAGAAGGGGTTCCCGGTTCCACCAGCAAAGATGACGACCCGTCCTTTTTCCAAGTGACGCACTGCCCGGAGACGGATGTAGGGTTCTGCGACCCGGTCCATCCCAATGGCTGTCATCACACGGACTTCCACGTTCTTGTTTTTCAGGACGCCTTGCAGAATCAAGGCGTTCATAATGGTGGCCATCATCCCGACATAATCGGCTGCTGCGCGATCCATCCCGATTTTGGAACTTTGGTTGACGCCGCGGAAGATATTCCCTCCGCCGACAACCACCGCAACATCAACCCCCAGAGCGGCCGCCTCAATAATTTCATCAGCCACGGTCGCGATGACATCCGGCTTAATGCCGAAGGCCTGATCGCCCATTAGAGCTTCGCCACTGATCTTCAGTAGGACTCGACGGTATTTGAGAGGTGCGTCTGAACTGACCATAGGGTGCTCTTCCGGGGATACTTCTGTTGTTTGCATGGTTGTCTGCCCTGTTTTTGCGTAATCTGAAACCGATTGGGGAAAAAGAAGAAGGGCGGCCTAACCGCGGGCCGCCATTACTTCTTCTGCAAAATTGGATTCTTTTTTCTCAATGCCTTCTCCGAGGAGATATCGGGTAAAGCGCTCAACGGTCACGGTATCCCCAAGCGCTTTGGATTTCTCCTGAAGAAGATCGGCAATGGTTTTACCGGGATCCTTTACAAAAGGCTGCTCCAGCAAGACCCGCTCGCCGAGCAGTTTGTTCACCCGGCCACTGACAATCTTTTCCCGGATATCAGCCGGTTTACTCTGAATGTCTTCCTTACCCATCTCAATCCGGGTTTCGGTTTCAATAACATCAGCGCCGATATCATCGCGAGAAACGTATTCCGGGGCAGCGCTGGCGATTTGAAGGGTTAAATCCTTCACCAGCTGCAGGAAGTCCGGGTTGTTCTCGGTAGCCGTGTTTTGAACGCTCACATCCAGAAGAACACCCACTTTACCACCGGTGTGGATGTAGGATTGAACCACACCAGCGCCTTGGTGCGCATAATGCACAAAGCGGCGAATGGAGAGGTTCTCTTTAATGGTCCCGATTTTGTCGGTCACATAATCCTGAACGGTTTTGCCCGGCATTTGCAGGGATTTCTGATGGAGCAGATCCTCAAGGTTTTTCGGAGCTTTTTCCAGAATCTGGTTGCTTACGTCTTGGACCATCTGCTGGAAGGCTTCTCCACGGGCCACAAAGTCGGTTTCACAGTTAACTTCAACCAGAGCGCCCACTTTCTTGTCAGCGGAAACCTTGGCTTCCACCAAGCCTTCAGCGGTAGCGCGGCCACTTTTCTTCTCAGCAGTCGCGGTTCCCTTTTGGCGCAGGATTTCACTGGCCCGATCCATATCTCCGCCAGCTTCTTCCAGGGCCTTTTTGGCGTCCATCATACCGGCGCCGGTCTTTTCACGAAGTTCTTTGACTTGAGCAGCTGTAATTGCCATTGTTGATTATTCCTCCTTACCGGGAACAGCCACGGCTTCCTTGGCTTCCTCGGTCTCTGCTGCAACGGGTTCTTCCTGAGGAGCTTCAGCAGTCATATCCTCTACAGTAACGCTGGTCTGTTGAGCCTGTTGCGCACGCATATTGGCTCTGTTGGCCTCGCGCATGGCGGTCCCTTCCAGGATGGCATCAGCCATTTTAGAAGTCACCAGACGAATGGCGCGGGTCGCGTCATCATTCCCAGGAATGACATAGTTGATTGCTTCGGGGTTGCAGTTGGTATCCACCACGCCGACAATCGGAATACCGGTTTTATTGGCTTCCTGAACCGCTAGCAATTCACGCTTCTGGTCAATGATGAACAGAACATCCGGCATCCCACGCATGTCTTTTACGCCACCCAGGGAGCGCTCCAGTTTGTTGAGCTGACGGGTCAACACGGCGACTTCTTTTTTGCCGATTCGGTCAAAGTGACCGTTATCTCGCATTTCTTCCAGCTCACGAAGTTTGTTGATTCGGGTTCGAATCGTTTCAAAGTTGGTTAAGGTGCCACCCAGCCAGCGACGGTTAATATAGAAAGCGCCACAACGCTGCGCTTCTTCGGCGATAATGTCAGCGGCTTGCTTTTTGGTGCCTACAAAGACAATTTTTTTGCCTTGGGCCGCGGCACTTTTCATAAACTCATAGGCTTCATCAAGGAGCTGTGCCGTCTTGGTGAGATCGATAATGTAGATCCCGTTCCGCTCACCCCAGATGTAGGGCTTCATTTTAGGGTTCCAACGGTGAACCTGGTGACCAAAGTGAACGCCGGCTTCCAGCAATTCTTGTAATGACGCAACTGGCATAAAAATGGACTCTCCTTCTATTGCCACTTTCAGGGGCATTGTTTAACTATCAACATCATACGGACTGAAAGTTTTTAAACAAGCTTCCAGCCTTGCTTTGAAACGCTAACCCGCGTTTCCGTGGGGGCAGTCCAGAAAACGAAGGGGGAATAGATTTTCCAGACCACTGGACGGGACTCTGAATCCCAAGGGTTGATAGCGTAACACAGAAGGTTTTGGATTGGGAGGGTCTTTTTGAAATTTTTGACCCAATCCGGGCTGTAATATGAAGAAATGTAACAATCTATAAAATTATTAGCACAAAAGTCTGATTTGGTCTTTAATCCAATGAGTGGGAGAGAAAAAGCACCCTTTAATCTATTTTAATCCAGTATAAACAAACAAAAGCTTGTCTAAACAAATCTATCAAGTGGGAGGGAAGAGTTATTGTGATACGAGTACAGCCATGGCTGCCGCCAACAAGCAAAACACGCGTCAAGCAAACAGCAATCACCTCTATGGCGCCAGAAGCAAGAACAGCCCCAAAGCCAAGAATACCCATGGTAGATTTGTTTGAGCCTAACCAATCAACTCAGCCATTGTCAGCTCCTAATCTCCGTTTCTCTGGAGCCATTGATCGGGATCATAGCGTTGAATTGCGTATAACAACGCCCATCACCTCGCACACCGTAGCTCAAACGCTTCAGGAGCTCTTAATGCGTGATATCGCTAAAGAAGCCTCAAGCAATGATCTGACAACGTTAAAGCTTAAACTTGGCGCTGTAACTTCCCTTGGCTTTGGTATTACGGACCAGTCCGCCCTGGCGGACATTATGAATTTTCTGGGTCGTCCCGTTGACGTGATCGCAAAAGGACAAATTGTCCCGGATACTCTGAAAACGTTTCTTTCCGCCACAGGCCGTCGCTTCATTGAGCCTGGCACGGAACTCCACCTGGGTCCGGTAGAGACGTTCATGGGTAGCGGAAAAAACCGCGATGTACAGATAACTTACGAATTGAACCATGAGCATATCCACTCATTGGGAAATCTGCTGATGCAGCGCTCCGGGCTCCAGAATCCAGAGAAGGTCTACCAGGATTTAGATCGAAAAACCTCGCTGAATCCCCTTGAAGCACTAAGTTATGGCCCCAGAGGCCTGGCGGACGGGGTCCTGGTGGGTCATGATCAAGTGATTACCCGAGAGGATCTGAACGCGTTTTACCAGAAAAAAGGTTGGGTGAATGATCGCCATGAAGTGGTGAACGCTGCTGAGATCCAAAAATTCAACCAGGAACATGGGGATGATGAGGCGGATTATGAACAGCATGAAATACCCACCCGCCCGTTATCCAGCTTTTTAAACCCGAAGTCTATAGACGGCCGTGGGAAAGAGCTGTATGAAAACCTCAATGAGTTGATCAGTCGAATCGCGGATCCGACCCAACGGATCAAGGGTCCCTTGGGCCGCGCCACTGTTCAGTATCAGTTTATTTCAACGGATGGAAAGCTTTATACCAAGGACCACGCCCAGTTGCCCCTTCAAATGGAAGTACTGGCTTTTCCCAGAAACCAGCAGGTCAACATTGAGAATGTTCCCAAAACCAACCGTGGGCTGCTTCATGATGATGTCATCTTCTTTAATGACGACTTTAACGACATTACCGCCAAGCAAGTAGCACAACGGCTGGATCAGCTAGACTCCAAGAAATCCCAGCAATTGAATCCCAGCCACATCAAGATCCTAGTGAACAGTCCCGGTGGCTCGGTGGTTTCTGCACAGGAGCTGCGGAGAAAGATAAAATCCCTGCAAAACCCGGTGGATGTCATTGTACATGGTATGGCAGCCAGTTCAGGGGCGCATCTGTTGGCAAGCGCAACGGGAAATCGCTTTGCCACACCGGATGCTCGAATCATGATTCATGAGGCCGGTATTGGCAAGGGTTTCAAAGAGCAGGGGCTTCACTCAATTACCGACTTTACCAAGCGAATTAACAAAATGACCAGTCGCTACGCCCAGATCATCGCTTCAGCTGTAGGCCGCCCCCATGATGAAGTGCTGAAGGATATCCAGCAAGATTACTGGATGAACCCCCTGGAAGCCCTGCTCTATGGTAAAAAAGGCTTGATTGATGGGATCCTGGTTTCTCATAATAAAGTAATTACCCGTCAAGACGCCCGTCAATACCTGGAAGATAAGCTTGGTGGGGCACGAGCACTAGATGAATACCTTGAGAAACGGTTTCAAGGCATGCGTCAGGGCGCGCATAGTGAGCGGTACAATGTGCAGGATCCCTTTGACAATGCTCTCCAAACCATTCAGAAAATGGCCCAAACCTCTGGAAAGCATCTTGCCAAGGAGCAAGTATTTAAAAAGTCCGTTCCCCGGCGTGAAAATAATATTACCTATTACTCAATCATCCCGCCGTTTTCCCGGCTGATGGGGATGATGAAGGGCCTCCAGCAAGACAATCCCTTTGGATTGACTCAGCAAGAGATCTTGGATGCCAATCTGGAAGGGCAGGTTAAGCCCGCAGGTTAAGCCCCATGGTGGCAGATTCCAAGTAAAAGCTGCGTAAATGCTTATTTTGAGGCTTTCCTGGAAAGCATCTCATCGGTAAGCGCGTATTTTGCCAGCGGCTCACGGGTGTATTGCTTAAAGAAAACCAGCTTATGCTGCAATTTGGGATTATCTACGTTAAAGGTAATATTGCCTCGTTTTTTACTGTTGGGGGTAATCTTCCCGAACCACATGCCTGAATCTCCAAATGGGGATGGATAAAAGTAATTCCCAAACTCATCTTCCAAAGCCATCTCAAAGGTTGAGAACGTATACTCAGTGTAGTTGGAGATATCTAGCGTGAGATTAACCTCATTGGGTTCCCCAAAAGGGTCTTTATCCAACCTCATACCCAGGACCTGGACTTTCAGGCCGTCCAGTGAATAATCATTGGCCGTCACATCCGGCATATTCATGGTGGGAAGCAACAAGGTTTCTTCCAGCTTGATACGAATTTCCGCGCCTGGCTGAATCATGGCGTTATGGCCCTTTTTAACCATGGCGGCGGTTAACCCAACCGCCCCACCCACGGCAGCTCCTCCGGCTAGTGCATAGCCATTGCTGGCTGCTACGGCCGCCAAACCACCATACTTCACAACCATTAAAGCCCCAACGACGCCGCCACCCAAGGTGAATCCGGCGGCTTGGCCCACCACTTTCGCGGCGGCCTTCAATTTGTTATCGCGGTTGCTGTAGTCCCCATCAATGGGGATTTCTCGCCCATCCGGGGTGATCAGGTAATCAAAACGGGTGGTAATGTATGCATCCCGTCCAGCCCGCTTGGGTCCGGTCATCTGTTCCACAGTGCCGTGAACAATACTGCCTTTGGGAATCACGATTTTTCCATCAACTACCACGTCTTTGGAAAGCTTGGCAAAGAACTCATCCCCTTCCAGGGTCACACCGGTACTCAGGGAACTGGAGACAACCAGATCCAGTTCGGTGCCGACCTCAACTTTTTTGACTTCATCAGGGTTCACGGTCGGATAAGTGCTTTTATCTTCGGTATGAATAATGGTTCCGCTTAAAGGTTTTTGTGAATTGGCCCAGGCAGGCTGATCAACCGGTAAAAGACTGCAGGACAAGACAGCTGCAGTAGTCGCAAGGACAAAAGCTTGTTTCAGTCGCATACCCGGTTACTCCTCAATTTCTGTACCTGACTTGGCAACACGGCTTGGGTCAAATCTGAGTGTAAGCCGAACTCAAAGCATTAGGAACAGTTTACCTGATTCCCAGTTTATCTTACCAGATGGGTGTGGTTATCCACCAAACATCCTATTAAAAACCCCGGTGGCAAAAAACATGCCCCCAGAATCGCTCACTCTCAGCGCTCAACGTCTGCTAAACCATATCTATAGCCATACAATGTAAGTACCCTCAAATTTCAAAAGATAAACCATCTGGTGGAATCGCCCTGCTGATTCCTGAGTGCCCCATGCTCAAAGGGCTCCTTGCACTCAAGGAGCCCTTTAACGGTATGAAGAGTGATAGGAAGGGGGTTACATGATCTGCCCCTCGTTCTCATTGCCTTTACCAATGAGCTTTTTCAGATAGTCGATATGTCCTTCCAGCACAGGGTTGGTTGCGCCAAACCCATTAGCCCCGCCCTTGAGGTTACCCACACCGCCATTGACCAGGGCAAGCTCGTTTTTGAAGTCATTTCGTGCCCATTGCGCATCGGAGCTGGTGGGATCGTTAGTGGGTGGCATAAACAGATCCGGGTTGGATTTCATCAGCTTATGATGCTGCTCCAGAATCTTGGCGTCTCCCGGCTGCGTCAGTCCGATATCTGCCCGTGCCTGAACCTGAGAGATCTTTTCCAGTTGCCCTTCAAGCAGGGCGATCCGCTCTTGTTCAGACATATTCGAATTCTGCGCGCCCATTTGTGTACCCATTGTTCCGGCTTTCTTCTGAACGGGTGGAAGTATTCCCCCCTGGTTCGGAGCAGGGCCGGGCAAAACTTTCCCTTGCTGTGGAGTGAACTGATCTACCCCTGGATTTGGCGCTGCGGCAATTCCACTCACTGGGGCAGCAGCTCGACTGTTTGCTGCAGCTTGGCCTTGCCCTTGCCCTTGTTTCCCGCCAAAAATTTGCGCCAACAGCGCTTCCACAAAAGCCGGTAACTCCTTCGCGTTAAGTTGCCCGTTTTGATCCTTATCAGCCTTCTGCATTAGATTTGCGCCAATGCCTTGAGACTGAGCATTCACCTGAAGACTCATCAATATGTATCCCCCCAAATCGCTATTGCGTATGTCCCCTAATTACTTAAAAACAAATCACTGGATTTTGATGTTAGTGTTTCTAAATAATCATTTACAAATGGGCGGCTTTTAAGTCTAAAATGGGTTAAATACGAATCCAATAACGATCATTCCAAGTGAGTTGGGGGAAATGACCGATGAAAATGCCGAATTCATATTTAAAGATGTTCTGTAGGCGTCAGTGGTTTTATCTACTGTTGGTTTTGATTGGGTTATCACTGCTGATTTGGCCCAAGGGCTTTTCACAAGAAGATCTTGGCAGTTCTACTGTGGATTTGGTATACACCCTGGAACTCAATGATGAAATCATTTCCCCGGTAACCGCTGAATATATGATGCAGGGCATTGAAGAAGCGCATGCCAATAAAGCCCGTGCCGTTTTAATCAAGTTGGATACACCCGGCGGGTTGCTAAGTTCTACCCATACGATTGTGAAGGCCCTGATGAACGCCCCACTGCCGGTCATGGTGTATGTTTCTCCCGCAGGCGCAAGAGCGGGTTCCGCTGGCGTGTTCATTACACTGGCCTCGCATGTGGCGGTTATGGAACCGTCTACCCACATTGGCGCGGCCCATCCTGTTGATGCTGGGGGGACATGGCCAACAGGTGGCGAGGAGGATAGCGACAAAGCACCTGGAAGGGACTCCAGAGAGGTTATGTCTGAAAAAATCATGAATGACACCATCGCTCAAATCCGGGTCATCGCCAAAGCAAGGAATCGTAATGAAGAATGGGCGGTTCGTGCTGTTACGGAAAGCGATTCCATTACGGCGGAAGAAGCGGTGAAAGCGAATGTGGTGGATTTTCTGGCGCCGGATGTTGAATCCTTACTTCAGCAAGCCCATGGGCGAGAAGTCACAGTGAATAACCAGCCAGTTACCCTGGACTTGGATAACCCCCGCCTGGTGGACTATGAATTTTCTTGGCGACAACAGATTTTAAGCGTGCTAACGCATCCGGTATTGGCGTATTTTCTCCTCATGATAGGTTTTTACGGAATACTGTTTGAAGTGACCAACCCTGGACTCGGGTTTTCCGGCTTTATCGGGGTCGTTTGCCTGATTCTGGCTTTAATTGGCATGCAAACCCTTTCTATTAACTTTGCCGGGTTGGGCCTGGTGGTGCTGGGGCTGATCCTGTTTGTGGTAGAGGTCTTCACACCAACCTTTGGCATTCTCTTGGGGGCTGGCGTCTTGTGCCTGCTATTGGGATCGTTGCTGATTTATCAGACCAATGAGCCGTTTCTTGAGCATCTGGTTCCCTCTATTTTGGGCATCGCCGCATCGGTAGCCCTTGTGACGGGGTTTTTGGTCAAGAAAGTATTCAAGGCATACAAGCCCAAGGCGGAAGACCCGATCCAAAAATTACTGCAAGAAACCGGACGGGTGGTCCAGGAGATTCAGCCGGGTCAACGAGGGAAAGTCAAGGTGTTTGGCGAGACCTGGGATGCCGAATCTGATACCCTCCTGAGTCTTAATACGAGAATTCGGGTGGTGGGCTTTAGTGAAGCTCATGATCGCGTATTAAAAGTTGAATCCATAGAGAGTTAAGTCAACAGAGAGAGGAGAAGCTGAATGCAACTGGCGTTTCTGTTAATACCTTTTATCATTATTGTGGTGTCTTTCCTGATGAGCTGGTTTCGGATTCTGGCCGAGTATGAGCGAGGCATTATTTTCCGGTTGGGTCGGGTGCTAAGAGAGCCGGTGGGACCGGGATTGGTCTTGGTATTTACCCCATTGGACCGGATGGTAAAAATTGACCTTCGGACTGTGACCCTGGATGTCCCACCACAGGATGTCATTACCAGGGACAACGTCTCCATTAAGGTGAACGCGGTCGTCTACTACCGGGTTTTAGATCCATACAAAGCCGTTATGGAGATTGAAAACTATCAGTTCGCCACATCCCAAATGGCGCAAACGACACTTAGAAGTGTTGTAGGTCGGTTTGATTTGGATGATCTCCTTTCCAATCGAGAAGGCATCAGTAATGAGATTCAGGAGATCCTGGACGAGCAGACGGATCCTTGGGGGATTAAAGTCTCTAACGTGGAAATCAAGCACGTGGATCTTCCTGTGGATATGCAACGGGCAATGGCCCGGCAGGCTGAAGCTGAGCGGGAACGCCGAGCCAAAGTGATTAGCGCTGAGGGTGAGTACCAGGCCGCTGAAAAGCTGGTGCAAGCAGCTACGATGATGGAAGAGCATCCCATGGCGCTACAAATGCGGTATCTGCAAACCATGGTGGAGGTGGGATCCGAGCAGAATACCACCATCTTCTTCCCACTCCCGCTGGAAATGCTCAGCACCCTCACGGGTAAAAAGTAGATTCAACAAATATGAAGCCCCCTTCTCGTTTGCGGAAGGGGGCTTTTCACTGAGTATCCTGTCGATTTTTTATTGTTTTTTTGCTAGTCTGCCAATATTGTTCGGAAGCGAAACCAAAGGACGGAGAGCTTATGCAATTATTTGTCGATACCGCTGACCTGAAAGAAATACGAGAAGCCGCCTCATGGGGGGTGATCAGTGGCGTGACTACCAACCCGACGTTGCTGGCCAAAAATGGCAGCGGAGATGTGAAGAGCGTTATCAAGGAAATTTGCGATCTGGTTCCCGATGGCCCGGTGAGCATGGAATGCGTCACGGATACAGCGGACGAGATGATTAAAGAAGGGCGTGAGTTTGCGACCTGGGCGCCGAATATCTACGTCAAGGTTCCTTTTTGCGTGGAAGGCTTGAAAGCCGTTAAGACCTTCAGCCAGGAAGGTATTAAAACCAATGTGACACTGGTTTTTTCCACAAATCAGGTCTTGCTGGCCGCTGCGGCTGGTGCCACACTGATTAGTTCTTTTGTGGGGCGGCTGGATGATATTGGCTTTGACGGTCTGCAGGTGATTGCGGAAGCGGTTCAGCTCAAAGGTGTCCACGGGTTTGATAGTCAGATTCTGGCGGCGAGCATTCGTCATCCGTTGCATGTAACCCAGGCGGCTGCAGCCGGTGCTGACATTTCGACGATTCCCTTCAAGGTACTCAAACAAATGTATAATCACCCGCTGACAGAAAAGGGGATTACAGCATTTAAAGCGGACTGGGAAAAGCTGAACAGTCAGGTGCGGGCGTAATATTAGTACCTGTTCCCATTTGCAAAGAACTGTAAAAAACCGTATCAAAAAGTTAACAATTGACTGGTCAAAGATCGTCCATCTGTATAATGAACACAGAGGATTGACATTTTATACTGCGAATAAGTAGTCACTAGGTGTGTGTGCAAATGGAAAATACGGTTAAAGACCAGGTCCAGGTCGCGCCTGACATTGTGATGCTCAATAAATACCTGAACCGGGTACAGCAGGTGGCTGTCAGCGCCATGGCACCAATTTATACAACCGCTGAGGGGCGGCGTACCCTGAGTGCCTTCCACATCCAGTTGGAAGGGCCACCTCGTCACATGAGTTACTTACATCGACTGCTGGATCAGGCTAAACTCAAAATCAGCTAACCTGACTGAGAGGGCTTTAGACGGAGCTAGTGGCCCAGGGTTTTGAGCCTGAAGCGGACATCATTGGCGGCGGGGCCTTCAGAAACCATGTTCAGGTACTTCTCATAATTCTGGCGGGCCAAGATCGGATCGTTTTTTGCTTCATAGGCATAGCCCAACGCCAGGATGGTCTGGGCTTGGGAGAGTTTGTCCGTATATTGCCCCAATGCCTGTTGGTAACTACGAATCGCGTCATCGTACAGGCCAATTTTATAGTATATCTTTCCCTGGTTGAAAAACTCGTCCGGGGTTTCCGCCACTTGCTGAACGGCTCGGTGGAATTCCGCCATCGCCTGCTTGGGCTTCCCAGAAAGCCGGTAGGCTTCCCCTAAATTGTAGTAATAGTTGATCTTTCCGGGTGCCAGGGCGATCGCCTTCTGGAAAGATGCCAGCGCGTCATCGTACTTTTTGGATTCCAGCAGGGCCAGGCCCAGCATATTATGGCGATCCGGGTTTTGTGGATCCAGTTGCAAGGCCTTGCGCAGATAAGAGGTCGCCTCCGCTAACTGACGAGCGTCTAAATAGGCGGCGCCAAGATTGGCCAACGCCGAACTGTCGTTCGGGTTATTACGCAAAACCGTTTGAAATTCCTGAATGGCTTTATCTGGCTCGTTTAAATCCGAATAGATAATGCCTAGCTGGTAATGAATATCCTCTTTATCCGGGGCCATCAGGAGGGCCCGTTTGTAATGCCGCTCTGCTAACGGGAAAAAACCCAGCTTATAGCTTGTTTGGGCAACTCTTAAAGTAAGGGCCAAATCATCAGGATGTTCTGTTAGATACCGATCCAGGTATTGAACCGCTTCATCGGGCTGGTTTCGACGCTCGTATTCGGTTGCAATTTTCATAAGTAATTCGGCGTTGTGGGGATTGTATTTGAGCCCAATTAACATGGACTGGAGTTCATCCGTCATGTTTTCAGCGGTACAAGGGTGCGCGTACCCGTAAATAGGTGTCAAGAACACCGAAAGCAGCAGCCCGGCACCCAGAATTTTGAACGGCTGTGAATAAAAATGTTTTTTCATGGTGTTTCCCTTTTACCCAACCCATCACCAAGTCCATCGTCTATTTTTATTGTAGAGGATTTCTCTTGGGAGGGAAGCGAATGGACGGATCCGCTTTTTTCAGGGCCATTCGGTTCGCATCCACCGAGAATCCAGATACAATAGAAGTAGGATCCCAGAAGTTGGTTTTAGAAATGGTATATCTGGTTGAACATGAAGATTCTTACGTTTCGTCCAGGTTTGATTCGTACTCTGTTCGGGTGATTGCTCTGCCCGTTCCGGCAAAAAGGCTGAAATCGAAAGAGAAAAGTTCGTCCTGCCAGAATGTATTTCCCCCTTCATCTCCATGGATGCCTGTGATTGATTCCAAAAAGCGGATTACCAGCCTGGATTCCCAGTGGTATAGGGGGGCTCCTCTGGAAACATCAGGGTCGCTTTCTGAACCACAACAGCCAACCACCCTTTTGAATTCGGATACCATTGCCGATGCCCGTTCGCTTTTTGAAACGACCGGCTTGCCACTCATTCCCATTGTAGATGACAGACAACGATATACCGGTTATTGCGCCAATATCGAATTTCTAAACGAATTGTTGAACGGTACGCTCCGGCCCCAGCGGGTAGGGGGGCTGGCAACACCCATTGGCGTTTACCTGACTACGGGTGTTTATAACGGGGGTGCCGGGCTTCTGGGATTATTTCTAACCGGTGCGGCCCTGGGCGTCTATATGAATATATTGGACTGGTCATACCTCGTTTTTTTCAGTGTCCTGGCTGCTTTTATTGACAACCTGACCCAATGGAACCTGATGAGCCTGTATTTACTTCAGTTTGGATATTTTCTGGTTATAACCCTGGCGGTTATTCGCCTATCTCCCCTGTCAGGGACCCATGCGGCGGAACACATGACCATTCGGGTGATTGAACAGGATCTACCACTTGCGCCTGAAGCTATTATGAGGCAGCCCAGGGCCCATGAACGATGTGGCACCAATCTGATGGTGATACTCATCTTGGCCCAACTGGGCTGGGTTGCCTACGATAGTTTATTTCCCTACCTGTCCTGGCCAGGAAGGGTGATTTATATTCTGATACTGGCTTTACTTGCGTATTATTTCTGGAAACCTGCCGGACTTTGGGTGCAAAATCACTTTACGACCAAGCCGCCCAATGCGGCGCAAGTCCAGAGCGGACTCAAGGCGGGTCAGGAATTATGCACCCGGTTTGCTGAAGAACCGCATCCGCTCCCCGGAATCTGGCAACGAATTGTTGCTTCCGGCATGTTTGTGATTCTGGCTGGGTTCTTTGCGATCCATCTGCTGATTTCTCTGATATTGAGCTTGATTGCCATGCTCCGGTAACAGGATAGCGGGGTTTTTAGGTGTTCATAAGCCCCTCTTCCCCATGGTCATTCGAGAAACAGCGTAGCGTTGAGAAGCAACATACGATACAATATTGAGTACGGATTGTACTTGTTGTCGGCCATGGATGTTTCGCCTCGTTCGTTTCAAGAAATTCTCCATCGCCCAAAATAGGGGTAAAGCCAAACGATGTCTGTGCTGATTATGCTGGTTCTCATCAGTGTCCTGATTATTGCCCATGAGCTGGGGCATTTTGCCGTGGCCCGCTGGTGCGGCATGAAGGTTGAGCGGTTTGGTTTTGGCTTGCCTTTTGGCCCGACGCTTTGGTCTAAGAAAATCGGCGATGTGGAATATTGTATCCATGCCTTCTTGTTTGGTGGGTACGTAGCCTTCCCGGATGACAACCCGGACAGCCCCGTTCCCAAAGACTCCCCTCAGCGCTTTGAGAATCAACCCCTCTGGAACCGCTTTGCCGTAGCCATTGCCGGTGTGACAGTTAACGCCATTTTAGGCTGGGCCATTATGGTGTTTGTGATTCTGGGATGGGGTTATCCAACCGGTGAAGCCGCCAAGGCCGTATTGGTTGCGGATATGCCTGCAGCTACCGCCCCGGCTGGTGAAGCGGGGATCCAAAAGGGCGATCAGCTCTATAAAATTAACGGGGAACCCATACCCGGCAAAGATTTTACCGAGATGATGACCGCGGTCCCTAAAATGATAGGGGGACACGCCAATGAGACCATTACAATCACGGTTTTAAGAAACGATCAACCTGTTGAGCTTTCTGTCACCCCCAATGAAAAGGGTCTGATTGGCATTGTTTTGGGTGGGGTGCCAGAGTACAAAAAAGTCACTAACCCGGTTGAGGCCAGTACCAAGGCCACTGAGTTCCTGGGTCGGCTCCTCAACTCCCAAATTGTGGCGTTTGGTCAGCTGTTTAGTGGCCAAATGGATATGAAGGAGCTGGCTGGACCGATTCGCATTGTGAGCGAAGGCGCCAAAATGATTGATCAGACCGGCATTCAGACGGGGCTGATGTTGACGGCCATGATCAGTGTCATCCTGGCCTTCATGAACATCTTGCCGATTCCCGCCCTCGATGGAGGCCATATTCTCTTCATTCTCATTGAGGCAATCAAAGGCTCTCCCGTCAAAAAAGAATATCAGGAACGTTTTACCCAGCTTGGCTTTATTGGGCTGATGGCCTTGATTGGGTTTATCATCTGGAATGATGTTTCCAATGTGGTAGGGCCGTTATTTAAACAATAAACGAGAGGATAATAGAACGTATGGCTGCTGGTGACCCTGGGGCGGTTTTGGTGTTGACCGGAAGCGTCAATGATAAAGTCTACCTGGAAAGCGCATTAGACTTGTTAAGAGACTGGAATATCCCCCATGAATTTCAGGTGTTGAGCGCTCACCGGAAACCGGATAAATTAAGAGCGCTACTGATCAGCGCTCGCAACAAGGGCTACCGGGTGGTAATTGCGGCTGCAGGGCTTGCAGCTCACTTGGCTGGCGTATGCGCTGCCCACACAACTCTTCCGGTGATTGCTGTCCCTCTAGCCCCTGAGTCCGGGACCTTGGGTGGTCTGGATGCTTTACTAGCCATGGTGCAGATGCCCAGTGGGGTGCCGGTGGCCACGGTGGGGATTAACCAGGGAAAAAACGCGGCCATTCTGGCGGCGCAAATTCTGGCAGTCAGCGATGAAAACCTGAGCAAGCGACTGGAAAACTTCAAGCATCAGATGGCGGAAGCCTGATTAGCTTTTTAACCCAGGCTTACCCCAAAATATTTTCAGTGATCAGCGCCCAGAGAATCCTTAAAAACGTGAGCGTGACCAGCACAATGAGAACTTGCTTCAGGCGTTTTTCGGAGGTTTTGGTGCTCAGACGCGCGCCAAGAATAGCTCCCAGGCTCGCGCCCGTGGCCAGGAAGAGGGAGTCCGGCAAAGGCACCAATCCGGCGTGAACCTTGCCGACAAACATGCTGACAGAATTGAGTAATACGATCACCGCACAAGTTCCAATCGCAAGCCGAATCGGTACATTGAGCATGTTTACCATTAGCGGAATCAGCAGGGCTGCTCCACCAATTCCCATCAGACCAGAAACATAGCCGATGATGACCGCCAAGAACAGGATTTTAAAACGATGTTGACTAAAGTGGATGCTCAAGTTCTTGATGTCAACAGCTTCGGGGTTATCCGGGAATTGTCCACGGACAAGCACCATGCCCAGAAAAAACAGGTAAATCAGCTTTAAAAGCAGATCCGGGTAGTAGGCCGAGGTGATTCCACCCAGATAGGCGCCCACCATGGTGATGATCCCAATCCAAAACGCCAGCTTAATATGGGCGTTTCCCCGCAGGTAGTGGGTGATCGATGCGGCAAAACTACCAGCGAGGCTTTGAGTAGAGGCCATCCCGGTAATCACTTTCATCCCCAGGGGAGCATGATCAGGTAATAACACCGGGTAGACAAATAACAACCCGGGAATAACAAGCAAGCCTCCTCCAATCCCCAGCAAGCCGGAAAAAATTCCGACCACAAATCCCAGGATGGCCAGCGCTAAAAAAGTCATGGATAAGTCATCTTGTCGTAGGAGGTTTTGCGATTGAAGCTATTCAATCATGGTATTACCTTCCGGTATAACAACACAAGAGCTGGATAATCCGGCTCACGCGATTGGACAGTAACGAGAATAGAGAGGTTGTTGCCAGTGAAGTACGAGAATTTATTTGCCGGGTTGCTTGAAACCCAAGGAAGCCACTTTGATACCCATCGTTCCAAGTCACGTCAGTATGCGACCAGACCCTGGGAGCGCGCGCTTTCGGCGGCTGGATCCGCATTTTCAGATGATCAGGATATTGTTCTCTCGTTGGTGAATCAAAAAAAGCTCAATCTCTGGCAAGCCCGACAAAAATTTATGGAGGCCCTCTATTCCGTTTTAATTGCGGCATGCTTATTAGCTGGATTTACCCATATTGCCTAGCTTTTACCGAATTTTAGCGACAACCGTCTTAGCGACCTCCACCAAATAGTGGATCTTACATTTGTAATATTTTCGCCAAAACCCTATGTTTTATAATAAAATGAGAGCATCACCATGAAAGAGACAGGGGAGTTAAGGTTTGTACACAGTTGAGACAGCAATGGACACCTTGCGCCGATTTGATATCCGCGAATCCGATCTGGAAACCTGGGAAAATGTGTTGGGTCTAAACATCCCGATGGATGAATATGGCCGTAAACAGTATAGTCCACATCATATCAACCTCTTTAAAAATGTCCGCAAGCACCTTGCGTTAGGCAGAACGCTGGATGAAATTAAGAAAATCATCAGCCTGCCCCCGCTGACACAATCCCATCCCAAGGCCCAAGCCACACCGACGGTTCCGGCGACCATTCCCCGTCCACAACAGGTCGCGCGCCCGAAAAGCGGATATGCTTCTGTTCCCACCCGGCCTCAAGTTCAGGGAAAGGTTCCAGGGAACGGGGCGTCAAGTGTGGTGAACCTGGTCAATCAGCTGACACGGGAAAAAGATCAGCTCTACAAAAAGCTGATGGAAGCGGAGAAACTGAATTCACATCTTTACAGCGCCAACAACATGTTTCATCGTCGGGTCAAGGAGATGACCGGCCAAATCCAGCAACTACGGGAAATCTCCAAGGAAGACCAGAACATCAAACTGATGGATGACAAGGCGCGTCTGCATAAACAATTGATCAGTGCCGAGAAAATGGCCTTGCTCAAGGAAGAAGAGGTCAACGCGCTGCGCCAGGAACTGAAAACTCTTCAGGCGCAGATCCAGATTCAGGAAGACCGGATTAAAAGCATGACCCAGGACATTCAGCCGGAAAAATTCTGCGGAGACTGGATGGAATCTGGTAGCCTGATTGAGATTGTCTACGATAACTTCGGTATTAATATCGAATCGGAACGTGTCCGGCTGTTTCGCATCGCTGAGCCGCCACAGCGGACCTTTGGCAACACGGCTGTTGTGAATACCTCCTACCAGTATGAGACAAATACCCTCTGGAAGCGTAACGAAAGCCTGGTTGTCGCCTACATTGACGATAACACCCTGGAGGGAGAGGTGATCGCCGAATATATTCTGGATGGCGTGCCGGTTGCCAAGGCCCTTTACCGGGTCACTTGCACCAGAAACAACTAGCTATCGCAGCAAAATTAAAAGCCTCGGGGATCATCCCGAGGCTTTTTAGTTATAAGGCTTACGAACGGTTCGCCAGCCGAAGTTTGACGACGCTTCCGCCAGTGGGGCCATTCCCCCCATCGGAAGTGCACCCTTTCTTGCAGAGCGCCGTGGTAAAGTAGCCTTCAATCCAGCTGTTGTTACCATTGGCTTGATACCCGGTAATAACAAAGCCAGCAAAGGCACTGACCTCAACTTGAGTGTTGGATCCACTGCCGTTAAACGTATCAATCAGCGGCACTAAAATCTGCTTGCCCACAATTTTATTCAATGCCCCACTCACTGGCCCACTGTTAATTCCGTTTCCTGGCTGGGTGCTGTAGCATTCCCCGGTAGATACCGTGCCAGGATAACCATGTTCAAACCATGAGGATAACAAGGGCATACCCACTGCACCGGGGCTGCAATCCCTTAAATCCGCAAAGCCCCAGTTTCCGCTCCCCAAAGCAGGACATCCAGCCACAGAAGTATTACCATCAACGGCATAGCCTTTCCCGTAGATGCGAATCACATTGTTTTCCAGATTCCCATCCGCGGCGGCGGCATCAAATTGCCCTTGGCAGGCATAAATAGGCCGGATGCCGCCATCGGTAATACTGCTGATGGTGTTATCAATCAACGCCACTGAGCTTGCAGAGGCATCCATGTTGGCGATTCCGACCATATTGGCGAAGATCGTCGGGAGCTGGGAAGTCGATCCATCCCGACGGACTGTGACTCGGACCGCGTTATAACCGTTCGTTAGCTCATAATCCGAATCAGCGCTGGGTGTGGCAAAGGTTTCCGGATCGTATATTTTATCAGAGGGGTCGATAAACCCGTAGATGACATCATCTTCAAGTAGGGCGTCTGTACCGAGGTTGTCAAATACAAGATCCTGCGCGTCTGTAATCGCGTCCTGCATACGAGTGGCCACGTCTGAGCCACTTCCCAGATAGAGCTCTCTGGTTGCCGCTAGTGCGGCGGCGTCAGCGGTGGTTTGTAACTGGTTCTGAGCCGAGAAATAAAAGCCCATATCCACCCCAACCGCTGAGATGGTTAACCCAACCAGGATAACGCCAATGGTATAAAGGACGTTAAATCCCCCTGAAGCTGTACAAAAACGTTTCTGTCTCATGGCTCCTCAAATAGCTCCCATTCACAATCGAAGGACACAAATGTGTTATACCCGGTTTGGGTTTTCTCTAACCAAAAAAAATGCCTCTGTTACGGAGCTTTACGGCCCTTAAAGTCTGAATTTGGGGTGATTTTTTGATTTTTAAATTGTAACAGAGTTTAACAGATTGTTTGATATCCTCTGACAAGCGGGAATTAAAGAACCAGAGTCTGTTGAAGTGAGTTCCCCATTTTTATGGGTCAGGTATGGAGTAAGTGCGATGTTTAAAGCATGCAGACGTGGACATTCTCTGCTCATGACCACCAGCGTGGTTCTGGTGAGTTTGATGTTGGGTGTTTTTACCATTGATATTCCAGTTTATTTTAACGCCCAAAACCAGCTTCAAACAGCGGTCAATGCCGCTGCGATCGCTGGCGCTTACAAGCTGCCTGAGAGTTACTCCGTAGCTGAGGAGGCCGCCTATGAGTTGGCGGCGAAAAACCTGGTTGCCGGGATGCCGATTCAGGAGGGCGACTTGGAATTTGCGTACTCGGAGGGTGAGCAGATGACCATGTCTGTAAGTGCCCACAAAGAGGTGCCCTCTATTATGCGGAAAATGCTTTGCGCCCTGAAATTTGGTGGCGGGCAGTTTGACCATGACGAATCTGGCGATAATGAGGAATCCGGGAGCAGTGGGGGTGGTAATTGTGACTCCATGACCGTTCATGCTCACGCAAAGGCAGTACCGGCCGCACGGGATACGATTCTGGTGATTGACACCTCCAGTTCCATGGGATACGGGTATGCGCCGATTCATGATGTTAAAGACGCCGCTGAAAACTTTGTGGATATGGTTGCTGAAATGGACAACAAGTCTGTTGACCGGGTTGGGGTTGTCACCTTCGACAGAACCTCCAGTAAGGTCATTGGGCTAACATCCAAGAGCGACTATGGCGGGGATGGGTTTGAAAAGGTGAAAAGTGAAATACAGGATTTGGATCTCTATAGTGGCAGTGGCTGGAATACCAATTATCATGCCGGGCTCAAGACCGCTTTGGATGAAATGGAATCGAAAGGCCGAAAGAATGCCACAAAGACCATTATCTTCCTGACCGATGGTTACCCGAACCTGCCTGCTCCTGACAGCTATGTTTCTTACAGCAAGTACACCCCCTATAAAAAGTGCAGTGACAAGGTCAATAACTCCAAGCCGGTGAAGGATCTCTGCTATTACAAAAAAGGGAAAAAATATTGTTACTATATGCCCGATAAGAAAATTCAGGATTGGATGATCGAGGACTCTGGCGGGAAAGCGTGTGGTCAAACCTATGTTGATCATATGATTCTCCTGTCTCAGGCCCAGGCAGACCGGGCAAAAAATATGGATGTAACCATTCACACCATTGCTATCTTTGATGAGGACACGGATAGCTCCTCATTTGAGATGCTGAGACGCCTCCTGACAGATGATGACTGGGATCCATACTTGTTAGAGTACTTTGCCACTACCACAGAAGGCGAGCAATATGCTTCCGCAGATGCGGATCCAGATGAAATTAACGAAATTTATGAGACTATCGCTAAGAATGTTCGTGTGAAACTGGCCCTATAAGTAAAAGGAGCAAGTCTATGAACTATGTTGTGATACCCGCTTTGATATCTTTATTGATATTACTGACAACCACTCCCATACAAGCCAACTCATTCACTTTGGATACCAATATCGTACCGGTTGCTTTTGAGACGGAAGAAGATGGAGGAACCGAAGAGGATGAAGGAGGCAGTGAGTCTGAACCAACCATTACGGACTAATAACACGGCCACTATCGCTAAAACTCTTTCCACCGGCATAGCTGCCTGAGAAGCCGTGCCGGTGGTTTGGCTATTTTAATTCAGACGATTAGGGGATCCTCTTTTGTGGCAGAAAAGAGATACTGGACAAACAAGGTGCGATAGTCAGAGGAAGAAGTATGTCTGCTGTAAGCGAGGAAATTCAAGTGGTGACCGCAGAAGAGCGGCTGATGCCGCCCATTCCAAAGACCTTGGAGGAAACCGGGCTCAGTCATATCATGATTGAGGAGCTAATCTTCAAGATTTTGCTTGGCAAAGGGGCGATGACAGGCCGGGATCTCGCTGAAGACCTCTGTCTGCACTTTGGTATTGTGGCCGAGATTCTTCAAGACCTGAAGCAACGGCTTCTGGTGGCGCATAAATCCGCCAGTACCATGGGAGATTTTATTTATATCCTGACTGAAGCCGGGCAGGAGAAGGCCATTACTGCTCGGGACATCTCCGCTTACGCGGGTGCCGCGCCGGTGCCTTTTGAGGATTACCTGTATTCCATTGAGGTACAGTCCATCCGAAATGAGACCCCCCACCTGGAAGATCTGGAAAAAGCGTTTTCGGATATGATTTTCGATCGCACCTTGTTTGACACCATCGGACCGGCGATTAACTCCGGTCGTGGGCTCTTCTTATACGGAGAACCGGGGAACGGGAAAACCACCATCGCTGAAAAACTAAGCCAGTGCTTCAAACATGATATTTTTATCCCCCGGGCCGTAACGATTGAAGGTCAAATTGTGCAGCTTTATGACCCGCAAACTCATAAGCTGGCTAAAGGCGAAGAACTTAAAGCCTCCCAGTTGGAGTATGACGCCCGTTGGGTAGAGATTAAGCGTCCTACCGTAGTTGTTGGCGGCGAATTGACCATGGATGCCCTGGAAATCAAGTACAACCCCATATTAAAGGTTTCCGAAGCCCCGCTGCAAATGAAGGCCAATTGTGGGATCTTCCTGATTGACGACTTTGGTCGCCAGCGGGTCAGCCATGTGGACCTGCTCAACCGGTGGATTGTCCCCTTGGAAAAGCGGGTGGATTTTCTCGTCCTCCCCAACGGACAAAAGATTACCGTACCATTTGATGAGTTGATCATCTTCTCTACCAACCTGGATCCAAATGATTTAGTGGATGACGCCTTCCTCCGCCGGATCCCCTACAAAATTCATGTAAAAGACCCCTCTGCTGAAGAGTTCAAGCAGATTTTCAAAATTCTTTGCCCTAAATATGGCGTCACGTTTGATGAGTCGAAAATTGATTATCTGATTCAAAATCACTATATGGGTAAACGGGGCTTCCGGGGTTGTCAGCCTCGGGATATCCTGGAGCAGATTGTCAATTCCGCGGCGTATAAAAATACCCCACCGCAATTAACCGAACAAATGCTGGACTTGGCTTGTCAGAACTACTTTGCCGCCATGGGTAAAATATAAGATAGAAACTGGCTCCTGAACTACTCTGCCTGATCAGTCTGGCTTGGGGAATCCGTGGATTGGCTTCTGGGAGAAGGCTCTGGGGAGGCCGTCTCTGACTCTGTAGCTCCGGTCGACGGGTTGCCGGAATCTACCGGCTGTTCCTCAGTGTTTGGTGCATGAGGGGGCTCAGAACCAGCAGACGCCCCATCTCCAGTAGATTCCGCCTGACCGGCACCTGCAGTGGGTGTCTCTTCCTCGCCGGATTTTGCTTTCTTCTGTACGGCACCCTTGGGCTGTTTGGTAATATCCTGCATGCACTGAATGAAGTTCTTGTGATCAGAAATCCAGAAAATGCCATTGAGTTTGACATCCAGACCTTCAAAAACCAGGATTAGCTGCTCCTCCACCGTCGCCGATGAACGATGCACCCGACGGGTAATCTTATCCAGTTTCTGCCCATTGTTGATGTTGCGGTTAAACCCCAGGTCAGAGCGGTCAAACTCGGTTATCTCACCCAGATGGGTCTCTACGCAGTGGCTCATCTTTAAAAAAGTGCGTCTGCTGACAAGACGCTTAAACTCATTGCTTCCGTACTGCTGATAAATTTCGGCGTACTTTTTTTGTTGCTCCATTTCCATTACGGTATCAGTCGCCAGGGCGAGCAGCGCCACTTCGTCTTTACGATAACGATACTGTGGAGATTTTTTATTGTCGGCATCCACCCGGATCGTATCGCTTTGACAGCCATTTTTAACAATAAAAGCAATATAGGAAAGAACAAAAAACGCGATAATTGCAACAATGGCGTACTTTATGAACTTTTTAAAGGTTCGGCGAGGGTTTCGCATTCCAGGAAATGTCCAATTAATGTGCCGGCTAACTTTATTATCCAGACAAAAAGGCTCTGTGTGAACCAATCAATTTGTACGACCACAAAAAAACCAACAGGGTCTGGGGTGTCCCGTTGGTTTTTTTGAAAAATTGAGAATTAATCTATTTTCTGGAACATGTACCCAATGCCGCGAGCGGTCAGAATAAGCTCGGGGTTGCTGATATCGGTTTCCAGCTTGGAGCGGAGACGGCTGATATGGACATCCACCACACGGGTATCAATCCGGTGATCCGGTGGGTAAGACCACACTGCCTGCAGGATCTCCCCACGGGAATACGGACGTCCCGAGTTGCTAACCAGCAGTTCAAGCAAACTGAACTCCATGCCGGTCAAGCGGACCCGCTCGTTCTTTTTGAAGACCTGGCGCTTGTTGAGATCGATCTTGATGTTACCGATCACAATGACGTTATTGGTTTCCTTGGCCTGGACCGTTCCGTTTTTGCTGAAGGTACGGCGCAGGATAGACTTAACTCGAGCCTCTAACTCTTTGGGGCTGAAGGGCTTTACCACGTAGTCATCCGCGCCCAGCTCAAGGCCTGTAATTCTTTCGGCGACATCACCCAGTGCAGTCAGGATGATGATGGGGGTGTCATGGCTTTTTCGGATTTCCTTGGTGACGCCATAGCCGTCCACTTTCGGCATCATGACATCCAGAACAATGATATCCGGGTTGAACTTGTTGTAAATATCCAGAGCTTCCTCACCGTCAGCAGCGGTCGCTGTTTCATAACCCAGCATTTTAAAGCGCGTTTCCAGGATTCTACGGATGCTGGCTTCATCATCAACAATCAGGATTTTTTCTCCACGACCACTGGATGCTGATTTCTGACTACTAACGTTTTCCTTTTCGGTTGCAGAACTCAATGTTCAACCCTCTCCATACCATTCCTAATAACAGTAAAAAGCATTAATGACTAACGTATAATCTCAACATGAACATAATCGAATAAATTGCGCCTGGGTTCCTTGGCTACGATATATTACTAAAGATGTATTACAAGGTAAAGATGTTGAGGGAAGACATGGTGAACTTCCGCTTCTTATAACGATTATAGCATCAAACCGTTGTCTGACATCATGCATTTAGGGGGAGGATCGTCCGGTTTGTGTAGAAAAAGCCCGCCAAACCAATGCATACAGAGATGGGAAAAACGCATCTTTACCCATGAGCCTGCTTTTAAAACAAAATATCAGAAGCAGGTATGCCTAGAAACCCCTTTAAGTTAAGCCTGAACGACCGGCACACCAATAATGAAGTCGGACACCATCGTATCCAGAACATCCGCATCAGGTTGTTTACCAAATTCTTCCTGATATACGCTCTTAAACTGGTTACGGATCTCCTCGAACCGCTCGGGGGAGATGAATTCGGTAAAGGCCTGAACCTTGTTGGCAATGGATACGTTATCCACACCCGAAAGATTCAACTGACCCTGTTGCTTTAAAAGTTCCCAAACTTTGCTAGAGTCAACGGGGGTTCTGTTGGGCGCGGCAGGTACAGTGTCTTTTTCAGTGATATTTTTATCTTTGGCAGGTTGTTTGCCTTGTTTGTTCGTATTAAAGCTTGCCCCTCGAAACTGCTTGGGATCAAGGTTGTTAAAATCAGTCATAATACTCTCTACTCCCTCGTTGAAACCAACCTAATTCTTATTACACTGTACTTGTTTTCGACTTGACTCGTGAAAAACTTGAGCGATGGCGGGCAATGTTTAAGCAATGTAAATCGCTTGTGTATTTATTGTAACAGGTCTTATTTTCTTTTCAAGCTGCATAGCAAGTATTTCTGACAGCTTTGTATCTCAATTATACGTGTTAGCAGCCATGAAGAGTCCCTCTGAATTATGTAGATTTCATACAGGTTCTTCATATTTTGTTATATCTCTGACACAACCCAGAACCAACCCTGATCTAAACACTGAAGCAATTCCGCGCTATTTATTGTTTTTATTAATATAGAGATTAAAAGCGTGTTTTTCAGAGTATTACTTTGATTGCGCCGAGTGAGGGTATCTTTCATGGCAGAAGACATCAAGCAGATTCTTCAAAAGCTGACGGAATTTGGCGAGTTGAAAAAGGAGATCCAGACCCGGCTTTCCCTGGTAACATTTGCCAAAGGTTTCCCCCGTGAAAAACTGGAACTCATGGTTCAATTGGCCGAAACCAACCAATGGCTGGAAGAATGCTATGAAAAGGTGAAAAATACCAAGCCCCACTCCCGCCGGGAGGACTATTACCTCAGGCAGATTCAGCACCATGAAGATAAGCGGTTTCAGATACTTTATGAGCTCAATGGATCGGAAGTTCAGGACTACGGAGTTCTTCCTCTGGATATTGCGGAGTAATCAACCCATTTCGTTGATGAAGCCCCGTTTTTAGCCAGACTCATCCGAAGCAACATCTGGTAAGGATTGACGTCCGTGGTTTCGCTGAGATAATATGAGTATATATTCTTATTTGACCTGTCAAAGTGAGAGTGAACGTACCAACCAACGACCTGACCGAAAGTAATCGTCAGGAAGGTTCGGCAGAGAATTAAGGATATTGGTGTTTACCCGAATTGTCTGAGCGGGGATAAAAGCATGTCATACTTTGATCTAATTGTCCGACGGAATCACGAAGCAGTGATTTTTTGCTCGGAGCCTAAAGTTGGCCTGAAAGCCATCATTGCCATCCATGACTCAACATTGGGTCCTGCTCTGGGTGGTTGCCGGATGAAGGGCTACACATCAGAAGAGGAAGCCTTAAAAGATGTGCTTCGCCTTTCACGGGCGATGACATACAAGTCTTCCATGGCTGGTTTGAACTTAGGTGGCGGCAAATCTGTCGTTATTCTTGATAACCCGGCTCAGAAAACCCCTGAGTTGCTTCGGGCCTTTGCCGAGCGGATCAATTTGTTGAAAGGCTCCTATATTGGAGCCGGTGACGTGGGTTCTGATACGCGCGATCTTCATATTATGCATGAGTGTTCTCCCTGGATTACCGGCCTGGCCAAAGAGGACGGTGGGTTGGGGGATTCTGCCATTTTGACCTCCCTGGGGGTCTTTATGGGCATTAAAGCCGCGGTAAAGGAACGCCTGGGCAAAGAAGACATGGATGGTCTTAAAATTGCCGTCCAAGGCGCCGGGAAGGTCGGTCACCTGCTGGTTGGCCACTTGCTTGAAGCAGGCTGCAAGGTCTATATCTCAGATATCAATCAAAAGGCCCTCCAGCAAGTCAAGGATGAGCATCCCGAGGTTGAAATCTGTGATTCCTTGTCTCTGTATGATAAAGAAGTGGACGTGTTTTCCCCCAACGCCATTGGTGGTGTTGTCTCTGAAGGTGTTGCGTACGGGCTGAAGGCAAAAATTTTGGCCGGTGGGGCAAATAACCCCCTTGCTGAAGCCAGTGTCGCCAAAATCCTTCATGAGCGCGGTATTTTATACGCCCCGGACTTTGTCATTAACGCAGGTGGCGTGATCATGGTCGCTTGTGAAATCGAGAAGCAAAGCTTTGAGACCGCCCATCAAAAAACCCTGGGCATTTATGACACGACGCTTCGGGTGTTTGAGTATGCCAAGCAGCAAGGCATGCAGCCTTGGGATGCCGCAAAACAATTGGCGGTTAAGCGTATTGAAGAAGTAAAAAAAGCCAAGGGAAGCGCTAAAGGAACCGGAAAGACCGAAGCGCTCTGCTAGACTATCTTTCCTGTGTCTCCATACTGTATTTTGACCGTAGGGCTGCTGTTACATGGCTAAGTGCGATAACAGTCACCTGAAACTGTCGTGGCGCAAAACGATGACTGCCCAACGGACGCTGTACGCTAAACAGGACGGTGGTACCTGGAATATCCGAAATCATGGCGTCAATTTCCTCTCGGGACTTTCCCAGAGTAGAGATGTCATTGATTGAGGTGATTATATCCCTGGGTTGCATACCCACCTTTGCGGCTGGAGAGTCTTCAAAGACAGCTTGAATAATGGGATATCCGCTTCCGGGTATCTTCATATCCAAACCCACAACGCCCGGCTCTTGGGGCGCCATGGTTCGAACAGAACCATTCAGCATCACGGCAGGCTGCACTCCCGTTGCGTAAACGCTATCCATAAAACCACCCATCAGCCCCATCAGGAGGGTGATAACACCCATAGTGGCGCCAAGCGGAAACTGACGATGGAGCAAACCAGCCATATGTGTTCCTCTATGCTTGTATACCCTGTTGAGATTGTATTGTGTTTTAGCAAATTTCAAGGGAACCGAGACAAAATGGCTCTCCCTTCACTCATCATGCCAGTTTGTCTTACAATGGGCATCAGGCACCTGCATTATCTTTCAATGCCGACGTCCATCATGATGGGTTATGAGTTTACACATGAATACGCTTCTTACAAAACATTTGTACATTGCCGGGAGAGTTCAGGGGGTCTACTACCGTCAATCAATGCGAGAAATGGCAGAAAGGCTCCAAATTGCGGGCTGGTGCAGGAACTTGCCGGACGGGCGGGTTGAAGCGATCATACAAGGAGAAGAAGGAGCCATCAACGCAATGATAGAATGGACCCATCAAGGGCCACCCCAAGCGATGGTGGAATCAGTTCAAGTCCTTTCTCTGGGTACGGCAGAAGAGACAGCAGAAGATACGAGTGAAAAAATGAACGGATTCGAGGTGCGCCGGTGAAATTTACATTCGCGCGATGGGTTTTAGTGATATTTGTCGTTCTGGCGTCTGGAGCTTGGTCTACAGGATTGTGCCAGCAATTGGATGTGGATCCCTCAATCCAGCCACCATCCCCTTCATCAGAGGCAACACCTCAGTTCGTATCGAAGCCCCTTCAGGTCACCGTCACTAAAACGTTGTACCTGCCTCCGGCAATGTATGGTCAATGGAATGTGACAGGTGTTCTTAAGGAAACAAACGCCCCTGAGTTCTTTCGTTCGCTCATTAATGATATCTGGGTTCTAGAGCGCGTGGGTGATCAGGTGATCGTCTCCAATCCGACCAATGGTGCCAGCGCAGCCATCCAGGTTGATAAAGTGGAGGGGGAAACCGCCACGTTTTTCCGTATGGTGACGGTAGGAAACAAGGTGATGTACGAACGACCAACCATTACCGTCAATAGGGATTCTTTATTTGGTATATCAATCAACCAATTTGATCAGGTCAGAAATGGCCGGGTTGTCCAGAGTCGTTATGGAAAATATGAGCTGGAAGCCCATCGCATTGGCGGCGCTCGTCTGCAATTTAAACCGGAGGTGGATGCAGGTGAGCCGGATATCGAGATTGAAGAAGTTCAACACGGTTATTAATTGGATTATCCGAAACCCGCAGTGGGTTGCCCTGAAATTTAATTCTTAAACGTTTTGTAAATAAATTTTAAGCAAACACTTCAGAATTCCCTAACGGTGCCGACAACATAAGATAAAGCAGAAAAGTATGTTGAGCTCCATTCAATTTCCATTGAGTTCTTGCCGGCAGCCAGAAAAGGAATTGATTATGAAGAAGAAGTGGTTTGGAAAGAAGCAATCAGGTAACGCGCTCATAGAGTATGCGCTCCCTCTAGGGATTTTGATTGTCAGTGTGGGGATTATTTCCACCGTTGTTGATATCAATCAGGTGATGAGCAAGTATTTTGCCGCAGCAAGCGGGCATACGGAAAGTGATATTTCCGGGGGTTCCCTCAACGCTAAACCAATGGCCGAAGGTGTTTCCGGCGTTCTGGGGAATGGACAGGCCGGTTTCTCCAGTTTGGGAGACGCGATTTTTGGCGGCCAATATTATTCCCCTTCAGGTCGTTCCGGCCCCCGCCCTGAAGTTTCAGGGTCCAACGGGACCAATATGGCGTACGGAATGTCTGCCGCAAACCCCTTGATGGCTGCAGCCCTACGTGGGGGCGGCGGCGCTAAAGGTAGCAAGTACGTTATGATGACCCTGGAATCTGGACTGGCGGATTTAGCAGCCGCTGCAGCCGGTGCCAAAATTCAAGGCCCGGACCGCAACGAGATTCTTGAATCCAAAAAGGCGGCCATTGCCATGAACCGTCAGTTGATTCGTGAATACGCAGTCAATAACATTGATGAAGTCGAATCCAATGGCGGTATCGGGGCGCTGAATGAGAACTTGCGTCTCTTTGATAAAGCGATTGACGCCATTGAGGACATGCAAACCTGGGCGGATTCCCCTGGGGAGATACAATCCAAGGTGGAAACGCTTCTCAGAATCCCGATTGCCAAATGTCAAAACGTCAACTGCCAGGCCACCATCAACCTGGTTGATAAAATCAATGACGCGGATCTCATTGGTAATGTACCGGAGCTGGCCACCACCCAAACAGGGACTCCTGCTGCCTATGAAGCGGAAGAGAATATGGAACTTCTGGCGGAACAGGGGGCTTTTGACCCGATGTCCCTTTCTGAATACTTGACTACAGAAGTTGCACCCGCCCTAGAAGTCACTGGTTTCAATATTACATACGAAATCAGCGGGACGACCGCTGGGGTTGGAGATACCTCTGGAAGTTCAGCGCCTGTAGCCTCTGAGGTCACAGTAACAACCACCACCTCAACGGCACCTTAATACCCTAGGAAGATAGACAAAAGGAAGTAAGCAGAGAAAAGTGGATATGAGCCGAGTTTCAAGACAATTTAAAGGTCAAGCCCTGGTTGAGTTCATCTTGGTAATGGCCATATTGGTTCCACTCCTGTTGGCTACTGCCTATGTCGGCATGGCAATGTACGCAGGCGCCATTGCATCTGATGCCATCAGGGAGCCGGTCATGCACAAGCTTGAGATGGCGTCGACTCCAGGAGCAGTTTCTTCCGGCCAAGTGCTGACGATGGCACAGGAAGGCGCTCAAGGTTCCGTTAAAATGACGGGCTCTCCCCTAGATAGTGCCGAGTTTATTGAAGGGGATGGCGTCACTTCCATTATCGTCGGTAAGAAAACCTTTAATTCCCCGTTTACAAATCTTGGTATCCCCAGCTTTAACTTCACAGTAACCCAGGGGATTAACGCAAACCTGCTCCTTGCGGCAAACAATGGAGCCACGGTCAGGGAAAGCTCCTGGACCAACACAGGTGGTACTGCGCCCTGGCAACGATTTGATCCCAAATATGCCCTGCAAAGTGGATTAGCACTCCATACCGGCTGTGGCCAGACCAACACCCTGAACCAAAACAATGACTTCCTATTGCGGGGTGTCTCCAGCAACCTGGGTGAGGGAAGCTATTTTGTTGTCGATTTCCCCACGTACACCACCTCAGTAGAAACAGAAACCATCGTTAATATGGCCGAACGATTTCGGAGCGAATGCGCGGGTACCGGCTCAGGTGTATGTCAGGCAGAATACAACAACCTGAAGTTCAAGGACTCAGGCATAAAAGCAGCAGCAGAGGGTCCACCACCCTCCTGTTCCGGGCCATTAGCCGGTAACCCCATTTGCAGTCTGCCTTTTGAAAGCTATCAGGAAATTTATAACCCGCCTGGCGCACCGGGACAGGTCATGCTGATTACCAAGGCAGCGGGCGCCACTGTAGCCGAGGCAACGACAATCCCATTTATCAACATGATGACCCATGGTATCTACTATGGTGTATCTGCGGATAAAAACCCGCCAGAAGACTTCGTTCCCAGTTGCATTGCCCGTAAGGAAGCCGAGTGTATGCTGGAACGGGCCGTAAACCAGGCAAATTCAATGGTCAGCTCCTCCTCAGCGGAATGTGCACCAATTTAAGCAAATGAGGCGTAACATGCAGGAAGAAATGAGAACGGATAGATGCCTAAAAAAGTCCCACGGAGCTGATCCAGGGATTGCGTTACCCTTTTCCGTCGTGTTTATGGTGGCACTGATTGGTTTTGCAGGCGTCGCGATTTTTACCGGATTACAAGCCTACTTTATGGGTGAGCTGCAAAAGACGGCCACGACTGCAGCAATGGCCGGTGCCGCAGCCTATTACAGCGAAGTGGGCGGCGATGGACGTCCTGCCCCAAACCCAGGCAAGGCTACGCAATACGCTACAGAGGCGTTTAATAACATCAAGAATGCATCTGGCGCCCTGACCAACTACAAGACTGAACTGGTCTCTGTTTCAACCAACGATTCAACGGATAGTGTCACGGTCAACCTGACCGGGGAGGTTCCAACACCGTTTCTTGCCCTGGTCGGCTTGTCCTCCATTAAAATGAGCGCCTCTGGAACGGCTGCAGCCATGAAACATGTCCCCACAAACTTTACCGGGCCCATTGTCATTACGCCTCCTACAACCATGGACACGACCCTGGAGTTGGTATTCCCTCTGGTGGATGGACCTGGAACGGATCTTTACGTGGAACAGATACAGCAACGGGGCTATACCGTGCTGGCGTGTAACGATTCCGAGTGTTATGATCTGATCAAGGGAGCGACACCGTTTGGGGATAGCCGCATCGTGAACCGGAATGGCGTCGAATATATTTATGGAACCGCTTTTATCGACCTGGAAAAGGCAGGCGTCCGAAAGGCTTCTAAATTAAAGTTTGTGGATGACGGTGTGTATAACGCCCTCATTGGGGGTGATCAGTATATTGACACACAGCCCGTCCCAACCATCATCAGCCGGGTGATGCTGTTTGGATTTGCCGGAGCATGTCCGAAGGCGGATTACTGCAGCCCGCCCCACGGCTTTGAACGGGTTGAATGATTTTAAATCCCGATATGATAAGGGTCCGTTTCCATTAGGTAGTTTTTAAACACCTTCTGGTTACTGGTATAACGGGCACTTTCTTTATCACGGCTGGTTAACACCAACGCTTCCAGCTCATCAAACTGCTTACGCTCGTCAATCACAATGTTTAAGACTTCAGATCCCATTGATCATTTTTCCTTTTTCAGTCGAGAGGGCCTTAATTTTTAGGCTGGCATGAAACCGATAAAAAATTGAACAGGTACTTTATTCCCAACCTGGTACGGTCACTACTATTGAACCGGAAAGATGGGAAATTTTGCGAAGGGGCCCGCTAAATTGTCATAAAAGTTAACAAACAGGCGGTGGGTCAATGGCCTCTAAAGCGGCTTGGAGAATTTCCTCAAATGAAAGTTCATCAACCGGGAACCACTGTATATCAGGGTTTGCTTGAAACCAGGTCATTTGTCGGCGGGCATATTGATGAATAATAGTCTGAGTTCTCCGCTTTGCCTCATCAAAGGAGACTTCTCCCTGTATATAGCGAACCCACTCCGGGTAGCCATGCGCCACTTGTAACGCATGGGCATGGGGGCCATATGTTTTTAAGAGGCGTTGAACCTCCTCCAGCCATCCCACGTCCAGCATTTCCTCAATTCGGCGGTCAATAACGGCCCTGAGACGGGAACGATCCGCATATGTTAATCCCAACCAGACAACATTCCAGGGGCTCTCGGCGGGTTGAACCGGGGGAACCGGCCCGCCGGTTTTCTCAATAATTTCCAGCGCCCGGATTATTCTGAATTGATCATTGGGGTGTAGGGCCTTGGCCCGTTTCGGGTCCAGTCTGGCAAGGAGTTGATAAAGATAGTCCGGTCCATTCTCCAAGGCCAGTTGGCGGTAGTAGGTCCGAAGGGTTTCATCAGGCTCCACGCTGGCAAAGTATTGTTCCTGAAGCAGCCCGCGAATGTAAAACCCTGTACCTCCCACCACAATGGGGGTTTGGTTTTGGGTTAGCAGTTGCTGAAGGATAGGGCGGGCGTCCTGCTGGTACATTCCCGAGCTATAAACCTCATTGGGTCCAGCCACATTGAGCATGTGATGAGGAATTCCCTGCAGTTCTTCCAGAGTCGGCTTGGCGGTCCCAATATCCAGCTCTCGGTATATCACCCGAGAATCGGCGGAAATAATTTCCGTGGAAAGCCGTTTGGCCAGTTCAATGCCAAGTTTGGTTTTTCCAGTGGCCGTTGGCCCAATAACGGCGATAATAAGCGGCTTTTTCATAGGGAAGCTCTCAGGCGGTGGGGGTTTCTTCCTCGTCAGAATCCGATGTTAACGAAGGGAATTCAGACGGGGGATTCCGCTCAATCACATAAGTGAAAATCAGGATTATAAAATAAACATCCAAAACCAGGACAAACAATTGTCTTAACGAGGCGATAATCGGGGAGCCAACGCCCATCATCAGGATGGTTAAAAGGTTAAAGAAAATGTATAACCCCGAAATGAGCAAAACCCGGAACGGATCCGATAAAAACTGGCGGATACTGCTCCAGTAAGCCCGGATCGGATTATTCTGCCCGAGCAGAACAAAGGCCGGCCAGAACATGGTGATCATAGACAACAGGCCATACGCCAGCAAACTGTTGATAATGATGCCGGTAAACACGGAAAGCTGCCTTCGACTCTCCTCGGACAAGCCCTCGATCATTTGCTGAACATCCACAAAAGTCATCTCCGGCTTGACCTGGGCGATGATCCCTGGAATCCCTCCGTTCGCCACAATAAAATAATACGCCGTGACAAAAACCACCAGGACGATGACCAGATGAAGCAGGATACCCCCGGTAATTGCGCCAAAATACTGTCCAACTCCTGGGAAAAAGGCTTTAATTAGGAAAAATGAGCTAAATACCGGAGGAGACGGGGATTCCTCTGAATCCTTCGGTTCCGGCGGCTTGGGGGGCGAAAAATAACGGGCAATGGCAAAGTAGACCATATTGTAGATACCCGCCATAAAAGCAGAGGAGAGAAGCAGTAGCACCACCCCTAGGATCAGCCAACGGTAGTTGTGTAGCACCCACTGGTGTATCTGGCCTGCTTCAAAGTCCGGCAGTTTCGGCAAAGGCTCATGGGGGAACATAACCGTCAGCAGCAAAATATAAACCAGCAAAGGATAAACCAGTATCAGGTTGCGGAATAAGATGACCAGACTGTCTTTAAATATCTTGAAAATACCAACCATAGTGGACAGCATAGCATCAACAATCGGGCGTCAAAAGATCGAAATTGATTGGCAGCATTCGCGTCGTGGAAAGACAGGCTGGATCAAATTTGTGTTCAATAGACAGTATCTCTGCATCAACCTGGCACATAACGGTCTATTGTGTCAAAAAAGATACAGAGGGTCACGAAAAGCGAATTCCTTATAGCTATTTTGGCGCTTTTTCATTAGAATAGACCCCAAATACAATACTTTGAGGGGAATACGCTAAAACAACATAAAAAATTCCTGGAAAAACCTCAGGAAATTCAGAAAGAAAGAGAATGAAAGGGGGAAAAGGATGACATCATCAGCAGCACAGGCCGAGAAATTACCCGGCAAAAAAAGACGCTCGTTACTCAACCCCTATATGGGCAACTCCTGGCGCGATCATTATCGTCACGCGGTGTTGCCGGCAAAATATTCAGGACTCCCCAATTACGGAAGCTACCGGATTGGACCGGGTTCCGACCTGGAGGGGGCAAGCCTGGATGATGCCGATTTACGGTGGGTCAACCTTCAGCAAGCCAATTTACGGGGCGCGAACCTCTCTGATTCCATTATGTGGGGAGCTTGCTTAACAGGAGCGGATCTCACCGGGGCCAATTTAACCAACACCGATTTAACCGGCGCGGATTTGGCTGGCGCCAACTTGAAGAATTCCCGGCTAACCGGCGCCTGCCTGATGGGAGCCCGGTACAGTAAGGAGACAGTCTTCCCAAAACAGGTCAAAAGTCCCGAATCTCTGGGGATGATTAACCTGGATGAAGGGTTGGATTCAGTCTTTATGCTCTAGGATTCATGATGCAGGAATAGCCCTGATCATCCCGAATAGTCAATATGCGCATTCCGCTGAGTACAGGTATTCACCACAGCTCCGGGATGCGTAATATTTCGTTTCGGAAACAACCCCATCCTCTTGAATCCGTTCATGGCTTTCATTAAGATGATAAACAACGTTATACAACTGGGGGATTTCCACGGATGACACCTGATGAGCTTCATGCGAAGACAGAAGAAAAAATGAAAAAGGCGATTGCGGCAGTCGCGCACGAAATGGGCGCAATCCGTACTGGCCGGGCAAACCCGTTACTGTTAGACCGTGTAACTGTTGACTACTACGGAACCCCAACCCCGGTTCGTCAAATGGCCAATGTCTCAGTGCAAGACGGCAACACACTGGTTATCCAGCCCTATGATAAAGGCATGCTGGGCGAGATTGAGAAGGCGATTTCAAAGTCCGACCTGAACCTGCCTCCCAACAACGACGGCAGCGTCATTCGGCTGAGCATCCCACCACTGACCGAAGAACGTCGAAAAGAGATGGTAAAGCTGGTAAAAAAGATTGGGGAAGAAGGCAAAGTCGCTATCCGCAACGTTCGCCGGGATGGAACCAGCGAGCTGGATAAAATCAAGAAAGCCGACAACCTGCCGGAAGATGAAGTGAAACAGCGCCAGGATGACATCCAGAAGCTGACAGACCGCTACACCAAGGAAATTGATCAGCTGGTCGCCGGAAAAGAAAAAGAAGTGATGGAGGTGTAATGACACCTTTTTCCTCCATAGCGTCCAATCACTCTGGCGTCTGGTGACGTTTTGACCGTGACGCTTCCGATTGATAGAAATTATCGTATACGTATCGGGGTCCTTCTTGGGCTCCTGGTTCTTGTTTGCCTGTATATGGGCGGCTGGGTATGGTCTGCGTTTGTAGCGGTTGTTTTATACGCCGGTTTTCGGGAACTGAATGTCATTATGAATGGCATTAATATTCGGCCTTCCCAATTGATTGTTTTACCGGTGGGCTTCTTGATGGCGTTATTTGCCGCTCTGAACAAGGAGGAGTTCTTGCCCCCGCTCTTAACAGCGGCCATAATCGCCAGCTTCTTCAGGCTTTTATTTCGTCAGCCACGGGCTACGATTGGTGATATCGGTGGTACCCTTTTGTGTCTGGTGTATGTTATCTACCTACCCTTGCATTTCATTCTGATTCGTCAGATCGGGGTAGAGGAAGGCGTGGCTCCCTTGGCCCAACCGGGCCTGTGGTATGTGTTATTCGTGATGACCGTTATCGGCGCCTCGGATATTGGGGCGTATTATGTAGGGAAAAGGTTTGGCAAACGGCTTTTATATCCTGAGATCAGCCCCAAAAAGACAATGGAAGGCGCTATTGGCGGATTTCTTGTCGGCATGATTCTTGCCATCAGCTTATCCGGGATCACGAACCTCCCCATTCATCATGCCGTGATTCTGGGCATTCTGGTCATTGTGGCAGGGCAGTTGGGAGATCTGACCGAGTCCATGTTGAAGCGGGATGCCGGAGTCAAAGACTCCAGCGGCTTGCTCCTGGGACACGGCGGCTTTCTGGATCGGATGGACAGTTATCTCTTCTCCGGGGCCATCGCCTACTATTATATCCATTGGGTGGTTCTGAAAGAAGGTTTGGCCTCGGAAATCATTCAGTTTTTCCAGGGATGGGTACTGTAGAGATGAACGACCCATCCCAGAGACACCAGGAGATTGACGCTTTACTAGCCTCTTTGGGATTTAGCACGCCGAAGGAATACAGTCTCTATGAGAGGGCATTAACCCATAGTTCCTTTTCCTATGAGTACAAGCTTTCTCCCCTCGAAAATTATGAACGTCTGGAATTTCTCGGTGATGCCGTTTTAAAGTTGGTGGTCAGCCGGTACCTGTTTCATCGTTTCCCGGAATACCGGGAGGGGGAACTGACCAAAATTCGATCGGTTATTGTCAGTGACGCCATACTGGCGGATCTGGCATCCGACTTTCACCTTGGGGATTACATGGTCTTTGGGGGGAGCGAAGCCAAGAGTGGCGGGAGAAAAAAACCATCAAACCTGGCCTGTGGTTTTGAAGCGTTGCTTGGCGCCTTGTATCTGGATGGGAAAATCTCTGAAATACACCCTTTCCTCACCAATATTCTGGAAGAATTGGTGACTCATGTTGACTTAAGCAAAACCAAGTACAATTATAAGGCGGCTTTACAGGAGTTGACCCAGGCGGAAAACGGTATTTTACCGTCGTATAAAACGGTTCAAGAGTCCGGTCCCTCTCATAACAAGACATTTCACGTGGAAGTCTGGGTAAATGGAGAGGCAGTGGGTTACGGCTCAGGGAAAAGCAAGAAGGAGGCCCAGCAAAATGCTGCTAGAGTCGCCCTTGAAACCCTGAACTACCCCGAGGAAAACTCCTGATAAACTTAGCCACCCGGCTGATTTAATTTGTGTCCAGGTTGGTTAACATAAGAATATAGATGCGCTGGTTCAAGGGAGTTTATTTTTTTGACACAATCAGCCGGCTCGCGGTTTTTATTTTACTAATAAAATGTGCGACATAACCAGTTGGAGTGTACGGAATGAAAAGACAAGTATTGATTCTGCTCGGTGTTTGCCTCCTGGCAAATCAGGGACTTAGTCTGGCTCAACAGGTACAGGATACCATGCAGGTTTCCCAGGAATGGATTGGCATGCAGAAAGTTTTGGAATTGATTGAACCTTCCAATTTAAAAAGTGTCGATAAAAATACCACCGAGTCTTTTTTGGACTTTATGAACTGGCGGGACGCCCTTAATAAGAGCATCCAGCCTGAAGCCAATACCCCGAAAAAGTCGGAGCGGGTTGTTGCCCCACCCAAGAAAAACCAACGGGCTTACTAAATAAAGTTACTTTTTGTTATAAAAAAACAACAATATTTTTGGTAACATGATTCTAGCATCAGTTTCATACTGGCTGGAATCATTGTTAATCTGGATTTTTAGAGGATGGGAGTAGGAATAGGGGGAAATAGGGATGCATATGGCAGTTTCTCAGTTTCGTGGGGATTTTCTGACGCCAAATACGGTACGTCGATCTACCACAGCAAAGCAAACACAAAGAATTAAAGCAGATTTGTTGGAACCAGCCCCTTTATTCCGTGGGATACACCCGGATGCCGTGGTTGGGGCGGATATGAAGGTTATCGGGTCCAGATTTTACCCGGAAAACACCAACCAGCTGTTCCAGATGTTGAAAGATAACGGACAACTGGAATCCAAGCCGGATCGTTCCTATCAAGTCCTGGGTGATTTCCCCCTCAGGATTCATCAAACCCGAAAAGGCGGCTTGGCCCTGTTTGCCCACCACAAAGAGAGTAACAAAGATCTGCTGGTTGGGTTTCCTCCCAAGGAAGTCGCCGCTGAGATAATCCCCTTGATGAAGAAAGGGGTGCCTTTTCATGCAACGTTGACTCGAATTAAGCCTTATCAGACCAAGGAGCAATGGCATCATGTGCTGGAAATGCGCTTTGAGCATATTACTAAGCCCGACAAGGCGCCGTATAAAAAGCTGGCGGAACAGGTGGAAAACACCTTGCACAAGCTCTATCGCAAGCTCAATGGGGACATGATCCATACCATCATCCCGGAAAGCATTCATTTGTATAAGGTGAACAAGAAAACCCTGGTGGAGCGCTGGGATCAGGAGCGCCGGGAGCTAACCTATTACACGGATGGGCAATTGATTACCCGTGTTCAGCAAAAAGGACGACCTGAAGACCCGGTCAAAATTGATTATCGCGTTAAAGTGCCCAAATCCATTCAAACGATGGTAGAGCAACTGGTGCATTTAATCCGCTAGTGTTGCTGTTGGGGCAACATGGGATTCTGGCTCCAGCGGGACCGGTCTTCGGCAATCACCGTGTTGGCAATCTGGTCATGAGTATTTCGAATGCTGCTTTGCGCAATCTGCTCGGGTGTCAATGAAAAGCTCTGAGCAGCCGTCTGCGCCTGTTTCTGGAAAGGGCTAAACCGTTGGTTTTGTCGGTCTAACGCTTGCTGTTGAGTGGTTGCCAGATCGGAAAGCTTTTTACCACTCCGCTTGTCATCCAGATTCTTGGGTGTACCAAACAGCGCATGGGCAATCTTTTCCCCGACTTTTTGGAACATCCCGGCCACGACAAACATGGAGACAGCCTCAATAATCAACCCGCCCCAGGTCCATTTCAGGCCTTTTAATAAGGGAAGTGATTTAAACACGGCCTTTTTGGCAAAGGGCAGTAGTTTTTCAATGATCCCGCTTTGTCGAAGCACTTTACGGCCGACTTCCCAGCCTACAAAGTTGGCAATCCCAAAACCCAGGAAGTCATGGAAAAAGGATTTAATTTTTTCACCCGGTTCGGCTTTTCTTGCCTTGGAAACAGACTGGCCGAAAATAAACCCACCCGCCAATACAGGCCCTAACAGCTTTGATCCTTTTGACTTAATGGTCTGCCACAAGGTTTTTTTAGTCGTGGTTTCCACCGCTTTTTTTCCGCCAAGGTAAAGCCCGTTTTTCATGGTATCCCCACTGAAGATACGACGAATGTTATTGGTCAGCGTGGCGACGGTCCTCCCTATCAAACCGGTGTTTTGCTTTTTTGCAGCTTGAAGAGCCGCATTTAATGCCGGTTTCTTCGCCAGTAATTCTTTACCGAGCAACTGCTCAATTTGCTGAACCGAGGTCGCACCAGTGACTTTTTGGAGCATGCTCTTGCTCAGGTGCTGGCTCAGTTGGGGCTGTAGCTTGGCAACAGCCTGTTTCTGCGCATGGATGCTTAATGACCGAAGCAGCTGGTGTTGCTCCCGGTAGATGGGTATCAGGTTGTCCTGTATACCCGCAATCTGATTACGCAAACCCCGGACGATTTTGAGTTGCTTGCTGGGTAATTTCTTTTCGTCGATGAGTTTATCTAATAATTGTCGGATGGCCCCGCTATTGGCTTTTCCGTCTTTCAAATGTTGTTTGAGCTGTTGTTGCAGCTTTTTGGGGAGTTCTTTCTGCCTGCCCTCAATAAATTTAGAGACTTTATCAAATTCCAGTTTTTCGGGCGTCAGCTCCAACCGAGTCAAAAATTGCTGACCCATCTTGCTATTTCCCAGCGTGCGATCCAGCCAATGGCTGACATGTCGGACACCCGGAAGGCTATCTATTTGATGAGCCGCCCTTAGAATCGCGCTTTGATCCTTACCATTAAAGCCTGCTTCTAAAAGTGTTGCCGCCCCAACACCTGTCAAAGCCCCAATGGCCAAATCCGGTGGGGCCGGTAACCCCATGGCTTCATTCGGGTTGACTGAAGGGGGCATCGGGTTTCCAGCGGGGTTAAAAGTGTCACCTGCGTTTGGATTAGCCAGCATCTGCTGAAGCATGCTTTGTTGCTGAGGCGATATGCCCGACGTGTTCCCTGGAATAGCTCCAGAGATGGTCCCAGGAAGATTCAGGGGAGGAAACTGAGGCAGGTTTACGGGCAAGCCGTTTCCTTGTGTCTGGCCTTGCTTGCCGTATGGCGCCTGTTGCATGTATGGAAATTGTTGACCCATAACCCCTGATCCCGAAATTCAGTATCTTTCATGCATAAAAACAATTCCACTGGTTTTTGTGTGCTTCTCTCCAATCCAGCATCATCTGGTAATTTGGGCATCTTTTTCGCATAATCACTAACAACCATTTATTTGGCAAGGAGTTAGTGAGAATGAGTATTCAATTTAGAGGTGTAACCCACTATAGGGGTCCGGAAAACAAGCTGTCTGCCAAGTTGGATTCCCTGGTAGAGGCTAATATCTCCACGTTGACCGCCCGGCTTGGCAATGAAGGCGTTGCCCTAGATGGGGCGGATTCTGATCACTTCCTGAAAAACGAGTGCAATATCGAGCTACCGGCAGAAATTAAGAATTTGCCTCGCGAACAAGCTATTGCTGTCGTTAACAGCAACCCGGATCAATACATGCCCCTCATTGAAAAGTTACAGGAAGTGGCGGCAGATGGGTTGGCGTTGATTGAGAAAATATTTGAATATTACCGCAACGCAAAAAACAAAGGGCATGACGCTGAAGGGAACCCGGTCAAAGAGCAGCTGGTCTGATTCCTTGCTTGTTTCTTCTAAGCGGTTATCTTAAATTGTTATTCAAAATTTCAAAATCTTCCATTATTTGGAGGAAGCGGGACACAAAATCTCCTCCATTTGATGGTATGCCGCACCAGCATATTTTTATACAATCGTACCAGCGTATGGGTGAAAGACCCCATACACCCCCAAGAGTGGGTGGTAATTCGTTGTGGAGTTCACATTCTTAGACACGGCCTCTCATTAGAGAGGTCTTTTTATTTGCACTGAATAGAGATTCATGCGACTTCATGCCGCCCTTGCAAAGCCCTGGCCAGCGTCATGCTATCCGCGTATTCCAGATCCCCACCCACAGGAAGCCCAAAGGCGATACGGGTCGTCCGAATTCCCAATGGTTTCAACAGGCGGCTAAGATACAAGCTGGTGGTATCCCCCTCAATAGAAGGCGGCAGGGCCAGAATGACCTCTTCCAGTTCCGGGTTGTCCAGGCGGGCAGTCAGCTCCCGGATTTTAAGATCCTCCGGGCCAATTCCCTCCATCGGTGAAATCAACCCTTGTAGAACATGATAGCTGCCCCGGTACTCGTTGGTCCGCTCCAGGGCAAAGAGATCTTTGGGTTCCGATACCACGCAAATGGTCTTTTCGCTCCGGTTGGGCGCAGCGCAAATTTCACAGGGTGATTGCGAAGAGAGATTGAAGCACTTTTCACAATAACCAATTTTCTCTTTAGCTTCCAGCAGGGCTTCAGAGAACCGCTGAACATCCTCATTGGTCTGCTTCAGCATATGGAATGCCAAACGTTGGGCCGACTTAGGCCCCACGCCTGGCAAAGTTTGGAACGCCTCGATTAACCGAGCCAATGGCTGCGTATAACTCATATTTTCCCCTCTATCTGGGTTGTCTAGAAACCGGGGAGACCTGGGATGTTCATCCCGGCGGTCACTGCGGACATTTTAGATTCGGCAATCTTGCTGATTTGACCTGTGGCATCCTTCAAGGCGGCCAAAATCAAATCTTCCAGCATTTCTTGATCCTGGGCCGCTTCCGGTGAGATAGATACCTTCAGGAATTCATACTTTCCGTTACAGGTAATGGCCACGGCGTCCCCACCAGCCCGTCCTGTGACTTCGGTTCTACCAAGCTCCTCCTGCACGCGTTTCATTTCATCCTGCATTTTTTGAGCTTGTTGCATAATCTTTTGAAGGTTCATCATCGATAACGGGTCTCCCTTGGGACAAATAAAACGATAATCTCGTGATCTGCACTGCCGTTTCCGGCCAGTTCATTATACCCAAAAGGCATGAAGAAACCCAGAAAAACAACCTGGCAACAGACTGATCCGGGCGCACAAATTTTGATTGACCGTTTTTACTAGCCATGACTCGGTTAAGAACCGATTTCCCCAAAACTGATCCACGAACTAGATCCATGGATGGGGACGGTATCAATCCTCTGGTCGATTCCCTGAACAAAAAGGAATTCTACAATGAGAAAGGTTCCGGGAAAGAGACAACAACTGAATTGGAGAGCTGATATCTCATGAGTTCCAACGAGCATACGCAGGCATCTGCAAGCGGTCTTCGCTATTCATCTAAACTGATGACGGCTTTGAACCGTTTTACTGGCGGGCTGGCCACAGAAGTCGGCAATCCATTACGGATGAAGTACGGTAAGGCGTACGAATATCTCGTATCTGGCGATATTTCCCGGTATAAAGAAGACATTGACGCCGCCATCGCAGAATACAAACAGGCTCTGAAACTCAGAGAAGATTTTGCCGAAGCCTGGATTGGTATCGGAAAATGCCTCCGCCGCAAAGGCGACAGCATGGGCGCCATCCAGTATTTCAAACGTGGGCTGGAGCATAACGCCTTCCGCAAGGATATTCACCTAGATCTAGCCAAATGTTACACGGAATCCGGCCATCTTTCCAAAGCCATCCATCACTATGAACGGGCCATCAAGCTGGACGCCAACTTTGTTGAGGCCAAGTTTGGCCTGGCTCTGGTGTTGGAAATCAATGGCGATAATAAGTACGCCATCAAGCTTTATCAGGATATCGTCACAATTGACCCGGAATTTGTCCCGGCCTATAACAACCTGGGTAGTCTCTACATGAGGCTAGGCATGTACACACAAGCTGAAGACCTCTTCAGAAACCTGATTAAAATTGCCCCGGACTTTAACCGGGCTTATCTGGGATTGGCCATTACGTTGGATAAATCGGGTAAAAAACAGGAGTCGCTGGAGCTTTACCACCAGGTACTCGAGATGCGGTCTAATAGTCGCAATTCCGAGTTTATTCACAAGCGAATTATCCAGCTAAATAAAGAGCTGGGCCATACCATTACCCGAAAAAACACAACTTTGGTGAGAATTAAATAAGTCCTTTGTAAGTCGGTTTTAACGGTTATCCCTTCCAATAGTTCATTTTCAAGGGGCACTTGCCCCTTGCCTCGGGGAAACATTGAGCCTTGGTGCTGACACCTTCTTACTGATTAATAACGTTATCCCTGCTTTTGATGTGAACAGTTTCCTGCCGCTGAAATGGGCATTGGATTTGAGCCAACGAGTTACAACAAATGCCGGGCTGAAGCCATGTAAGCCCGGCCACATACAGCTTGTCTGAGTTGAGCTTAGTTAGCCAAGGCTCGTTTTAGTGGCAGGAAGCTTGCGCCAGTGGGAAAAGATATATTTACCGCCATCGCTCTGACTATGAACTTAAATACACCACTTCTTCAGATATCAGGCTGAAGGGTCCCCTCCAGGTGCTGCTTCAGGAAAAGCAGGGCATATTGTGAAAACCAGTGCTTGATATCGGAGCGAGAATAGTTGGGATTCACCAGAACCTTCTTGGTAATGGCCTCCTCGCTGGAAACACAGTTTTCCCCACACAGGCCAATGTATACCAGGCCCACCGGCTTTTCCTCAGAGCCTCCGGCGGGTCCCGCAATGCCCGTTAATGACAGGCCAATATCGCAACCACTCAGTTTTTTAACCCCAAAAGCCATTTCCGAAGCCGTTTCCCGACTCACAGCGCCCTGTTTTTCCAAAGTAACCGAGGAAACTCCCAGGAGTTTATGCTTTTGAATGTTGCTGTAAGTGACTACGTTTAAAAACGTGTAGTCTGAACTCCCTGGTACATCAGTCAGTCGGGAGCTGACTAGCCCACCCGTACAGGATTCCGCCACCGACACGCTCAGGCCATTCTCCCGAAGCAGCTCGGCCACATAAAACTCCAGCGGGATGTCATTTTCCCCCACGTAATATTCACCGCAGCGACGTAAAATTTCTACCTTGATCGGCTCAATCAGCTGATGGGCCGCCATGGGATCTTCCGCCTTGGCCGCAATCCGGATCCGCACCTCGGCACGCCCAACATAGGGGGCGACGGTGGGATTGCTGCTTTCCATCAAATCCCGCAATTGCTCACCAATTTTGGATTCCCCAATGCCAAAAAAGTGAAGGGATTCACTGCGCAAGACCATGGGAGTCTCGCCGTTACGGGATAATTGCTGGCGAATAAACCGTTCCCCCCCGTCCCACATGGCGTATAATTCCTTGGGGACTCCTGGAAATGTGAGAATTAAAGTTGTTTTCCCTGTTAACTCTGCCAAATTCCAGGCAATGCCGGGAGCCGTGCCAATGGGGTTTTTGATGGTCTCCGCGCCCTGGGGTTTCATGGCCTGCTTGAGATTAGACGGCGACATGGGCATTCCCCGGACGACGAAAAAGTCTCGAATCATCTGCTCTGACTCAGGATCATGAATTAGGGGAACGCCAAAAAAGTTGGCAATGGTCGGAACCGTCAAATCATCATCCGTAGGACCCAACCCCCCTGTAAAAATCAGGATGTCTGATCGGACCAGCGCCTGCTGAATAACCTTGTTAATGCGGGTTGGGTTATCCCCCACCGTCACATGATAGTAAACATCCACCCCCATGGCGGCCAGCCGTTTGGATATCCAGGCAGCATTGGAGTTAATCACATCTCCCAGTAATAACTCGCTTCCAACTGCGATGATCTCTGCCTTCATAATCCCTCTGGGTCTCTCTCTATCCAAGACACCAACTTCATCAGTCTAACAAGAGCATGACTGATGTCCAAGCGTTCATGGTCAATTTCAAAGGAGGCCACATTACGGGTCCCTTTGAAAAATTGACCCCTATGCTGTGTTTTTGAGGTGATGGGTACGGCCAATTGAGTTTAAGAAATTTCTAATTGACGTGGCGGGCGATTTTTTTCAGCGCCATGTTAGCTCGCTGATGCAGGGCTGGATCTTCCTGCTTCTTGGCCCACTGGAGCACATCAATCACCGGCTCATTGCCAAAGCCAATTTCTCCCAAAGCCCAAATGCTCAAAGCCTGCACCTCCGGGTTATCATTTTCATGAATCACTTTAATCAACGCGGGGATCGCATCCGGATAACGGAGGGAGCCCAGTTGCCAAGCGGCAACGCACCGGGCGTCATCGGCCCCTTGGTCCAGCAAGCGGATCAGGTGAGGGACCACCGGCTTTCCGATTTGACCCAAGGCTTCCGCAGCACTGGCAAAAACATCATTGTTTTGGTGCTTTAAGGCATCCAGAAGGATGGGAACCGCCTCCTCACGCCCAATCATTCCCAGGGCCTGAAGCGAATAGTTTTTGACCGTCAAATCATCCGAGTTGGCATAGTTCAAGAGCAATTCCAACGCCCGATCTCCCCCGATTTTCCCAAGAGCCAGAGCGCTGGCGCTTCGGACATCCGGGTCTTCGCTGGCATCTGTCAACATTTCCTCAAATACCGAAAGCAGCTTTGGTTTATACTGGTTGATGATAAACAGGATAGCATTCAGCCTGTTCTTTGTGGGCTCAGCCTTTTCCTTGGCGATTTGGATGGCAATCTTGATACTTTGACTATCTTCAGACATTCCATTAAATTCCCTAAATGCTTAAGCTTTTTTGTCGAAATGGCATAATATAGTGTCACTGAATAGGTTGGTAGCAGAAGAGATGAAGAATATGCCAGTGCTTCGATTGTTTAAAATATCGGCAAAAGTTCTACTATATTTAGCTTGTATCTTCACGGCCTCACTTTTTCTAGTATATCAAATTGCTTTTGCTTCCGAAACCCTATTTGTCCTGCGCCTCAAGGATATTTCGGACCAACAGTTCAGCCCTGTTGTGGGCACACTCAAAGAATCCGGCATGTCTTACCAGGTTCTGGAAGAAAGTGAGCTGATGAACTGGAGCAGCGGGCCGGGCTCCAAGGTTCTCATTCCCCTCACGGATCAGATGAGCCAGCCCGTATTGGACAAACTTCAAAGCCATGCGCTCTCGGGTGGCAACATCGTTCTGATTTCCCCGGAAGAATACCCAGGCGAAGAAGTGCGGAAGTTGTTTCAAACCGTTCAGATCCCCTTTGAAAGAACAGTATTTACCACAAAAGACCTTCCGTTAAAGTGGGCCAATACTCGTGGACCAGCCACCATGTTGCCTTTGGGGAACCCCTACCTGAAATTCCAGCTCAATTCCAATACCCAGATACTAGCGACCTGGGGGGATGAGTACCCAGCCATTTTAAAAACACCAGTGGGTAGTGTTTTAAACTGGAGTTGGGGAAACAAGCTGGATCCTGAGGCGGATATCAAGGCGTTACAAGTCGCTTTATCAGCCCCTGTCAATGTCGCTGGCGCAAGTCAGCCCATACTGACTGCCTCTCATACCCAAACACACTCTGGCAACACGCCGGAAACTGCCAAAATAACGCACTCAGCGCCAGCACCACAAGCTGAAGCACCCGAAAAAGTACCCCAAGAGGCCGATGATGATAATGTAGCAGAAAATAATACGACCCAGACGCCGGTTGAAGGCAGTAGTGATGACGATATGTTCTCGTTCATGGAGGATGATTTCGCCACCCCGGAGGAAAAGGCCGTTAACTACGACACACTGGATTACGGAACGTATTATATGCACACCCAGTCGCTGTACAAGTATAAGTCTAAAATTGACGACGCGCTAGAAACCGCTCGTGAGCTGCATCTGGATGTTTCCGTCAAAGATACGGAAGAACTAATTTACCAGTCCGATCGCGCCAAGTCGGATTTTGAAAGCTATTACCTGGGTGGAGAACCAGAAAAGGGGTTACAGGCCTTTCGTCAGGCGGAGCGGTATTTACTGGAAGCCATTGGAATGATTAGCATCTCGCCAAAGACGGAAGGGCGAGCCATTTGGCTGGATCGAGGCAGTATTGTCAAAGCGGGCGGCCCGGAAGGGTTAAGGGAAAAAATTCGCCATTTGAAGCATGCCGGTATTAACATCATCTACTTTGAAACGGTTAACGCGGGTTTCCCCATTTACCCCAGCCAGAATGTCCGGCAAAACCCGCTTATACAGGGGTGGGATCCTCTAAAGGTTGCCATTGAGGAGGCACATGCAAATGATATTGAGCTTCATGCCTGGGTTTGGGCATTTGCCGTGGGCAACCAGCGCCATAATCCTCTTATCGGTAAAGATCTGAACTACCCTGGCCCCGTTCTGACCGAGAACGGCATGGCAACAGAAGCTCTTCGAAACGCTTCCGGCGGATATATCCCCGGTAGCGGTAAGCAGCATGAGTTCTGGCTCAGCCCAGCCAGTCCAAAAGCCCGACAATTCCTGAAGGATTTATATCTTGAAATCGTAACCAACTACGATATTGACGGCCTCCATCTGGATTATATTCGGTACCCCTTCCAGAATGCCAGACATATGATGGGATATGAGGCTGTGGGCGCCCAACGATTCCAGGCATCCACAGGCGTTACTCCGGCTGCTGCCGCGACAAATGAGCAGAAGCGAAAAGTCTGGACCGCCTGGAAAACATACCAGGTCAGCTCCTTTGTTAAAGAAGTCTCTGAAATGGTCCGAAGCCACAAGGCAAATGTCAGCATTTCGGCGGCGGTGTTCCCGATGAAGCGGGCCAACCGGATTATCGCCATTCAGCAAGACTGGGAAACCTGGGTTGAAAACGGCTGGGTCGATACTATTAGCCCGATGTCTTATACCCGCTCCCCGGAGCTATTGGCCAGAGTGCTTGATTACGTCAACAGCTCACCGAAAACACAGCCCATTGTCTACTCGGGGATAGCCGTTGATCGCATTGAAACGGGCCAATTGCTCTCCCAACTGAACGCGTTGCGCCAGAAAGGGGCTTTGGGCAGTACCTTATTTGCAATGGCCCATTTAAACGAAGAAAAAATGAGCATTCTGGCCAAGGGGCCTTTCAAACAGCAAAAAAGCCTGCCGCCCCACCGGGATCCCATTCAGGCCATGATCCTGACGTTAGAAGCGTTTGATGGGAAATTTAAAATTCTCCAGACCGGCGGCCACCTGAAGCTCTCACCAGAGGAGCAAGCCCAAATCCAGACAAAGTTACAGGGTTTACAGCATGCGCTAAAAGAAATAAAAGCCTCCTACGGTGATTACCAGTCGCTTCCCGCGCAAACCTATTTTCAGGCCCTGGGTCACTCCAATCAATTTGTCAGCGTTGCTAAAAACTGGACAAAACAGGAGCAAAAGCAGCATCCATACCGGGCCCAATACTTTAATGAGCTCATCCTTCGAACCGAGCAACTGATGGGCTATGTTGGCGGTCGCATTAACCAGCAGCAGGTTCAGGTGACGACGGCCCAGCCATAACAGCGCTTTTCCCGATTACCTGATACAAAGCCTCCGCAACGGCTTCAGGCGCATTTTTTGAGCCCAGGGTTTGACGAATGGACTGAAAACCCGCCATGGCTCGCTGATACTCTGGAGACTCTCTATTCAGGAACGGGCGAATGGCTTGGGAAATTCGTTCAGGGTGAACCGCGTCCTGCCAGAGTTCTGGCACAATGGGGTTTTGCATGTCGGTTAAAATATTAGGCAAGCCAATACAAGGTAGGTAGCAGAGCCGAATGGCGATCTGGTAAATCAGCGGATGCCCCTTATAGATTAAAACCATGGGGGTTTCATACAAGGCCGCTTCCAATGTGACCGTCCCAGACGCCACGATGACCGCGTCCGCCACGCTTAAAAGAGCATGGTTCTCATTTTCAACCACGGTAACGGAAACACCTTCCAGGCCCACCGAGGCGTTTTTGAAACGGTTTTGAAAGTAATCCTGCTTGAGCGCGTCGGCCTTGGCCAGAACAAACTGGGTGTCAGGTTCCAGGGCTTTGATTTTCGGGACCGAGGCCAGCAAGGGTTCCAGCAGGTAATCAATTTCCATTTTCCGGGAACCGGGGAAAAGGCCAATAACGGGTTTATCCGAGTCCAGACCGTGCTTTTGGCAAAAGGCTTGTCTGTACGCAGGCGGTGGAAGCTTCCCGATCAGGGGGTGCCCGACAAAAGTCACCGGAATCCCTTCTTTTTGATACAGGGGCTCTTCAAACGGGAAAATACAAAAGACATGATCCACGTTCTGTTGAATCTTTTTGATTCGACCGCGTCGTGACGCCCAGACTTGGGGAGGGATAAAGTAACAGACGGGAATCCCCAGCTTCTTGAGTTGGCGGGCCATCCAGAGGTTAAATACACCGTAATCAATCAGTAAAACCACGCTGGGTTGAAAGTTTTTCAGAAATTTCAAAATCTTTCTTCCCAAAAAATAATGATACGGAGCGCCCCAAACACTCCCAAGACCAACCCGGCCCATCTGGGATTGGTCCTCCAAGAGCGCAACGCCCGCCTCTTTCAGCTTATTACCACCAACTGCGGCAACTTCAACGGTGTCATCCAGGGCTCTTAGCGCCCGGACCACATTGGCCGCATGATAATCCCCGGAAGGATCCCCGGTGATAATAAAAAGCCGCCGGTTCATCGGATTCCGGCAGGAACTTGGGCGTACTGCACCGATGTAATCACCATTTTGTGCCGGTCCGCATACTGAATCATTTCTTCCGGCTCCAGAAAGAGGGTGCTATCGGCTTCCGTGGCCAGAATTCGCAACCCGGCCCGCCTCATGGTCTTCAGGGTGCGAAGCCCAACCGTTGGCACATCAAAACGCTGATCCTGATTTGGCTTTGCGACTTTTACCACCACGCCGCCCTTTTTACGGGCCCACTTTCCAGCCCGTTTCAAACACTCATCCGTTCCCTCAATGGCTTCAATGGCAATGGCCATCCGATCCTTTACCACCACAGTCTGACCAATATCAATCCGGCCCATTTCCTTGGCCAAGTAAAAGCCGTACTCCACATCCAACAACTCGAGTTCGGACGGCTGCAATTTCGTCAATAAACCTTCAGAGAGAAAAAGCTCTTCTAAAAAGGCCGTTTGGCTCACCACTTGAAGGCCATGTTTTTCCAACTCCCCGACAATCCAGAGCATAATGGCGTCATCATTCATCCGGGGCATCTTGCTAATGGTTTCAATGGCATAACGATCCAGCTGAGGGTTTCGCAGGAGAATCCACTTATTCACTTTTCCGGCGAATACAATATGCCAGATCCCCTCGCTACGAATCAACTCGAGATTCTGCTGGAGCATGCCCGGCTTGATGGGATGCACCTTCCCGAAACGCTTCAAGGCGTCATGATTACCCCGGCCAACGGAGAATGAAACCACTTCAAGCCCTTGGGCTTTCGCTTTATCTGCCACATAAACAGGCAGCTTGCCTTCTCCGGCAATTAGCCCGAGACGTTTTATATGCTGCGTTTCAATGGGGGATTTCATAAGCTGGTTTACATTATAAGAGGAAAAATATGGCAGGGCTATCCCGATTCACTGATGATGCCGTATCTTAATCCATTTTGACAGAATCCACTATTTTTGATTCCTCTTTTTTTGGCATACAATATCGAAAAAATCGGGGAAAAATAGAGAGCTACTGTCCCTCCATCCGATTTTATCCGGCATTGTCAGAATAGACCCATAGGAAGATCCCTGTTGATTGATAGTGAAACCTTGATTGTCCTGGACACGGAAACCACCGGTCTGGATCATAAAACCGAAAAAATTATTGAAATCGGCGCCGTCCGCATGGTCAATGGCGAGATTGAGGAGACTTTTTCTTCTCTTGTCAACCCGGAAAAGCCCATTCGACATTCCAGCTTCCTGATTCATGGCATTACGGACGAAGAGGTAAAGGATGCCCCCACCATCGGGGAAGTTCTGCCCAAGTTCCTCGAGTTTGTCGGAGACTATCCTTACATCGCCCACAATGCCCTGTTTGACTACAGCTTTATCAACGAGGCGCTCAAGGCCACCGAAGGGCGTAAGTTTACCAACCCCCGAATTGATTCCTTTGAGATGTACAGGAGTGTTTTCCCGGATGAGCCATCTCATGGCTTGTCTGCCCTGCTGGCCCGCTTTAACCTTCCGCCGGAAGTAAAACACCGCGCGCTGGATGATGCCCTGAACCTGGCGAAAGTCTACCCCAAGCTCAAGGAGCTCTTTGATCAAAAATACGCCTGGCAACTGGCCCAGCTGGACAACATCCCGTACCTGGTTGAGCGATATCTCAGAATCCAGAAGGCGGTTCAGGCCATGCAGTCTGAGCTGGCCGATCTGCGGGATATCTTCAAATTGCACTTCCAAAATGGCGGCGCCCCGGTTGAGGCCACTTCGGGCGAAACCATGGTTTCCAGCTACCGACGGAACTACGGGTACGATGACGCGACCGTCTGGAACATCGCCCTGGAACTGGGAATTCACTACAAGTTATTTAAGCTGAATCCCCGCGCGGTCGATAAACTCCTGGATCATGGCGGGCTGGATGAAGAAACCCGAGGCCAACTCATTGACGCTCGGGTTTCCATGAATGAAAACAAGAGTATTTCCTTCCTGAAGCCGCAGTTGCCTAGCGAACCTCCTGAAGATTTTGAAGAATCGTAGCCCGAACCAGGTCGCTCATTCCGAATTTGTATTGCTTCCCGTCAAAGAGCAATGAGCTGGAGCCGGGAACCACGTAGTAGACCTGGGGTAATTCTCCCGTTGGGATAGACAAACCGTAAGAGCGGGCTTGCTTAGGCGCGTCCGCGTAATCCACATCAATCACAACCACCGGGAGCTGGTTTTGTCTGCCGACATCCTGAACAACCGGAACAATCGTCCGGCAACTGGCGCACCAATTGGCGTTAAAGACAACAATCGTCGCGTTTTGCCGGGCCGCCTCAGAAATCGGCATAATGGCGATTACCATGAGCAAGGCCATTCCAAGGAATCGGGTTAGTCTCTTTTGAATAAAATCTCGCATGCAGCTCTCTCCTGAACCAACTTGTATGATATAAAGACGAGTCATTTCCCTAAAAGTTTCCCAGAGTTGGCCGGTCAGGTCAAACGCATCTAGTTCATGAATTCTCCCTCTGGAAACCACGTGACAGGTTGGGATAGAATAGGCCTGGAGAGCATATCCATTCAGCAAAATCATCTAAAAACGGGGAGCAGCATGGCAGAACAGCATTCAAACCTGACAAGCGACAAACCCAGAACGCTCTATGAAAAAATCTGGGACGCTCATGTGGTGGTTGAGGAACCGGCATGTCCGAGTGTTTTGTATATTGATCGCCACCTGATTCATGAGGTTACATCTCCTCAGGCGTTTCAGGGGCTCCGGGATCGGGGGCTTCCCTTGCGGCGTCCTGACAAGACCTTTGGAACAGAGGATCACAGCATTCCTACAACCGATCGCTCCCAACCCATCACCGATCCGGAAGCGGCCAGCCAAATCAGTACCTTTGAGAAAAACTGCCAGGAATTTGGCGTCACCTACTTTGGCATGCGGGATCCCCGACAAGGAATTGTCCACGTGATGGGGCCAGAACAAGGCTTGACCCTGCCAGGGATGACCATTGTCTGTGGTGATAGCCATACCGCTACCCATGGCGCGTTTGGCGCCCTGGCTTTTGGGATTGGAACCAGTGAAATTGAGCATGTGTTTGCGACCCAATGCCTCCTTCAGCAAAAATCCAAAACCATGGAAGTTCGGGTGGAGGGGAAACTGTCTCCCTTTGTAACCGCAAAAGACGTGATTCTGGCTGTTTGTGCCAAGCTTGGCGTTGGGGGCGGCACGGGGTATGTGCTGGAATATACGGGCAGCGCCATCCGAAGTCTCTCAATGGAAGGCCGGATGACCTTGTGTAATATGTCGATTGAGGCGGGCGCACGGGCTGGCATGGTCGCGCCGGATGAGGTGACGTTTGATTACCTGCGAGGACGTCCCTATGCTCCACAGGGAGAGGCATTTGATCAGGCCGTGGCGGCCTGGAAAACCCTGAGCACCGATCTGGGGGCGACTTATGATAAAGTCGTGATTTTAAAGGCCGAAGACATTGAGCCCATGGTCACCTATGGAACCAACCCCGGCATGGGTGTGGGTATTTCCGGGAAAGTTCCCACCCCTGACGCTTTTAGCAACCCGGATGAACGCCAGGAAATGGAAGAAGCGTTGGCCTACATGGGCCTAAAGCCTAACCAACCCATCGCCGGAATTCCGGTTGACGTGGTTTTTATCGGCAGCTGCACCAACTCCCGAATTGAGGATTTAAGAGCCGCCGCCCAGATGATTCAAGGTCAAAAAGTCTCGCCCAATGTGCGGGCGCTGGTTGTTCCCGGTTCATACCCGGTGAAGGAGGAAGCGGAAGCGGAAGGGTTGGATAAACTCTTTCTGGAGGCCGGATTTGAATGGCGGGAACCGGGCTGCAGTATGTGCATCGCCATGAACCCGGATAAGATCGAAGCGGGGCAAACCTGTGCCAGTACCAGCAACCGAAACTTCAAGGGACGTCAAGGCCCTGGTGGACGAACGCTGCTGTTAAGCCCACCCATGGCCGCGGCGGCAGCGATCGCTGGAAAACTAGTCGATATCCGAACCTGGCAGCCTAATCAGGAAAAAGTGGAGGCGATGGTCTAAATGGCAAACACGGCAAGCAAGTTTATCAGTTTAACGTCCCGGTGTGTTCCCCTGAATCGGAACAACGTGGATACAGATCAGATTATTCCCGCCCGTTTTCTGAAAGGCACTACGAAAGTAGGGCTGAGTGGAAAGCTTTTTCATGACTTGCGGTATCTCCCGGATGGAAACCCAAACCCTGATTTTGTGCTGAACAATCCTAAATACCAGGGAAAGATCCTGGTAGCCACCCATAATTTTGGCTGTGGCAGTTCCAGGGAGCACGCGCCCTGGGCGTTAAAAGACTACGGCTTTCAAGCCATCCTGGCCATTTCATTTGCTGATATCTTTAAAAACAACAGCCTAAAAAACAAGCTTTTACCGGTGGAGCTTCCTGAGCCGGTCATCATGAAGCTGCTTGATGAAATTGAGAAGAACCCCCAGCTGGAAATCACCATTGACCTGGCTTCTCAGGAAGTCCACATTCCGGGGCAGGGAACCGTGGGCTTTGAGATCGCTCCCTACCGTAAAAAGTGCCTGATGGAAGGGCTGGATGATATTGGCTATACCCTCAGCCACATGGAATCCATCAAGCGCTACGAGGCAAGCCATGATCAGCTCGCCGGGTTTTCCCCCTAATCTAGCCGCGGACGTCAAATTGGCGTTTTTTACAGAGTTCCACCAGAGCATCCACATCGTAATGCGGGCCGAAAACCGGCTGCCCCTTATACCGGAAGTTTTCCCGAGTCTCATGCTCTTCAGCGGTCAGAATGGCCTTAAAATAAGAACCATTTTCTGCCCTTTTGCTCCTTTTCAAGACCGGTATCCGTATCAATGGCCGGAAAGCGAACCTGCAGAAACAATCTTTTCCCCTCCCGGCTCTCTCCATCCTGGCCAATATGCAGGGTCCAGTTTTTGTACTGGATATCCTGCTTCAACTGTTCAAAACGAGCCTTGGCCAAGTCGCTTTTTGAGCCGGTGGAACTTGCGAAACGGATGGACGTTCTCTGGGGTTTTCTCTGTATAATGGTCTGCTCACGGTTCAGGAGGCATTGAGGGATGGAGAGAATAGACAGTGGATAATCATTCCCGCATGATAACTACGAAGTGCATCATATCCAAAAATAGGTCACCCATCAAAAACGATTTAGAAGAGGACGCCAGACCCATGATTTCACCCCCGGAACTAGAAACGTTGCTTAAAAACGCTTTTCCTGACGCGGATATCCAGATACAGGACCGGACTGGCATGCAGGACCATTATATTATAAACATAGTAACAAAACGCTTTGTAGAGGTTGGGGTCATGGATCGGCATCGGATGGTGATGGAAGTCCTACATCCGGCTATGGCCGATGGTAGACTACATGCTGCTGAGATTAAGACCGGGACGCCTTAATGGGTTATTGAGAAAGTTTGACGTTTACGTTACACTAATTCGACCCAGGAAATGACAGAAAGGGAGCGCTAGATGTTGAGTATCGACCCTCAAACCAAAGAGCAGATTCGTGAAGAGATTGAACGGGAAATCGCTGAGAACAAGATCATGTTTTTCGGCAAGGGAACCAAGGAAATGCCCATGTGTGGCTTTACCATTGAAACCATTGAGTTTTTCAACCGGTACGGCTATCCTTTCCACGTGATTGATGTTCTGCACAATCATGAAAAGCGGGCGGTTCTAACCGAAATGACCAACTGGCCTACATTGCCTAAGGTCTTTATCAACGGCAAGTTTTACGGGGATACCGATATTCTGGAGCCGATGGCGCAGAACGGTGAACTGGAAACTGTTTTAAAAGCCGCTTTCCCGGAAAACAACTAAGAAAGCGCCTGCACGCTATGGATATACAAACACCGGCCTCATCGAGCATGTCACTCAGTGAGGCCGTTACCTCAATTCGGGATAATCTAGGGTTTGGCTTCCTGGAGCATTACGGGGTTCTGGAAATAACGGGCCCTGACACCTTGTCCTTCCTGCAAAACAGAACCACCAACGATATCCATGCCCTGGATGTCGGTCAAGGCCATGCCAGCAGTCTGATAGACCGACAAGGTAAAATCCAGGCCGTTTTCACACTGCACCGAACAAGTCATGGGGTTCGCATCCTGATTGAGGCAGCCCAGATCCCCCGGTTTATCGAGCAAATGGAAAAGTACCATATTCTGGAACAATTCACGATGACGGATATCAGTGACAACTATTCCGTTCTGGCAATTCAAGGACCCAGGTCCAGTGAGTTTCTTACCAACATCCTCCCCAGCGCGCCCCAGTTAGCCCCCTTTTCTTTTGCCGAAGCGTCTCTGGAGGGGGATTCCTTCTGGTACACACCGGTTTCCATCACCGGGGAAGAGGGTTATTTGCTTGTTATTCCTAAAGCGTCGAGCAACGCCATTTTAGGTAAACTCCAGCAACATGCAGATGAATACGCTGTTCTGACCCCCGAGGTATTGGACGTGCTGCGAATCGAAGCCGGTATTCCCCGTTATGGCCAAGAGTATAATGAAGAAACCCTGCTCCCGGAAACCGGCTTGGAGTCGCAAACGGTTAGTTATACCAAGGGCTGTTATCTGGGGCAGGAAGTCATCGCCAGAATCAAAACCTATGGCGCCATCCCCAGGCTCCTGTCAGGGCTGGTTTTTGAAGACTACCCCCAAGACTCCCTCGATAAAGCGCTCCCCGGCGTACCGGCCCCCATTCTTCTGGAAGGGCAACCTATCGGCACCTTGACCAGCGTGACCCACTCACCGTCTCTTCAGCGCGTTATCGGCCTTGTCTTTCTCGGCAAGCAATGGCGGGTGCCAGGAGATACGTTTACGGTGGAAATTGAAAATAAGACATTTGTAGTAAAAATTACTCGCCTTCCTTTCATGGGCATGCTCAATGGGAAAGAGAATGCCAAACGTCTACTGGAAACGGGTCTAAGGGCGTTTTCCGAAGGTCATGACGAAGCGGCGATAGCCAGTCTCAGGGAGGCCATTCAGCTGGATGCGGAAAATATTGAGGCCTACGAAGCCTTGGGCGTCATTTTAGGCCGTCATGATCAGGTCGATGAAGCCATCGTCATGATGGAAAAAATCCTGGCGTTGGAACCTGAGCATGTTTTGGCCCACACCAACCTATCCGTCTTTTGGCTAAAAAAGGGAAATAAAGACAAAGCGGAAGAGGAAAAAGCCAAGGCCACCGTGGCCGCGATGAGAAAGAAGGCCAAGGAAGCCGGTTTAGAGTTACCAGACCCTGAAGAAGAACGCAGAAAGAAACAGGAGCAGCTGGAAGAACGGGTTCGGCTATTTTATGATGCCCTGCAGTATAACCCGGATGACCCGTTGGGGAACTTTGGGCTGGGTTCTGCCTTGCTGGAACTGGGACGCCATAAAGAAGCGATTGAACCCCTGCAACGAACGATTTCAGCGCAACCCAAGCACAGCGTTGCATATCTCTCCTTGGGGAAGGCTTATGAGGGCGCCAAACAACTGGAACTCGCCAGAAGCTGGTATCAGAAAGGAATTGAAGTCGCGGCTGCCCGAGGGGACATGATGCCGCTTCAGGAGATGCAGGGGCGTCTGGCAAATATATAAAATAATCGTTCTCTTTTGTTGCGGCAACAATGTTCGTTATTAATATCTGAGGCTTGCACATTGACTCTTTTTCGCATATTTTTTTCTTCTTGAAATCTCACTTCGACAAGATGACTGGTTCATGGAAGCTCACATACCGCACGCACAGCATCAATTATTGCCTACTCTAACGCAGCCACCTCAGTGGGTACAGGCTAAACCACAGCAGTGGGCCAGCATTAAGGCCTCCAGCCAACCGAAGGATCAAGAACACATCCACCTGGATCCGTTTCGGGATGGCATGACTCGTTATCTAGGTTTTACCAACGAGGTGGCGACCGCTCTTCGTAAATGGATCAATCCGGCAAACAGCCTCACAGCGTTATACGCCGCAGGGGATGTTTTTTATAAGGGTATTCGGCAATACAACTACAGTAATGGTCAGCCCCAGCATATTCGCGTCATTGAGAGCCTAGATCGGGCAACTGAGGCCGGTTTATTCCAGGGAATCGCGACATATTATCTACCCAAGGAAATTGTACATTGGGTTGGGGTCAAGGCAGAACAGATTCTGAAAATGAAAGGCGCTAGCGCCGGACAGATAAAGATACTGCCTAAAGTAGCGGCTCTGGGCTCTATCCCGTTTATTATCAAACCCATTGATACTTCCATGGAGTACCTGCTCCATAAGTTATATGTCCCGGCAGTCGTCAAGCTAAAGAAAACGATAATTCCCAACTATGAGATTTACCGGGGCAGACAACCAGTGGCCAAAGTCCACCTGGTCAATAAGCCGCCCATCAACCGCTCGGATGTTTTTCAGGCTCTTTTTGAATAAGCGTGTCAAGCCATTGCCTCTTCAAACCAACCTAATCGCGACATAAAGCCCCCTTTCCCATCGGGTTCCACCACGTTTTTCCGAACCAGGTAATGTATCCGGGCCGAGATGTCGGTCAATTCCACATTCTCAAATGTGGCGCCACTTCCAGGTTGACGAATATCCTGCTCGACTAGATACGCTTTAATCTGCTCCGTCGACGCGTATCCACCACTCAGGACAATGGCTTTAAAGAGCTCATAATTCAGGGAGTTTTGACGTTTTAAGATGCTGCCAACCTGCTCGAAGGCCAGGTCTGGTAAAAACGCTTTGGAAGAATCAATCGTCTGTTGCAAAGAATTTTTAGTACTATACTGTTCTTTAGTAGTTAAAGGGTTCACTACATTTAATTCGGTGGCACTTGTAGTAACTTGCTCAACTCTATCGTCACTAAAGTTTGAAAGAATAGACTTTACACTTAACTTTAGCGTAATTAATTTTTGTTTGGTTCGTTTTAACGCTTGTAATTTTTCTAATTGTTTTTCCAGTTTTTCAATTTGAGGTTGGATCTTCTCCAGCTCATCCTCTGTCTCCATCAATAATTGTTCAAGCCGTTTTGTACTGGAAATGCTTCTAGGTGAATTTTGCTTTTTACTCATGGCTCTCTTTCCTCTCCTGAACAATAAGAATAGTATATAGTATTATGTTCAGTGTGTTAAGTACTAAATTAAAAACTTAAAACATTGAATCAAACTAAACCCAAAAAACACCAAACTACACTTAAATAAATACTAAACTTAAGCACGATATTTTTTGTCAGCAGAAGAAGGACTAAACTCACTACAATTATTTCGTTTAGTGAACGGACGTATACAAATGTTTGCTGGTTCGTTTTAAATCCTGCATCCGTTCAACCGCTTCAGAGGCATAATCATAGTCCTCTGCCGAGATAGCGGTGTTCTCAAGCGCTAGGTTGTAGTGCCGTTCGGCATTATCGTTGTCCCGTAAAATCTCGTAAGAAAAACCAAGCTGGTTTTCAATATTGGCCAGTAACGATTGATGATAATCATCACGGTGTTTCATTAAAATTGAACGGGCCTGGGTAAAGTGATGGATGGCGCTGGCATAGTTCTCCCGGTCCAGCTCGATATCTCCCAGGGTCAGGTAGGCCAGATAAAAATTCGGATTTAGCTCGACTGCCTTCAGTGCATACTTTTTTGCCTGGCTATACTGCTTCATCTCTCGATGTACCAAGCCAAGATGATGATAGGGCCACTCAAAGTCAGGCGTTTCCTGGATAGCCTTCTCATAAAAGCGGGCCGCAAGAGACAGGTTCTGCCCTTCACTCTCATGAGAGTCTCCGGCCAGATTATAATAGCGGGCCATGGGGTCAAGCTGTGTCACGGTGGCTGGCATGCTGGTGGCCAAAACCCCATGTACTTTCAGGCGAAAGCTCGGATCCGTACTGAGCTTTAGCGCCGTTTCAAGCTCTTTTCTGGCTAATTCAACCTTTAAGATATGACGTAGCTCCTGTCCAAGGTCATAGTGGTAATCTGCGCGATCCGGGCTTTGCAGCACGTTTTTCAAAGCAGTCAGGAGATAAGCGTCCCGGTGGCCTTCCAGGTTACCCGCCTGATCCAGATAACGAATCGCACTTTCTCGGTCATTATTCTCGTAGTAATTCAATGCCAAAGCAGCGGCGGCATCTTGGGCCAGGTACTGATACACCGTTTGATGATACCAATGAGAGCGGACCTGTTTCAGACACTCCATATAATAATTTCTGGATTCCTCCGGTTTCCCCCATAGATCATATAGAGACGCCAACAGGTAATACGGAACAGGGCTGTCATTGGGGTTGGTTTTAATCGATGAAAGTAGAGCATGTTCAGCGCGCTCAAAGTCATGATGCCCTCTAAAAGTCATTAATTGTGCATTGACGTCTTTCCATGGGTCTTTCTTAAGCGAGTAGTAAGCCTCCGCAGGCAATACCACATGAAACTGGAACAGGGAAATGGCTCCTGTTACGATGAGTGCAACGGCTATTAACCCCGCAGAAATCGCCCCAACCAGTTTGAATAGAAATTTCTCGTCCGATGTATTCATATAATCACTATCGAACATTGCTCGGAAAACTTAAGGTATTTCGCTGATCAAGGCACTCTCTCCCCCGCGTTCCAAAGATGAAAAAGCATAGATATAAATGATCAACAAAGCAGAGCCCCCAATGAACATTTACCACACACAGGATGGAAGCCTGAGCTGCATTGACCCCGAAACGGGTGAACTTTACCATAATGCCGCAGGGGCTTACACAGAGGCGATGGTCAATTATGTTTCACCCCTCAATATGAAGCTTCTCCTATCCAATAACAGTCATATTTCCCTGATTGATGCCTGTTACGGCTTGGGATACAACAGTTGGGTGTTTATCAATGAGTTTTTACGACATGCCAAGCAGGAAGCCACCCTGAATATCGTTGCCATTGAACGGGACCCTGAAATTATACGGATGACCCCCCATATTTTAAATTTTGGGAACTTTGATACCCCAAAGTTCGAAAAGCAGACTTTGGAACATAATACATATTATCGGACCCAACAGGACCCTTCTATTATTTCGATCCTTGTAGCAGAAAGACCACGTATCCATTTAGAAATTTACCTGGATGATCTTCGAAGTTTTATCCCCCATTACACAGGATCCGCTGATATTATCTTTCATGATCCCTTCTCACCTCACAAAATCCCGGAACTATGGACTGTAGACCTTTTTAAGCAGTATCATCGAATACTGGCCCATCGACGTGGAGCGCTACTAACGTACAGTACAGCGGCCGCAGTCAGTGGCGCCCTTTTGGAAGCGGGATTTTCTATCTACCGCACCCAGGGTGTTGGCCGAAAATCAGGGGGAACAATAGCATGGGCCACTCAGGAGGCTGATCTTGGGAAGATCCCTGCCAGGAAATTAACGACCGAGGAGATGACCTATATTGAGAGTAAAGCCGGACTCCCCTATCGAGACGCTGGCTTCATGCTGGAACGAGAAGCCATTATAACAAATCGGAAACAGGAGCAGGCATCATCGGCACGCCTTTCAGGGGGATTAATTCGGAAAAGCCTGCCCAAATAATTGATTAATAGCGCGCTTCAGGACCAGCAACACGCCCTGTACTTGTTGTTGGAGGGAGATCATAAACCTCCCCTTCATCCAGGATCCTGCAAATAGCGGGTGAATAAATATCGATGGCGGTGAACACTTCTTCCATCACCGTCTCCCAATCCTCACTCGCATCCGCAAGAAACGGTAAAATGATATCTGAGCCAAGCCACATGACGACCTGGGCAATGCGATCAACGGATATCCCCGCGTTGATGCCAACAGGGAGAATGGATAGGTTGGGTTTATAGAGGTTACCAATATCTTTCAGGCCCGAATACTGGCGCGTTAAACCCGCATAATACATTCTATGACCAGAATGCTCAATGAGAAAACCGTTTGAGCGAAAGGGGGATGCGTGTTCCGGCACGTGATAATGATGATCCGCGTCCAGCATGGTAATCTCGCCCTGGTTCTCGCCGGAACCAAAACAGTGGATCTCATCAGCCTGAAGCCCCACAAATTCTAAATGGTTTTGAATGGATGCAAACTTATGTTCCAAAAGGCTGATCAACGATTTATTTACTACAATAGTAATTTTTTTATCGCTCGCTGCTGTTTCAAGTGACGGCAAAAGTCCAGCACACAACGCTGGATCATAATGGCTCATTAACACGGTCATTTCCGGGCCATCGGCCTGTGGCAATGCCAAGGGATTAATCAAAACAGGTTGGCCGCTCGGTAGAAACAATCCGATACCCGAACGTCCTATTCGCTGAAGTTGGAGAGATAAGGCAAGGCTCATGGTGAATCCGACGCTCCGAAGTCTTAATCTATTCGGTATTCTAACCAAGCGGAATTTCAAAAACAAATTTTCAAATTACTACAATTGTCACTTCAAAGCATTTATCATTATAAAAACAAATTAATTTATAATTCGTTGTGATTACGACATACCAGGATATTGCTGGTATTTGCCTTCTACTGTAGAGCCATTCGGTTTGAAAAATATTGAACTTATTGCTACAATACAGCCATAAACCCAGTGAAGCAGGCATTTCAAACTGTTACATCGTTCTTTTGCCTGTCTTGTCTAAATCGGCGGATTTCCTTGCATCGTACAAGGACGCTTACATAGTTGTTTTTGATATAATTATGAACATTAATTCCAGTACGGTTGTCTGAAGCACCGTAACCGAGGGAAAACCTCGCGACAGATTTGCTGATAGTGTCAGCAGAGGGGAATAAAGGAGTTCATTCAGGGAATGCGTATCGAAAATACGAATACTAATCCCATTCTTTTTTCTGGAAGCCCGGCTTCCACAGCAAGGCCCGCCTCCAAAACCCTCTTAAACGGACTCCAAGATACCTTTCATCGCTCTGCCAAGAAAATGAGCTTACGGAATATCCGGCACAGCACGTTGGCTAGAGCCGCCTACCTGTTTAGCGGCTTTGCCCCGGTGGCAGTTGGGCTGTTAAGCCCACTTCTGTTGCATATTCAGTATAAAAAGCAGCCTTCCGTAACCCCAAAAGAACGAAAAATGGGGGTTGAGCAGGAGGTGGCAACGCAAACTGTCAACAGCGCCCTGCATCTTATGTCCTACTTCGGTCTGGTGGCATTGACTCGAAAGTACCTGAAGGCAAAGGGACTGGATAAAGTTCTTGGTCCCAAAAACCAGGATCTCATCAAGGTGATGGCGGGTAATATCGGAGGGTTTATTGGTTCTGCCATTATTCGGCCCATTCTGGGTTCCACCATTCTGGTTAAATACCGAAACCGTAAAAAAGAGCAAGCTAAAACCACATTAGCAGCCAATCCCCAGACAATCCCACCGGACATTGCAAAGCTCAATCCATATCTTCGGATTCATATGTCACAGTCAAGCAAGCAAACCATGCCTTTTATCGCCATCCAACACAAGATGGCCAGCAAACAGGCAGTCCAGATGCAAGGACAAAGGGTTTCACCGTTCAGCCGTTTTAACTAGACTAAGCCGCTTTCTGGAAGTTCAGCGGGTCCTGTACAAACCGCTCCGCAATCTCATAGATCGGCTGCCAGTCAAAGTCCGGACCCAGTTTTTCCTGAATAAACCGCATGGCCTCGTCTCCCATCAAATCACCGGCCCTCAGGGAAGCTTCCACCAGTTTCATATACTTATCCTGGGGAACGCGTTCCAGAATTTGCTTGGAGGCCTCAATGCCGTTTTGAATCAGTCGGTTCATAAGCACTCTGTCTTTATCATTGATTGGAGCCGGATTGAACGGATCGGCAAAGTTTTTCACCTGCCCATTGAGCAGTCCACCTGTCATGAGCATCTTGAAGCGCTGTTCAATTTGCTGCATATCTCCTTGCCAGCCGGTGGTAATGTTTTCGGGGCCAAGAAACTGTTCTTCCGCGGCCCGGCCACCGGAGGCCAACAAGACATCCTGCAGCATCTGCTTCTTGGAAATGCTTAATTCACTCCGGCCCTCGGCATCCGGGATCACAAACCCCAATGCCTCTCCCGCGGGGAACATCGAGATAATAAAAAACTTCATCCGGTTTGCCATCGTCATCATAGCATGGCCAAACTCGTGAACTGCCGTCAGTTTTCGCTCCTCCGGCGACCCGAGACTAGGGCGAGGAATCCCCATGATTTCCCGCTTAATGGCTTCATAAAGATTGTCCCGGGTAACTCGGTCCTGCTTGTTGCGAATGGCCAGACTGGTGGCTTCCTTCACAACGTTTTCAATCTCGGCGCCCGCAAACGCGCCGTTTTTACCCTGCATCAAGCGGCTCAATTTCAGCAAATCGTCTCGCGAGATAGCAGGATCAACCGGTTGCTGGGACAGGTAATGCTCAAGAATCTCCATGCGATGCTCGGGCTTGCGCGGGCGATCCACATGAATTTTCTTATCAAAGCGACCCGGCCTGAGCAGTGCCGGATCCAGCAGGTCCGGTCGGTTGGTCGCCGCGATCACCATCACGTTACTATGCTCATCAAAGCCATTCATCTCACCCAGCAACTGGTTCAGCGTCTGTTCGTTTTCACTATGGCTCTGGTGTGTTCCAGCACCATCCCGTTTCTTGCCAAAGCTGTCAATTTCATCAATGAACACAATCCCGCCGGTGCGTCTTGCCTGCTGGAAGATAGAACGAATTCTCGCCGCGCCCACGCCCACAAACATCTCAACCAGCTCTGAGCCGTTAATTTTATAGAAAGGAACGCCTGCCTCACCAGCAATGGCTCGAGCCATCAGGGTTTTACCGGTGCCAGGAGGCCCATATAACAGGGCCCCTTTGGGTCGTTTCGCATGTAACTTTAAGGGTCCCTTGGGGGCTTCGGCGCTCTTGAAGTCAATCAATAGCTGTTTCAACTCGTCAATGAGTTCCGGGTAGCCTAAAACGTCAGTAAATCTTGTTTTTGGGCGGTCAGCCTCTATTCCCTTCACCTTGGTCCTATCATTTTGACCCAAAGAATTGATCATATTTTGCTGTTGCCTATGCCGGAGGTACGCAAATCCACCAATTCCTCCCAGCAAGAGCAGGGTTGGAAGCAATTGCACCAGAAGCGGGTTTCTATCTTCAACCATCATGGACTGAGACAGCGGTATCGAGCGTTCACTCAAGGCTTCCCGCAAGCGAAGATCATCATCATAGTTCTGTGGCTGGTTCAGCGTAACTTTAATGCCATTAACCAGCTCAAACTGATAGCGGGGTGAGGCCAGACGGCCATCATTCTGGAAATGGGCTTCTTTCACCTGGCCTTGCAATATAAGGGAGAGTGCCTCGTGAATACTTGTCAACTCATCCCCATTTTTCAGGACCCGGGCAGGTTTTTTAGCCACAGGAGCCGAGTTATTCAGTTCTTGTAGAGTGGGCTGGAAGGTGGATGGATAGCTTGTAAACAGCTCTGCCGGTTCAGCTGTGACTGTTTCCATCACCTGAGGTTGTTCAATTGGGAATTGGCCGGTTTCTGGCGTCTTATTCATCATCATGGGGGTAGTGGCTAAACCAAAAGCACCCAGCAGCCCTCCAATCCAAAAAGCGCGCCGTCTTTTAACAAAGGGACGACCTTCCATGTTCTTATCCTGGTCTTTTTCTCCTGTAAATAAAACCTGATCCGTATGCGCTGTCATCCCCGACGACAGTGATGGATGGTTCTCACCGGAATATATTGCACCTTTTCTATTTGCTTGTGGTGCCCGAACCGGCTGGAAAACAGCTCCCAATTGCTCCATTCTTCGGTTTGCCCTCCTGGCAGTAGTCTGTGCTCCCAGACTCCCGTTTGTCACTACATAAACCACACTGGTCAGCGCACGTTAAGACGCACTCTACTTTAAACCATAAAATGACTTAAATTTAAAGTTATGGTAACGATTTGAAAACAGATTTGATTACACCCTTGATTACACCATAGGAGCAGTGGCTTCCTGATAAAGCGGCACCGTAAACTTCACATGGAATAGGCCTTTTGCGTAGTCCAGCGAGATCTCTCCTCCCATGGCCTCAACCAGCCCCTTGGTAATAAACAGGCCCAAGCCGCTCCCTCGAGTGGTCCGAATCATACTGTCATCCAACCGCTTGAATTTCTCAAACAAGGAACTCAACTCTGTTGGTGGGATATTTTCACTTTCATTAGAAACCGTAATTTCAACCTGCTCCTGTTCACTGAACGACACGGTTGAAACTCGAATGGGGGTATCTGGAACAGAATATTTCACGGCATTGTCCAGCAGATTCAAGAGGATTTGCTCCAGACGATCTGGATCCGCCAGAACAGAAGCGGTTCCTTCTCCCAACTCCACAAGAATATCCCGTTGCCCTTTCGCCTGGATGAACTGGACCGAATCCTCAATCAGCTGTACAAGGTTCACATGATCCGGGAATACCCGCAAGCTGGCTGATTCCAGATCGGGGATAACCAGCAAATCGTCAACCAATCGGCTTAAGCGATCGGCTTGTTGTTTCACCACTTTTAGGCTTTTAAGCCGGGTGTCAGCGTCCAGATTGCTTTCATACCGCAATAGACGAGAGGTATAGCCCTTGATGCTGGTCAACGGAGTCCGCAGTTCATGGCTGACCGTATCAATGAGGTTGGACTTCAATTCATCCAGCTTGGAAAGCTTGATGTTGGCAGCCTGAATCGTTTCCCACTGGTGTGTCTGGTTGATTGCCACGCCCACCTGATCCATGACCCGGTTAATCAAACGCAATTGCTCATCAGAAAACCCGCGATTCGGACCTGTATCCGACTCATGTACAGGCATGCCAAGCAGCAGAAAGCCATAATGCTGATCCTGATATAAGGCAGGGCAAGCCATCAGCGCGGAAAATTGACTGGAAGGCAAAGGCTCCAGCACCATACCCATCTCGGATTTCTCAGTGGATAACAGCCGACCAAAATCCAGAGATTGGATAAAGCTCTCTACATCCTCTGTTTTCGGAAAAGGTTGGGACGAGTCTTTTTGCCAAAGGTATACCGCGTTCTCGTTACACTGAATGTAGCTTGTTTCCGTATCCCTGGACCAGATCCAGCGAACGTCCTTGTTCAATACCAGCATACAGGCGGAAGCATTCATATATTGACCCAGCTGCTGGGTCGTAATTTCACTAACACGCCCGAGCGAGAGTGTCCCATGGAGTGCCTTGCTCATTTGGTTGAGCAGGGCCTCTTCGGCATTCTTTCGCATCAGTTCCTGGGTCAATTGATGGCTCTTTTCCCAGGATTCAGCCATTTTTCGGGCCATCCGGTTAAATTCCGCTGTCAAAAAGACAATCTCATAGGGTGTGACCAGATTGGTAATCAGGCGGATTCTGCGGAAGTAGTTTCCGCCCGCCATTGCCTTAATCCCCTTGATAAGCTGGCGGAAGTTCCGGCTAATGCCCAAGACATACACCAGAGAAAGCAAGACCACCACGCCGACGCAAACGGCAATTAAAATAAGCGACTGATCCCTGGCCCGTTTTACGTACTTCTGGCGAACATGATAGGGTGACTCAATAATAATGCCCCAGTCAATGTTCGGCATCTTCACAAAGACTTTCTGCAGGGGCGGGGCATCCTCCTCATGATCCCCATCCTCTGGAGCCCCTTCGTATATCGTTTGCCTGGTCGTGGAAAATTCCCGGGTTACACCAGGTTTGAGCTTTTGAAAAAACTCATAGTCTTCGGGGCTGATATGCCGCTTCTCCTGCACGCTCTCAGAAGGCCCCGCGATGATAAACCCGTCGTTATCAACAATATAAAACCCTTCATAAAGCGTATTGGATCGGACCAGATTCTGAAGATAGGGAAAACGCTTTAAAGAAGCTATATATATAACCTCTTGAGGCTCTTTTCCTTTTCCTGGGAGAATCACACGGTTTAAAGTCCTCAGAAAATAAGGGCTTTCCTTAGGATCCCCCGTACTAAAATAAAGAACCTCAAAAGGCTTATCAGCAAGGTCTTTACCCAATTCCTGAGGTAAGCGCAACTCCGGGCTCAGGTGCGGAAAGTTTCGATAAGCGGCATCTTGCAACTGGCCCGCCGGTGAATAGATCCCCACAGCCTCATAATTCCGGGAAATGTCGAACACATCCAGGGCAGACTCCGCCAATGGCTCCCCTCTCAGGTATTCCTTCAGCACGTATTTGCTCATGGTCTGGCTCTGCTCATTTTGCCAAGACATTTCCGTATTAAAGTCTTTATACAGCGCTTCTGCGGTGTAATCCGTAAACTTCTTCAGCTCTTTTTTCAAGGCTTTCTGGTTAATGCCATACATAATCGTGCTGATCCCAAGCAATGGAACCAGAACGATTACTACAAATATAATAATTATCTGTTGATACAGTCTAAGTTTCGGAAATGCCGCGTGTCGAACTTTCATAGCATCATCTAGCGATTGTGGGAGGCAACAGCGACCGGACTGGGATTGATGCGATATCCTACATTGGTCACTGTCTGAAGGTATTGGGGTTGCTTATGGTCTTCTTCTATTTTTTGGCGAAGCCCGCCAATATGGACCCGAAGCATCCGAACGTCTTCATCAGCTTCATAACCCCAGACTTCCTGGAGAATAGTCGCAAGCGGAACCGCTTCTCCCACATGCTGCATCAGGCAGTACATAATTTCAAATTCCGTCGGCGTCAGCTTAATCAGCCTGCCTTTGAGAATAACTTCCAGTGAAGCAGGCAACAGCTTCACATCCCCGGATTCCAAAACCTCATTCTTCTTTTGGACAGAGGTGTCATTTTTCGCCAACGCGCCGCTTCGCCGGAACAATGCCCGCATACGCACCATCAATTCCTGAAACTCAAACGGTTTAATCAGGTAATCGTCAGCACCCGCGTTAAAGCCTCGAATTTTATCTTCAATCGTCCCCTTGGCCGTCAGTAAGATAATCGGTACATTGGCAGAGGGTCGGTGCGCCCGAATCCGCTTACAAACCTCAAATCCATCCATTTTTGGCATCATCACATCCAAAACAATCAGATCATAGGTTTTGGATTCCGCCTTTTTCAATCCGCTCAGGCCATCGGTGGCGTAATCCACATCAAAGCCCATCAGCTCCATGTCCAGGCGCAACAAGTCTATAATTTCCGGATCATCATCTACAACAAGTACGTGTACCATCCGTTGAAATCCTCACGTTAATGGGTCTACCTGTACCAGAGTCTAAGTGCGTTACACATAGTAATACTACAAAAAGAGTAAGCAAGCACGTCCATCTTTACAAACGGGCGGGCATACCCGACCCACACAGACATTGTACAAGGAGATTCAGTAGACAGGAAGAAAAGGGTGGGGGTGATTAAGGTGATCAATAAGAAGCCAGGCTCATTCACGGCGATATCAGGGCGTAAGCAAATGTAACAAACATCCGTTCAGAAAAGTATCGGCGGAAAGAGGAGTAATACAGGTTTCCGGTCTGGAAATAGCACAAAAGTTGTTTTTATCGGTTTTATATCTATAAGCCATGCTTATCCATGCTCTTGACCATAACTAGGGGTATAAAACCAAACACGGGAATACATTGTCACCATGGTAGTTAACCAACCCAATTACAGGAATGCATTTGGCCCTCCAGGTCAGCATCCGGCCCCATCTACAGCCGGTAACTCGCCTATGATGGTCAATGGCCCCATTGATGTTCTGGTGCCGAAGCCGCAACCGGGCATGCCCGTTGGTGCGTCCGTTCCGGTGATGATTCGCCCCCGACAGGGATCCCCTGCCGGGCAGTTTCAGATGCCGAAGCCATCTTATTCAGCAGGGCCCGCAAACTATGCGCAAAGTTTTCCGATACAAAACACGGGCAGCCTCTTACCACCACTGCCGGATATCCCGCCGCCTTCGGCGTTTGGCGTCAATTCAGCAGGGTCGGCCAGCATGACACCACCTCAGCTGCCTGACATTACTGATATTCCGCCGCCTCACATGGCGGCGCCATGGGTATATCACCAACCCATTCAAGAACAACCGAGATGGCCTGGCGGTCAGAATAACCAAAACAACTTCTTTAACAACTATCCGGGCTATTACCCGCCACCTCAGCAGCCACCTCAGCCGAAGCTGTCGCCACAGCAGCAACCGGCGCCTCAACAACCTCAACAACCTCAGCAACCTCAGCAACCTCAGCAGCCTCAACCGCCACAACCACCGGCACCAACGGCGCAACTGGGGCCAACGTTGGATGATGCGACCATTCGCAAGCTGAATGAAGGGTTAAACAGCATGAATCCCATGGTCCGGGCTGATGCGGCCATGGACTTTTACAAATTACTGGAGGCGAATCCGGGCTTGAATCAGCAGCCGCAATTCAAGCCTTATGTTGACGCCTTTGTCGAAAAAATTCTGCAGGATCCCAGCGCGGTGGTCCGCCAGGCCGGTTTACTGGCCTTGGAAATGCAGTTGGTGACCCAGCCCTCGCAAAAGACGACCGAATTGCTCAGGCAGCTTTCCCAGAAGGGGGGCGTCCACAATTTTGAACCGGGCATTGCCAGCGGCATCCTGAATAACCTCATGAATCCAACGTCCGCTAGCAAGGGCACACCAGATGCCTCAGCAACTAAGACAGGGCAAAAGCTGGATATCACCAGCCCAAGTACGGATATGAAACCGACACAAAGCCCGGCACAAGCTCAAAACTTGCCCCAGGAGGCAAACACCCCGACGGCTCAAACGCCTGCAAATCAGGGAATGGCACCACCTCAAGACAAACAAGTTTTACCAGGAAAAACCCAACCTGGCATGATGCCTGGTCTCATCAACGGACATCCTATGCCCGGAATGAATAGAATGCCGAATCCAGGTCAACAGAAAGTACCAAATCAAGTAACAGGGGGTCACGCACAATGAGCGGCTCAACCGTCACAAAACTCTTCGGACTTGGCGCAACGGCTCTGACCGGATGGTTAATGCACCAATCCAAGCAGGGACATGCCCCCGAATGGGACCGTAAAATCGCCTCTCATCATACCAAGCTGATGTATGATCAAACCTCCTTCGGTTGGGGGCATTGGTCCGGGCAACCCAAGATGGATCATTGGGCACACAAAATATTCGGACTGAAGCTTTTTGGTCCGTTTGACCTGTTTACCACCTATCATCGGTATAAGACCCTGGCTGAAGGGTATGTCAACGATGTGATTTTACCGAATCTCGTGCCACTTGGGGTTGGGGTTGCTGGCCTTTACGCGGGCTTTGGGGCCAAAACCCTGCATGCACCCTTTAAGAATATGTATAAGCGCCTCGCGCCCACATTCAGAAAAATGCACCTGGGACGTAAGCTCAAAAATGCTCTAAAGCCGCTCAGTAAAAAAATCGGCGACCTCGCTGTCGCAGGGGTGAAGGCTGCGGTAAAACATCCGCTTGGGGCGTTAGGCGGCATTGTTCTTGGCGGCTTTGTTTTCAATCGCTTTAACCGAGTGTTGAATCACCAGGAACAAGAAGCCTATTTCCGGGATTTCACGACAAAAATCGAGCATTAATCGAACATTAAAAATATCCCCTCCAGACTGATTCCTGGAGGGGATGATTTCTATGGATTTGGGCAAGAACCCTATCGCATTACCTCATTGTATTACCCCATTGCAACCAGGGTATCAATGAAGGAGGGGTATTGTAACACCGGGCCGGTTCCTGTGGCCCCGCCCCAGTTGGCGATACTGCCGCCGACAGGAATGTTATATTCAGGGAACCCAGGGTGTCCCAGAATACCGTATGCCTGAGGGTAGCCATTACCTGGGTTGTTTATGACGCCAAAAGCGTTTCCTCTCCCAGGGTTATTGTTGGGGCCAAACCCTTTTCCCGGTTTACCGGCAGATACCGGTGGCGCATCATTGTATGAAGGCTGCTCATTATCCGTGGGGGCTTCGTACTTCGGCGCCTCACTCTTGACCGGCGGCGCATAGGGTTCTGATTTTGGAGTTTCTTTCGGTTTTTCTTTGGGCTTATCACTAGATGCTGGCTTTTTTGATTTCTTTTGAGAAGCATCTGACTTCTTACTGGCGTCACTCTTGCCATAAGCATCATTAGACTGGCTAGCCTTCTTGCTATCCGTCTTGTCACTGGATTTATTAGTGGACTTATCGGTGGATTCGGTGGGTTCGCTTGATTTGCTGTAAGCATTACCGGCATTGCCCGCGTTACCCGCATTACCGGCATTGCCTGCATTCCCAGCATTACCTGCATTGCCAGCATTACCCGCATTCCCAG
>CAYLWC010000004.1:0-20225 GCA_964387265.1 uncultured Vampirovibrionales bacterium | reverse complement strand
GCATTGCCTGCATTCCCAGCATTACCTGCATTGCCAGCATTACCCGCATTCCCAGCATTGCCTGCGGTATAACCAGATTGTGGAGCCGCTTGCCCCATCAATGACGACAACATCGTCAGGATCATTTGCAGCAGCTGGCTCATCATCCCCATCAGGTCACCGGAGCCAGCCGGGTTAGCTCCACCGGGTAGGGTGGATGCAGGGTACGTGTTCAAACTTGGGTTCCCAACAGATAACGGGCTCCCCGTTCCAATCGCGCCACCCAGCGATGAAGCTGATTGTGGCTGAATACTACCCATTCCATAGCTCATTGGCATGGAATAGGAACTTCCATATAGTCCAGGCATGTAAATACCTCGTACTCTCTCTCTTACGCTCTCTTGATGAATCAATACCGGCTACATAGAATAAAAAATTTGAATGATATAAACTTGCCATAATCCATACTGAAAATTTGAAAATTGTTACATAAGATAATAAAAACAATCTGCCAAATGAAACAAAAAAGCACACCAATCGGTGCTCCCACTGGAAAATTTTCGGTTTAGAAAACTAAGTTAGTCGAAGCTGGGAGAATATCCGCGACGTTGCAGCTCGACCTTTACCTTATCCAAACCCGCCTGGACAATCCGGGAGGTTCGAGAGGGGGAAATACCAAAAACCTGGCCAATTTCTCGCATCTTCATATTCTTGAAGAATCTTGCTTCCACAATTTGACGCTCACGCTCCGGTAACTTGGCCACCGCTTCACGGACAATTTTGGCCATTTCCTTCAGCTCGGAATTTTCTTCCGGCGTATAAGAGCCATCCTTGATTTCCTGCGGGTTCTCGGCATCCATCATGCTGTCAACCGAGAGAATCGTTTCATAGACCGCCTCCCGAACCTGGGATCGATCCGCCTCGAAAGCGTCTCCGGCGCTGGTGCTTTCACCTTCCTCGCCGTCCTCACGGCCGCTATCCATACTCACCTGCTTCAGGGAGTACCATTTGTAGCGGTAGCGCAATTCGTTACGGATAGCCCATTTAATGGCTGTTGAGAGGTACGTGACGTTGTATTCACGATCGGGATTAGACGTTAATAGCACGTGAATGGCTACTGCGCCAATGTTTACAACCTCGCCAAAATCAATCAGGTGATTGGGTAAACGGCTATACTCGACCCGAGCAACTGTCTCGATCAAGTCTACGTAATCATGGACCGTCTTCTTCGGCTTATTCGGTGTGTCAGATGACGATTTGGAGGACATTACAGGTCGTTGTGCTGCCATAAGTAAACCACTCTTTTCATTCTACACTGAATACCCAAATTGAGTAGTGCTTGCGTCAGATGGACCATCCATCCAGTGCAGGCTCTATCAATCACCTCGCTGCAACCATTGCAGCTCCCTGAAGCTCATTGAACGCATAAACGTCTCCTGAAGCGGATACTTACCCTTACAATTGAATACTACAGACAAGCCAGTGTGATCATCTACGTTAATAAAAACAATAATAACGACGCAATTGACCATAAACCGGTGAAGTGTTGCAAAGTTTTACATATCCTATCAATAACAATGCTACACGGTATCAAGAAGTCTTAAATCCGCAGGTATGGCTTCATCTTCTCAAAATTTTTAGGCCCTATGCCTTTCACTTCCAGTATTTGCTCAATCGACTGATAAGCCCCATGAGCGGCCCGGTACTCAACAATCCGCCGGGCAAGAACCGGACCAATGCCAGGCAATAAATCCAGCTGATCCTCATTGGCTTGATTGACATTTAAAACAGGGGGCGGTAGGGCCTTTCTGGGCGCCTTTTTGGGAAAAAACCGAGGTACCGCTTCCGCGGGCAAAACGCTATTTGAAGAATCCGTTGAAAGCAGCGTTAATCGCCGTTGCCCTAGGTACTCTTCAACAGGGTTCACTGGTTCATCCAAAACCAACGTGTATTCTGGCATTGGAATCATCTGATAAATCAGCATGACCAGAATCCCCAGTAAAATTACACCCAAAAGACAGTAATCCCAGTATCGCTTGAAAACAGCCTCACCAGATTGCCGTACAGATTGGAGAAAAAAAGGTAAACGAGATGGCAAAAACGCAGGTCGCATTGAATGGATCAACAGATAGGGTTAACGGTACGCCTTTTCGTAGAGCTTTTTCAGATCGTCATCTTCCACGCGCTTTTTTTCGTCAGCCAAGCGCTTGAAGTCTTCAAAATACTCCGCCATCTTCTGATCGTCAAGGTGAATCCCGATTTTTTCGAGCCGGGTTTTTACGGCTGCCCGACCGGAACGCGGCCCCAATGGCAATTCGGACCCAGAAAGACCAATCCATTCCGGGCGCATAATCTCATAGGTCTGGCGACCCTTCAAAAAGCCGTCCTGATGAATGCCCGACTCATGGGCAAAAGCGTTGCGCCCTACAATGGCCTTGTTATACTGCACCGGCATATGGCATAGTTCCGCCACCAACTGGCTGGTTTCCGCAAAATGCTGGGTTCGGATTTCCGTATAGCAACCATCAAATATGTCTGGCCGGACCTTCATCGCCATGACCACTTCCTCCATGGCGGCATTGCCTGCCCGCTCCCCAATTCCGTTAATGGTACATTCCACCTGACGGGCGCCATTGAGGACACCGGCCAGGCTGTTGGCCGTGGCCATACCTAAATCATTGTGGCAGTGAACCGATAACACCGCCCGTTCAATATTGGGCACGTTGTCATAAATGCCCTTAATCAGGGCCCCGAACTCATGGGGAAGCGTATATCCCACGGTGTCCGGGATATTAACCGTTGTCGCGCCAGCGTCAATCACCGATTCAATGATTTTGTAGAGGAAAAACGGCTCCGTTCTCCCGGCATCCTCTGCGGAAAACTCCACGTCTTTACATTTAGACGCAGCCAGGGCGACCATATCAGTCGCGATGTGCAGGATCTCATCTCGGGTTTTTTTGAATTTATACTCAATATGAATATCACTGGTCCCGATAAATGTATGAATTCTCGGGCTTTCAGCTACTTTAATCGCGTCCCACGTGGCTTCAATATCCTGCGGGGTCGTTCGGCACAGGCCACAGATAGTAGGACCCTTGATTTCTCGGGCAATGGTCTGGACTGAGTCAAAATCTCCGGGGCTACTGAAAGGGAAGCCCGCTTCAATGATATCTACATTCAAGTCAGCCAGCTTGCGGGCAACCTGCAGTTTCTCGCTTAATTTGAGGGCCGCGCCGGGAGACTGCTCCCCATCCCGGAGTGTGGTGTCAAAAATACGAACCTTGTTTTCAACGGGTCGAATGTCAGATGTGGTTTCCATAAAAATTCCCCCGGCAGATAAAACCCCTGATTCTCATACAATTCATTCAAATGTTATGATATCAGAAAAACCTATGAAAATGAATTCACCAATCCATTGGAAACATCTCCCATTCATTGGTGTGTCGCAATAAAAGAAGGGCAGTTGCAGATGAATAGTCTTTTTCAGCGTTTTATTCGCCTTATTCCACTTTTTTCGGTGCTTATCGGTCTCGTTATCCTGTTGATACCAGCCAGTGGCTACAGCCAAGACCTCCCCACGCTTCCTGAAAAATACTTGGATAAAAGCAGCAGCAAACTCACCCTGCTTGATTTTTACTCCCCCCACTGCGGGTACTGCCAGAAAATGGAAAAACCGTACGATAAAATCCAGATGCGGCACAAGGACAAAGTTCGCTTTGTGCGCGTTGATCTCAGTATGAAGCATAATAACAAAATCCGAAAAGCCTTTCATAACCCAGGAACACCGACATATATTTTGTTTACCCCCCAGGGAAAGCCTTTGGCCAGGGTGATTGGCGCCGACGAGAAGCAACTGGAAAAAACGCTGAAAAAATACGCCTACTAACAGCTAAACTTCAGTTTATTGCCCGATCGTCGATACCATGACTATGCGGTTTATGGCGTATTGGGAGATTCTTCGTTGAAAAAGATGCTTTATCATTGCAGAGCCGGGTTGGCTGTTCTGGCGTTGACGTGCTTCATTATTGCCCCGATACACACCCCTGTCCATGCGGCAGACACACCCCCCTTGCCGGAAGAACTCAAAACGGCCTTTCCGGACAAAATGATCCTGCTGGATTTCCACTCGCCTTACTGCGGCGCCTGTCGGATGATGGAGCCTCATCTTAAAAGCATGAAAAAGCACCTGAAAGACGATATCACGTTTATTCGACTGGACATCAGCCTGGAATCCTCGAACCACTTTATTGAGCGCTATAAAGTCAGTGGAGTGCCAACCTATATTCTGTTCAATCGTTCAGGAAAGCCCATTTACAAAATGAGCGAGACTATCTCACCCAGCATCCTCAGACGTCAGCTGGAACGATATGCGGGGCACCTGGAGACGACATCCTACCCCAAAGACATTCAGGCGCTACAGCAGGCCGCTCAAAAAGACAGGATGGTATTGGTCGCCTTTCAAGACCCGGATGCCTGCCTTGATTGCCAGGAAATTCAGCCCTATCTAAACGCCTTGGAACTGACACGGGATGATCAGGTGACGATCGTCCGGCTCAATACCCAGGAAAAGCCCGTAAAGAAATTCATGAAATCCCTGGGGGTGAACACTCCCTCAACCTATATCCTCTTTGATAAGGAACAAAAGGAGATCTACAGGCTGGATGGCAATCTCCCCAAAAGCCTGTTCTGGAAAACCATGCTTATTTTGACGAATCCGGGCGTATAAACATCACCGGGGGATTCCCCAAAGCCTGGGTCAGTTTGCCAAGGACCGCGTCCATGTTACCAGCGGGGAGAATCTGAAAACGTTTCACCCTGGATTGCTCACCGCTAACCAGCCGAATATTGCTTTTGGCCACACCCAGCGTCTTTGACAACAGAACCACGACTGCCTGGTTCGCCTTACCATCTTCCGGCAGAGCCGTCACCTTGAGCCGGACGTACTCGTCACCGCACTGGTAGGGCAGAATTTCATTCCGCCCGCCTTTCGGCGTGACACGAACGGTCAGGTAGAAACCCTCATCCGGCGAACTGCCAACCGGTTGCAGAACTAACATCCCAGGCTAGTAACTAAAGCCGGACTTACGGAAATGGACCATGGGCTCCCGTTCCAGATTCATGTGTTCTCCGTTGAGCACTTCAGCTATCAAGACGAGGTGATCCGCCGCATCAACCGTCTGCATCACCCGGCATTCCATCACGGCCACGGCGTCTTTCAAGGTTACCCCGTTTTCAGTCTGCTCATGAGCCACCTGGTCGAACTGATCCGGCGAATATCGACTAAAGGCTTTCATCAGGCTCATGTTTTCGTTACTCAACACATTGACGGAAAAGCGCCCCGTTTCTTGCACGAGCTTGTAGAGCTCCCGATCCGGGTGAACGGCCACGCTAATGCTGGGGGGCTCAAAGCCTGCCTGGGTAATCCAGGAAGCCAGCATCCCCACCTTTTGCGATCCGCTATGCGCGGTTATCACAAAAACGCCTGTGGGTATTCTGCCCATCGCAACCCCGATCCCCTCTTTACGCGTCACTTGATCCGTTGTCATTACAACATCTCCTCCCTCTGATGAATCTTATAATTGGTCTTTGGATTCAGTGTACCGAAATCCGAACCATTTTTAAACACATGGTGTTTTTTACTATACTGGTTGATAGCTTCCAGAAATTAAAAAAGATAGAAATAGAAAGCCACCCCAGATGTACACCACTCAGGAACTGACCCTCAAAGCCCCGGTCACTCAAGCCCGGCTCAAGACCCATGTGTTCGTCTGCACCGGGAAGTCTTGTAGCGCGAACGACAGCCAGGCCACGCTGGAAAAGTTTTGGGAAGTACTTAAGGAAAAGAATCTGCTTTATGGTAAACGGGGTTCTTCAGAAGGTAATGTCATTGTGACAACCTGCGGTTCCATTGGCCTTTGCCAAATTGGGCCTGCCGTGATGATCTACCCAGAAGGCATCTGGTATCATAGCGTTCAACCACAAGATGTTGAGGAGATTGTTGAAGAACATCTCATCCGGGGAAATCCCGTTCAACGTTTACTAGCGAAGCAATTTGGGTAGATCCCTCTGCCTGCAACCAACAGTGCCTGTAAGCTAGGGTTAATCAGGACTGTCGGGTTGTTCCAGCAGGAGAGGGTTCATGCTCCCCCTGGTCAGAGGTGCCCTCATTACTGGAAGGAGCTTCTGACTTAGTGGTCGCTGGTTTTGAGGAACGGCTCCGCTTTGGTGGACGTCCACGGCGTCGGGCGGCCGGTTTTTGAGTTTCCACCGTTTCCGGTTCTTCCTCGTCCGCCTCAGCGACAGCGTCTACTTCTACCTCATCGGCATCAATCTCTTCCGATTCCTCCGCGACAGGCTCTTCTGATTTTTTGGATAAACGTCCCCGACGGGGTTTCTCCACTTCCTCATCGGAAGACTCCTCCTCATCAATCAGCTGCAACTGTTCTTCATCAGCCGACTCATCAGCCTCATCAAAGTCTTCCGACTTTTCATCCTCGGTTTTTTCCGCGCCACGTCGTGTCAATTTTGTAGTTTCCTCATCATCCACGGAAGGAGCAGAGATGCTCGTTCCATCGACTATAGAATTCACCAACGTCAGCACGTCATTGGCTCTGGGATTGATTCTGGCCAGAATAGCGTTGGTACCAGCCGGGGTATAGGCAAGCTTCGCCACATTGGCCAGATAAATACCAAACTCTTTATGCAATTTTTCTTCCAGGTAGTCGGCAATGGGTCGATCCATCAACGGACGTCCCTTACCCGCCTGCTGTGCTTGTCTAGCCAACAACATGGAGTTTGACAGGCCGTCTGAAGCGGGGGTGCCTCCGGGAACGGCTAAGGCAGAGCCAGGCACAACCGGGGCCGCCGGACGGTTCGATGTCCGTTGATTGTTATGGGCCGAGGCAGCTGGGCGAGGCACTTGCTGGGAGCGAGACTGCTTGACCGGCAACTTGTGGCGCATGGACATATGACGTCCAGGACCTCGCTGCTGATCCTGATGGGAGTGGGCCGGTCCCCACGCAAATTCTTCCAGCGCATGCCCGGTACCGTTACAAGCAATGCACTTTTTAGTGAAGATTTCACTGAGTGCTTGTCCCTGACGGTGTCGGGTCATTTCCACCAGACCTAAATCCGAGAGCTGACCAATTTGCGGCTTGGATTTATCCGGGGCCAGCTCCATTTCGAAGGTTTCCAGAATCTTGAGCTGGTCCGCGCGGGATTCCATATCAATGAAGTCCACGATGATCATCCCGCCAATGTTTCGCAGCCGCAGCTGGCGGGCAATCTCTTTACAGGCTTCCAGGTTGGTTTGCTTAATGGTCTCAGCCTGAGAATCCAGACTGGTAAACTTTCCACTGTTGACATCAACGACAGTCAGGGCTTCTGTGGGCTGGATATAGAGATATCCCCCACTCGGCAGCGGAACTTTGGTTTGGAGCGCCTGCTTGATCTCCCGATCTACGCCCGTTCCCACCAAAATAGGCTGAGAGCCAGCGTACTGACTGACTTTGATATTTTTATCCATGTTCCAGGTCTGCAGGAGCTGCTGGGCCCGTTGCAAGCCGAAAGCGCTGTCCACGATAATTTCCTGGGCATCTTCCGTGACCGCTTCTCGGATAACCCGGTAGAGGAGATCCTGATCCCGATACAGGAGTGTCGGAGGTGAGGCAGTATCCGCCATGGACACAATGTTTTGCCACCGTTCAATCAGGGTTTCGAAATCTTCCTGAATATCCGACTCTTTCTGAAGGTTGGCCTCCGTCCGGATAATCACGCCCACACCAGCCGGTTTAATCAGACTGACAATCGACTTCAGGCGGGCCCGCTCCTTGGGGTCCATGATTTTCCGGCTGATGCTGATCCCTTTGGATTCCGGCATCATGACCAGAAAACGGCCCGGCAGGGTAATGTTGGTGGTGACGCGAGGGCCTTTGTGGCCGGTGGGCTCTTTCATAACCTGGACCACCAGTTGTTGTTTCGGTTCCAGCCTGTTTTTCAGATCGCCCCGCCCCGGTACATCGCTGGAGTGAAGGAAACCCATTTTCTCACTCCCCACGTTCACAAAGGCGGCGTCAATACTGGGCAGGATGTTTTCCACAGAGGCTAAAAAAACGTCACCGAGGAGAATATCTCCCCGGTGAATAATAAATTCCACTGCCCGATCATCTTCAATAATGGCAGCAATATTGTCTATTTCTGAAATGACAATCTTTCGTTTCGGCATCGTTGTCAGGACCCTTTACTACTTATAAACTTCATTAAACTTTTTATAAATAAAATTTTCATCAAACTTTGACACAGAAAACCGCATTCTAATGGGATTTTACGCATATATCTTTACTAAAACCTACGTTGTATTTGATTATCACAAAACTTAAGCAAAAAAAATCTATGCTAATTCTATTTTTGTTCGCACCATTGACCAGTTCAAGTCGGGATTGATTAGCTTTAATACCCAGCCAGGCTTTATATTTATGATTTCACCCGAATCCCCAGGTTTTGACTGGTGCCTTTTGATTGTAAAATTTACGGCTCCGTGCTCATCAACATGGAGATTATCAAGGTATGGAGCTATATCTAAAACTTTCTTGGTGGTTTGGGAGCGGGTCCGCTTGGTTTCAACCTCGACGGGCAATGCCTCTTGCCGAACCAGATCATGGACCCGTTCAGTAATAGTATACTCTTTTACGGGTGTGATGCAAGTCGTTTGTCCAGAGTAGTTTGCCCCCATCGCGGTTGATGCGGCTGGGGTCGCTGTATAGGTCAATGTTTGGATGCTTTTATCAATACTGGGTGTTCCAATCGGTATGATGTAGGCATCAAAAGCTTTTCCATCCTCAGGAAGATGCTGATTAAAAACATCCAGTAGTGTTTGAAGGCTTCCATTCGGTTTTTCCGTGAGCTCAATATCAACATACTCACCCAGGCTTTCCGAAAACAACGGAAGCGCCGGACCAAAGGAAATCTTTAGCTTCGGGTTAAAACCCTGTGTATAGGCAACGGGCCATCCACCCCGGGTAACGGCCTTATGAATCAACCTTAGCCAATCCAAATGGGAGATAAAACGCAATTTACCGCGCTTTTCCAGTCGTACCCGCACCTTGCAAACCGCATCTTTTTTACTTTGGATAACAGGAGGAATGGCATTATTCTCTTTTTTCGGGGTTTTGGGCAGTTCCGTAAACTTGGGCCATGTTCCGTAGCTAGCACAGACCCCGCAAGTACTACACTCGTCAAAACATGGCGTCGTACTGGCCGCCGTCTTGGCCCGTTCATACTCCATCACCAGCCAGCTTTTGGTCAGCCCCATGTTCACCGCATCCCACGGCAGGGGTTCATCTGGATCCACACAGCGTTCCCGAGTGTAGGCTTCACACTCAATCCCCACCTCAGACAGAGCTTCAAACCACTTCTGGAAGTTATCCGCATCATCCCAGGCGTCAAGATAAGCGCCTTTTCTGTAAGCGCTTTCCACCACATCCGCCAGTTCCTGGCCGCCTTTGGAAATCACTGCTTCCAGCTTACTGATTTCTGGATCCGTAAAGTTGATTTTCAGCCCCTTGATCCCTCGGGCCTTTTCCCGGATGTAGGCAATCTTGTGGTTAAGCATCTCCATGGAATCCTGCGGGAACCATTGGAAAGGTGTGTGGGGCTTGGGCACGAAATTGGAAATGGTGAGGTTAATTTCCAGGGATTTTTTAATGGAAAGGGAGGACTCCCGCTTGATTTGAGCGCAAGCGGCCTGCATGCGGCGGACAATATCCAGGATCCCGTCCAGATCCTCATGGGTTTCGGTGGGCAGGCCAATCATGAAATACAGCTTGACCTTGTTCCAGCCCGCCTGGTAAGCCGATGTCACGGCGTTCATAATTTCTTTATCACTGAGGTTCTTGTTAATCACATCCCGAAGGCGCATGGTTCCCGCTTCCGGGGCAAACGTCAGGGTGCTTTTGCGAACGCTTTGCACGGCTTCCGCCACATCCAGGCTGAATCGATCCGCCCGCTGGCTGGGAAGGGATAAGGACACGTTGTATTCCTTCAGGGCATCGGCCACTTCCAGAACCAGGGGCTTGAAGTAGGAATAATCGGCAATGGAAAGAGAAAGGAGCGAGCATTCCTCATACCCCGTCTTTTCGATTTCCGCCAGGGCTTTCTTTTTGATGTTCTCAATGCTTTGCTCCCGGACCGGCAGGTTAATAAAGCATGGTTGGCAGAAACGGCACATCCGATCGCACCCCCGGCGGGCCTCAATGACCACCCGGTCGTGCACCGTCTCAATCACCGGAATCAACGCCGCCATATCCACCGGCTTCTCAGCAATATCCACAATGCGCTTAAAGGCCTGTTCCGTGACTCCAGGAATAAAGATCCCATCCACCTTGCCCAGCCGCTGCATCAGTTCCGGCTTATCAATCCCATCTTTTTTAGCCTGTTGAATGACATCCAGAATCTCAATCAGGACTTCTTCCCCATCTCCCAAAATAAAGGCGTCAATGAAGGGCGCCAGCGGCATGGGGTTGCTACTTCCGGGCCCCCCAGCAATCAATAGCGGGTATTCCAGCGTGTTCCGCTCTGCCGAGCGGAAGGGAATCCGGGCCGCTTCCAGAATCCCCAGGATCGTGGTGTAATTCAGCTCATATTGGAGCGAAACCGCCAGTAAATCAAAATCTTTGATGGGGACCAGAGACTCTACGGCATAAAGGGGCATGTCATATTCGGCCAGCTTGGTTTTAAAATCCGGGGCCGGGGCGTAGACCCGGTCGCACATGTAAGCAGGATGCTGGTTGGCGATATTATAAAGCAGCCGAAGGCCGTAGTTGGAGAAGCCGATTTCGTAAAGATCCGGGAAGACGACCGCCATGGTGGCCGCCGCCTGGCCAAAGGGCTTGCGGTAAGCGCCCTGCTCCAAGCCGATATAGCGGCCTGGTTTAAAGACATGGGGGAGGATTTCTTCCTCAAGAAGGGTTCGGTTCACGGTTTTTGGGGATAAAACCTGGGATGAGATAGCCATGTATTCTTAAATTTCCTTGCTTGCGGAATTCAAAACCGGAACATTCCGGGGTGAATTCGGGGTTATTATAGCAAAACCCTATATGGATATAAAAATGCGTTTTAAGACAGGGGAGCCCCTGAGGGCTTTTTTTTGGGTTTTTCGGTGATTCCCTTCAGGCGCGCTTCTTCATGGCCTGGACGAGTTTATCGATTTTCTTCTCAATTTTCACCCGGTCTTCGGCCATGGGCATGAGCTTCAGGTAGGCATAATAATGATCCGCCGCCAGACCATACTGTTTTCGTTCTTCATGCAGACGAGCCAACTGATAATGAGCCCCAGCATTAGCCATATTGAGCTTTAAAGACTCTTCCAATAACGGCTGAGCGGCTTGAAAGGCATTTTTCTTCTGAAAAAGCCGAGCTTCGGCCACCAGGCGGTTAGAGCGCTCAATAGCCTCGCTGGCCTGCTGGAGACCTATCTGGGCAGCCCCATGATCATTTGATAGGGCGGAAGCGCGTTCAAAGGCTTCTTTAGAGAGTTCCGGCATCCCCTTTTCCAGTAATAATTCGCCATAAGTCAGATTTTCATTCCCTGTTCCGGCAGAAAGTAACGCCATCCGAAAGGCATGTTCAGCCGCCGGGAAATTGAAGCGATCCAGCCAGACTTCCCCCTGCTCCCAGCTGATATTGGACCCATTCGCCGGTTCGGAAAGAACAGCATATGCCTCGGATAAACTGTAATCCGGGCGGCTGGGGCTTGTGGGGGTGTATTTTACACCAATCAATCGAGCGTCCAGATTCTTGGGGTTGTATACCAATGCTTGCTCTGCTGATTTTTTCGCCTGGGCCACACTGGCAAGGCGGCCTTCCGAAAGTTTTTGGGTCGCCAGCTGGGTCTGGCTGAGGGAGTATCCCTCTCTGGCCTTTTGATGATTGGGGTTATGATTCAGAACCTGTTGATAATACATAGCGGCCACGTCCGGCTGCCTGTTTTTGAGGGAGAGCTCAGCAACTTTAAAAAACAGATCCTCCCGTTCACCGTAAGATGAAGCCATATTTTTGTACTGCTCCAGCGCCAGGTCCAGATCCCCCCGTTCTTCATAAAGCTGGGCCAGCTTGAGCGCGGACTCCATATATTCTGGCTTGAGCTCCAGCGCTTTTTTAAAGAAGCCGACCGCTGCGGCCCCATTTCCTTGCGCGTCATACAAAATACCCAGCTGGTGATGAACCGGAGCACTATTTGGATACTGGTACAGGGAAGTTTGCAAGGCATTGTGGGCCTTGTTATATTCCCCACGAGCCGTATAAGCGATGCCCAGGTAGTAATACGCTGAAGAATTACCACTCTGAAGTTGAACCGCTCTTTCCAGATATGGAAGCCCGCCGTTGTAATCTTCCTGCAGAACCCGAACCGCCCCCAGTTTTTCCAGAACCTCAGAGTCATGAGGGTTTAACTGGTACGCCCTTTGAAACTCCTCTTCAGCTTCCGCCAAACGGCCCTGCTCCATGTAAATCGTTCCAAGATTCACACGGGCCTCCACATAGTTCGGCTGATAACGAAGCGCCGAGTGAAAATGCTGGATGGCCTGAGTGAGCATGGCCTCCCGTTTTTCCCGTATCAGCTCGTTGGATGACGTGGTCAAAAAATAGGTAACCTTTCCTAACCCATTATGTGCGCCCGCATTGGCCGGGTTCTGACGCAGCATTTTCCGGTACTCGGCTTCCGCTGCCCCCAGCTTGTACCCTATAGTGAGCTGGTCCGTGTGCCTTAACCATCGATCTTTGGGATAGTACGCATGTTTTGATGCGCCCGTATACTCAGTATCATAAAACGTAGCCGAACCCTGAAGTGTTTTCCTAGACTGGGCTTCTACTGCCATCCATGTGCTTTGAGACAGAACAGCGAGACTAAGAGCCAATACAATCAGGTTATATTTTTTCAAAGAAGGGGTTAGCAGGGAAATCCGAGTCTTCAATGGCCAGTTATCCTCATTTTCAAACGCTGCGTGATACGCCTGGAATCAGGAGCAATTTCTCTTGCAATCGTTAGAAAATGGATCCACCTTTAAAAAACAGGGTGAAATACTCAAACTTTGTAACGAAATGTTACATTCGATTTCTTCAATCTACTCAACGGTTTGTTTTATCTAAGCAGCTGTAGAGTAAACAAATAATTGACTAAACAAGATCCATATCACCCAAGGTCGCTGTAACTCAGTTTCTTAGGAAGATCCTGATTTCAGTGCCTCTGGACTCTCATGCCCTGTTTGCTAAGATCAAACTGACATCTCCGAAAAGAAAGGGGAGTGAAGAGAGTGGTCAAACAATTCAAGATTTTCTCTAAAATCCTTAGTTTTAATGCGGAGAGATATTTGAGAACAGCGGGGGACTTGTTTATTTATCAGGGAGACTATGAGTCCGCACTGGTGATGGTCGAAAAAACCCTGGAAATTCAGCCCGGTGACACACGGGCGCTGGTATTGAGAGGAGACATCCTGTTCTGTCTGAATCGGGACATGGAAGCACTACAAACATTTAATCAGGTTCTGAAGCTGGATGAGCGATGTGTGGAAGCTCACATCTCAAGAGCTGGCGTGTTGGATGTGCTGGGTCGTCAGCGAGAAGCTTTGGAATCCTGCAATAGGGCTTTTGAGCTTATTCAGAAGCACCATGACTACTTGCTCCCCAGTTTGTTTGATCAGAAGCTTGCTCTGCTGGTCAGGCTCAAAAAGTACCGCGAAGCCAACCGGCTTCTTCAGGATGCCTTAAATCGCCTGAATGCCGATGAATATGGCTATCTCGCCACATCATATTTCCCCATTATCGAACGCTACTGCAGAAATCGTACTCAGACCAAGGAAAGGGCCGAACGGCTTTCTCTGAGGGTTGTATCCCAATAAAAGCTTAATCTCCACTGGACACACCTTGTACCACTAGGATTTTCCTGGTGGTTTTTTTTTGGAATTTACAATTTTAAGTTTAAGGCAATTTTGATCCATCTATTGTTTTTATATGTATATATATAAATTTTCTATCCACATTACACAGGCGAACGAACAGTCTAACTGAATTTGAACATCAAAGATTCAACTCACAACCCAGCCTATGTCCCACCTGTAACGTTAGTTGCAGGCTTTTTATTGGGGAGAATCCTCAGGAGGATTGCAGAATCAGTCTGAGTTTGGCGTTCAGGCGAATGGGCCGCGAGGGGTCCAAAATGGCTTTGGGAGTTTTGGTGGTCGATTTTCTGGCAGGCCCTGCCTCATTCAGCAAATCGATGCTGCTCACTTCAATCAGATCCTTGTGATCTTCCATCCGGGCTAAGAAATTCTGGATACTGTCATAGGTCCCCCGGATGGACATCTCATAACCAACCACGGTCAGTGGGGATGGCTTAGGCTCATCTGGGTTATCCTCACTATTTTTGCTGGAGGAGCTGCCCTTTTTAGATTTATTTTTGGATTTCTCCTTATCGTTTTTGGCGTCCTCTTCCTCCTGGGAGGCTGTTACAATCGGTGTTGCGTTATAAGGTTCCAGACTAATCAGCTTGTTATTGCTTTCCGCAGCATAATTGACCACCTCATCCAGAATTTCCTTAACCACCGCCTGGCGCGTGGTAGGGGTGTATCGTCGAATGACAACATCAAGAGGGAGATTCTTTTCCTTCTTCAGGCGATCCACTTCCGTTTGAAGCGCCTGTTTTTGGGTCAGCAACCCCTCCGTCGCGGTTTTCGTATCGGATAACTTCGTTTGGTTAGTTGAAACCGCCTCCCACTGGGGCCATGCAAAATAAGCCAGAGTAAATATACCACCCGCCAATAGCATAACGCCAATTAATATCTTTTCCCGTTTCTTTAACGCCATTTTATAACCCACTCGCTCCAGTTCATTGCGTATTCTTATTGTGTTTAGGGTCAACCTGTTCCATGTTCGGCGGATTCAATAAGTCTTTGGACAAGGCCAGGTTTCCGGCAATCTTGTAATTAAACACCGGCGTCCCTTCCAGGAGTTCCTCGGTAATCGAATCAACAGCCACAGCGCGCACATAGGGGACCGTATCAAAGCTTTTGGCAAAATCGAGAATATCTTGATGGCTAACGGCCTTGCCCTCAAACTTGACCTTGCCATTGACCTTGATTTCCTGAACCCAGAGTTTCGGCGGTGTTTTCCGGCGCAGGTCCTCGGTGAGCATGACATAGACTTTGTTTCGAATTTCCGCGTTCTCGATAATCCCGATTAATGCCTTATCCACCGCATCCCTGTCTTTCAGCACAGATAATTCGCTTTGCAACTGTGCCAACTGAAGCTGTTCAGCCTGCTGCGCCTGTTCCGCCTTCTGAACCTCCTGTTTAAACCAGAACTCATTGGTCATGAATAACCCCGCACCCAACAACAGGGAACCGACAATGGACAAGACGCCCGCGCCTATCAACAAAGAAGACGTATTGTCATCTTCATCCAGCTCAACCGCGGGGGCGGCTCCTGGCTTTCCAGAGGAGGGTTTTCTGGCCCCTGAGAGAATGTCAAAGGGCATCGGGTAAGCCACCATGGAAGAAAATGCAGCGCCCACAATGGGTATACTCAGATCCACGGAAGCACCCATTGTATTACCCAGCAAACAGGGCCTCACAGGAACACCCAAACGCTCTCCCAGCAAACGACACATCGGCTCAGGCATATGGTGCGTCAGCCAAATCAGCGGTTGTACGTTTTTGGTGGTTCGACGAATTTCTTCCATTAAATCTTCAAGCACAATGGAATCGGAAGTCACATGGGAGAACTCAGCCGTTGGCATGTGGGTTTCACGCAGCTCAACAATACCATTCCCCTGCCATATCGCGAGTCGGACACGGGTTGACTCCACAAAGATCGCTCCCCAGTGTGCGTCTGTACCAATTTGTTGTACCAGGCTGTCCAGCACACCGGTAACCGCCATGCCCCGCAGTACGTTCAAGGCTTCCAAATCAACTGATGCCACCTTGATTTTCAATTTCTGCATCGTTTTCAGGTAGCATTCCAAGGTGTCTTTTCGAACCGCACCAAAGACCAAACTCACCATATTCGGCGCAGAGGTTCGGGCACCTTCTATCTGATAAAAGTCTACCAGGGCTTCCGTATCATCAAAAGTTTTGTATCGCTCCGCTTCACTGGATAAGGAGACATATAACTCGGACTCATCCAGCCGGGGCATTTCCACCATCCTCAACAAACTGGCTGGCACGGAAAGATGGACCGCCTTGGGTTTGACCTTGACCATGCGAAACAGGTGTTGAATCGCGTCTTTCAAAAGCAATGGGTCCAGCACCCGGTCCCCATCCGTATCCAACAATCCCTCAGGCGTGGGAACCGAGGCCGCTTCAAGAATAGTCATACTTTTTGGCGATATAATCGCCAACTCGATGAAATCTCTGGATATGGATAAGCCGGCGTGCGCCGTTTTCCGTTTTTTATCGGTTCCCATGGGTCCGTCCCTGACTCTCTCATCCACCTCCATATTATCATAGGAGAGCGGTTTTAGGCGTTACTCTCCCCCAAACGAAGGAGAGCCTCTATCCCATGGGCAGACGAGGTTTTCAGAAAGGCCAAGGTCTACCGTTCACTCAGGAAACCAATGACCCCGTAGGCGGCGCTGCGTTGAAGATCTTTCGGCGCCTTCTGCAAAAGTTGAAAGCACTCATGCAGAACCGGATCATCCCAGTGATAAGACATCGACGAAGTCCCTGATGAATCACCGGGCTCCTGCATTGGGCTGTAATCGCTGAAAAACCAATCCAATGATTTATGATACAGCTTTGATAGCATGTACAGCTCAATAGCGTCCAATTTCCGGTTGCCAGCCTCCAAAGCGGATACGGCGGAGATAGGGATCTGCAGATACCGAGCCACCTGTTCCTGTTTCAACCTTGCCTCTTGCCGCGCTAATTTCAAGCGCTTATGAAAGTGCTGTCGATCACGTATCATGGTTATATTGTCATGTCCCGTTCCTGTGACTGTTTAATTCATCGAACACTTGAGTGAAAAACTTTGATTTTCGAAAATTTTTCAGAATCCATGGATAGTTCTGGCGCCTTGAAGCCAGCTTTTCGAAAGCAGGTCAGCGCTTTCAGAAAAAAATTGCCAATCAGTACCATTAGTACTGGGATTTGTTCCCGTATACAAAATCTGACATCGTTTCAAGATGCCCGGACCATCCTCAGCTACTATCCCTTGGCAGCAGAAGTGGATTTGCTTCCCTTAATGACGGATTATCCTGATAAACAGTGGTTTCTACCAAGAATTGACGAAAGCAATCAACTGGATTTTCATCGTTACCAGTCTGGAGATCCCTTGGAAGCGCATCGTTATGGCATGAAAGAACCCTTACCCTCTGCTCCCAGCGTCTCTCTGGATTTGGTGGACTGCGTCTTTGTTCCCGGCTTGCTCTTTGATGAAAGAGGCTATCGCCTTGGGTATGGCAAAGGATATTATGACCGCTTTCTGCCCTCTCTTCCTTCAGGCAGCCTGAGAATCGGCGTTTGCCCGGATATGCTCACGCTGCCCATGACACCGGCTGAGCCATGGGATATCCCGGTTCACGTTGTGGTAACAGAAAAACGCACCCTGTGGATTGAGCCTCGGCCTTGATGATTTTTTGAGTTCTCTTCTTGACTTCCCCAAACTCCCAAGCTAGAGTATTGAGGAGCTTAAGGGCGCTTAGCTCAGTTGGTAGAGCGCCTCCCTTACAAGGAGGATGTCGGCGGTTCGAGCCCGTCAGCGCCCACCATGCTCCAACTTTATAATCGAATCTGTATCGAAGGGGATCACGGATAAACGTCTCAGGGAGAGGCGATAGGGGTTATACAGAAGTATAGGCATACAGTCTTGGGTTTTGATCATTCCAGACGTTGGTCTAAAACCGGATACGCGCCATATCCGTGAGACATTTCCGGGACCTGCCCGGAATATACAAGAACATGCTGTTTTGCTGAATTGAAGGGGTTCAATGAAGGGGGTTATCATGACAAGCACACTATACTCTCGAAGGGAAACCACTGCGCTTGTAGGGTCGATCTTATGTTTTGGAGCCGCCCTGTTTATTTTGTTGTTCGGACTTGCCGCCACGCTTGGCATGATGATTCGGGAGATCAGCGGCGAGGCAAGCTATTTTGAGTGGCTGCTTTTTCTTCTGTTTGGAGGTATCAGCTCGGTTAATTTAATTGTTTTATTTGTTGCCACCGGATTCTGGCTGGTTTCTCCCGGCTTTCAAGCATGGTGCAGACGATGGAAAAAATTCACGCTGGTGCCGGTTTGGACTGGTATTCTTATTTTATCCTACTGGATCCTGATAGCAGCGATGGCGCCCGCGTTATCCTGACCCTGGGTTATCCCGACATGGAAATTTGCGTCCATTTCCATCTGTTCTTCAATAATCAAGACACAATAAATATGATCTTGACCCAGGCTCTGGATCCGCTGTATTTTGAAGGCGGTTGAAGGGATAAAGACGGCAATAACGCTGTTTTAATTAAATAGGGGGTAGATGCATGTTACGGAAACGATGGCTGGACTCATATAGTACAGACAGCCTGGCCTGGCGGCTGAGAACCAGACGATTTGAAGTATTTAAACAGTGGTTGAATCAATTTCCTCGACCCCTGAAAATATTGGACGTGGGCGGAACCATCTCCTTCTGGGAAAGCATGGGAATTGACCAACTGGATGGCATTCATATTGTCCTGCTCAATCTGGAAGCCCACCCGATGGACTCTCCCCACTTTACCAGCATGGCCGGAGATGCTACGCACATGCCGCAATTCTCGGATAAGGAATTTGACATCGTCTTTTCCAACTCTGTCATCGAACATGTGGGTGATGATACCCAACAGGAAAAAATGGCCCGTGAAATCCAGCGGGTGGGGAAGGCCTATTTTATTCAAACACCCAATCTCTTTTTCCCCATCGAGGCGCATTTTTACTTTCCTTTCTTTCAATTCCTGCCTATCAAGGCCAGGGCGCTTTTACTCTATTACTTTGATATAACCGGTGGCGGCATCCAGCGAACAATAGCCGCATGGAAAGCTCGACTAACCTTCCAGTCCTTCCAAAGATTGCCGGTTGATTCTTGGGAACGGTGTGTTGAACGGGTGGCATCGGTTCGGTTAATGGGACGGCAAAAGTTTCAAAAGCTCTTTCCTGGATGCCAGCTCTACCAGGAAAAATGCTTTGGGCTCACCAAGTCGTTTATTGCCTTCACGAACCCATGTGGCTGAAATTCTCTAATTTAACAGCTATTTGGTCAGAACCACCACGCACTCGCCGCAATAATTTTTTAGCGCGGGGATAGCCCCAAGCAACATATCATCCAGCACCTTGGTTAAAAACAACACCCCCTGAACCGGCGGTAAATGTACCTTACTTTGAAACACCCGCTTCATCATAAACAAGAGACTCATCATCTCGATATGACATTCACTAAACCCTTTGGAAAATGCCTGAATATCAGAGAGTTTCAAAATTACGTCCCCTTTGGCTTCCTGCCCTCGCATGGAGAATCTACGGCCCAAATTCAACAGCGCGTTCCCATAAAGAGATTCGGTAATAACGACTTTTCCTCCTGGTCTTAAAACCCGCATAACATCATTCTTGACCCCTGGATATTTAATGGCGTGGTGCAACACCTCATGCATCAGAATCAAGTCAAAGCTCTCATCAGCATATGTCATCTGAGCGGCATTCTGTACAGAGAAATGGCACCGATCCGTTACCCGGTTCATTTCAGCAAGGGCTTGCGCCTGCTGAACACCCACCGGAGAAATATCAAATCCATGGCAAGTCGCACCGAGCAGCGCGAATAAAACAGAGTATTTCCCACTGCCGCACCCGATATCCAGTACGGATTTCCCGACCAACTGGTGGAGACCGATGAGCTCAAAGGCACGACGGGTACGGTGCCCCCGATCCTTTCTACAGCCCGGCTTAAAACAGTAATCTTCATGGGCGACAAATTGCTGAATATTGATTTTATAAGGCACGCAGTCCTGATATTCCTGATCATGCTCTTCCCGTTCAATTTTTTCCCATTCATCAACGGTTAATCCCTGCAGCAATTGGTGCGTACTCATCGGTCCTACCCCCTCTCAAAAAATTAAAACTGGTAACGTTTATAACACAGTCACCAAACAGATGAGAATCGACACCTGGCTATAATTGCTACAAGTACTTAGGCAGGTTCATTACAAAGATTTTATCCAGGCTGGGCGCAACCAGATACAACA
>CAYLWC010000003.1:31357-125918 GCA_964387265.1 uncultured Vampirovibrionales bacterium | reverse complement strand
GTTTAATACTTTTATAAAATAGAGGGATGAAAATCACCCCGGCGTTGATCAAAACCACGGCCCTCTGGGCGGGTCCTCTTCTGGCGCTTTTTATTATGTTCTTGCCGGATGTCTCCCCCGGTAATCCGGCCATGACCCGTATGGCGGCCATTGCCCTGTGGATGGCCGTTTGGTGGATTTGTGAGGCGGTCCCTCTGGCGGTCACGGCCCTCCTTCCGGTGGTGTTATTCCCGATCCTGCAAGTAATGCCCGCTGATGCCGTCTCCAGCCTGTATTTCAACTCGGTGATTTTCCTCTTTATTGGCGGCTTTCTCATCGCCTTGGCCATGGAAAAGTGGAACCTCCACAAACGAATTGCCTTGAATATCATCCACTACGTGGGCTTGAGTCCCTCTCGGCTCATTCTGGGTTTCCTCATCGCCGCTGGTTTTTTATCCATGTGGATCTCCAACACCGCAACCGCCATGATGATGATGCCCATTGCCATGGCGGTGATTTTAAATTTGGAGGAACAATGTCAGGAGCAGCCAGAGGTCACCCGGCGCATCCGGGCATTCAGCGTTGGGTTACTGCTTGCCATCGCTTACGGCAGCTCCATTGGGGGTATTGCCACCCCCATTGGCACCCCGCCGAATCTGGTGTTTATGCGAAAGCTGGAAATTTATTTTCCCGCGGCTCCAGAGATCTCTTTTAGCGGCTGGATGCTCTTTACCTTCCCGATAACGCTCTGTATGCTCACCACATGCTGGTTTACACTTGTTCGCAGTTATTGCGGGCGTTCCAAAGCGTGTTTAATCGCAGATCCCAGTGTATTTCATACCCAACGGCAGCAGCTAGGCCCTATGAGCCCGGAAGAAAAGGCGGTCCTGACCATTTTTGTCAGTACCGCCCTGCTCTGGATGAGCCGAACAGACCTGGTGATTGGCGAGTGGGTATTGCCTGGCTGGAGCAGCCTCTTACAGAGCCTCACCGGAAACGCCCAATGGGTCCGCTTTATGGATGACAGCACCATTGCCATGGCCATGGCCCTGATCTTGTTTATCCTCCCCGCCCATAGAAAATCATCTTCGGCCTCCCGGCTGCTAGAATGGCCTGACACCCGGCAACTACCCTGGGGGATTGTCCTGCTTTTCGGTGGCGGCTTTGCCCTGGCCAGCGGGGTCAAGGAAACCGGGCTCTCCCTGTGGCTGGCGGAACAAATCACCGGCTCCACCCAGTGGGAGCCGTTCCCCTTGATGGTAACCCTCTCCACTTTTATGACGTTTCTCACCGAGTTTACCTCCAACACCGCCGCAACGGAAATGCTCCTGCCCATTGTCGCCTCCATCGCCAAAAATCTGGCCATTCACCCCTTGCTTTTGATGATCCCGGTGACGATTTCAGCTTCTTTTGCCTTTATGTTGCCTATTGCCACGGCTCCCAACGCCATTATCTTTGGCAGCAACCGGATCACGGTCTTCCAGATGGCAAAGACCGGGCTCATTTTGAATCTGGCAGGCATTATTATTGTCCCTGTGTTGATGTACTTCTTGGGCCAGTGGGTTTTTGGAACCAACAGCATGGATCTCCCCCTCTGGGCCCGGTAAATTCTTGTGGATACCTGTCAGAGCCAAGCCCGGCAAGGCGTTTGTTTTTGTCACCCATTTCAGGTACCATAGGCTTCATTCAGAAATGATGGGACTGTAAAGGCCTGTGATACGGATTCTGCCGAAATCTCTTCAATCCATCAGTCAGAAAAAGTCATACGCACTGCAGCAAGGGGTTATCTGGGGGGCACCGTCCATTCTGGTGCCTACTCTACGATTCTCCCAGGATCCTCCTAACATTCGATGGCAGCTCTTTGCCCGAGATCTCTCCACCTATGGGGTGGGGATCCTCGCCAATTTTTCGGTGGGCATGCTGGCGGCCAAGACCCTTCAGAAAAAAGTCCCCAACCCCCACCTGCGCCAGTTGCTGTCTGTCATCGCCGGGGTGGCCAGTTATATCGCGTTCGCGGTGCTAGGGGCTCCACGATTGTCCAGGTTCGTCAGTCAAGGCTCGACAAATACCCAGCCCCCCAGAACCACGCCGCCGCCCTTCTACCAACGGCCTGCCTATTATACGCGGCCAGCTCCCGTCAGAATGACGCCCCCTTCGGCGCTTTGGCCTCAGCCCTATCCTCCCAATCCCTACGGGAAATAAAAGCATGACGCATCTTCGGCAACTTCCCGCATTGTTTTGGCTCCCGGCCCTTCTGATTACCCTTCTCTTTCTATCAGGGCTCAGCAATCCAACCGCCTTTGCCCAAAGCGTCCACCTCATTAACCAAGCGATTTTTCAGTATTTTGGCGGCTTTTACCTCTGGTTTGTCTTTTTGACCCTCTTAATTTTTGTGGGCATCGGCCTTTCCCCCTGGGGAAAAATCCGCCTGGGGGGGGCTGAAACCAAACCGGAATATAGCTTTGTATCCTGGTTCTCCATGCTGTTTTGCGCGGGAATGGGCACCGGGTTTCTTTTTTGGGGCGCAGCCGAACCCCTGCACCACTTTATGAGCCCTCCAATCCATGGCCAATATGCCGTCCAGGAAAAAATCCAGATCGCCCTCTCCTACACCCTGTTTCACTGGGGGCTCAGCCCCTGGGCCATTTATGGCATGACGGCCCTGGCCATTGGCTTTTTTACCTTTAACCTGCAACGACAATCGGGCTTTGGGGTCCCTCTGGCCGTCGGAGAAGAGTTCCGCCTCCATCAGAAGCTCTCTCGTTTTCTGACTGACCTGCTCACCTTGCTCGCAACCGTCTTCGGGGTCGCCGCGACTTTTGGGATGGGGGTTTTAATCATCGAAGGGGGGCTTCATACCTTGTTTCACCTGGAATCGACCCCGACACTCAAGCTGGGCATCATTCTGCTCATTAGCCTCTTGTATCTTCTTTCCTCCATTCAGGGCCTGCAAAAAGGGATCCGGGTTTTAAGCAACCTGAGTATGCTGTTGAGCCTGGTCTTACTGCTTTCGGTCTGGCTGTTTCATCCCCAACTGCTCCACTGGGACAGCTTGCCGGGGTATCTGGCCAGCTTGCCGAAAATGAGCCTGGGGTTGGGGGCCTTCCAGGAAGACCACTGGGTTCGGGACTGGACGGTCCAGTATTGGAGCTGGTGGATTGCCTGGGCCCCTTTTGTGGGCGCCTTTATCGCCCTGATTTCCCGAGGCAGAACGTTTCGGGAAATGATCCTGGCGGTTCTCATCACTCCTACGCTCTTTAGCTATGTCTGGTTTTGTGTGATGGGACAAGCGGCCATCGATCTTCAAATCGCCACCGGGTTTGCCGGAAACGAGTTTGATTTTACCCAGGTCCATCTGCTGTTCTATAACATGCTGACCGCCTACTCGCATAGTCCACTGCTTTCCTGGATCAGCCTACTTCTGGTGGGCATTTTTATCAGCAATTCCGCTGATTCGGCCATTTACACCCTGTCCTGCCTGTGCCGGCAGGACTTTGAGAACCAGCCGCCCGCCTTTTTGCAAATAGGCTGGGGCGTGCTTTTTGCCCTGTTAACGTTAATCCTGCTCCTGTTTGGCGGCATGCCGGTCCTGCGGAAAATCACCACCATCACGGTGCTGCCGTTTACCCTGATTCTGGCAGTGACTTTCATATACCTGATTTACGCCCTCAGCCGGAAGACCGAAGAGGGCAAGACCCATCAAACACCGCAAGAGAGTAAAGCGGCCTGATTATTTTTTGGGAGGGTGGAGAAAGTACGCCGGATCCAGTGTTTCCAGGATATCCCGAATCCCTTTAAGATGGTTTACCAACTCTTCTACCTTGTGCATATCCACAGCGGGCTTATCCTGTAGGTCAAATCCACTGGTCTTGTAGATACCGGCTTCCAGAATCACCCCATCCGTCATTCGGTAACAGGATTCCACATGCTCTGCCAACGGATCAACCATTTTTTGACATTCCATCAGCAAGGGCAGCCCCACCTGTCCTTTCAAGTCCTCTGCCTCCTGGGGTTCAATTTCCCGATCAGAGACGATCAACGCGTCAACCACCCCGTATCGGGTAAGCGCCTGACCTAAACGTTGCAAACGCAGCAGGCCATGCGGCGCCTCATCACTATTTAACAGGTGACGGGTGGAGATATCTGCCAGGATCTTGGCTCCAGGAAGCTCTCCTTGCAAGCGCTGTCGGTATTCCACAAACTGGTTCAGACGTCCCTCCACCAAGCCGCTCTCGGTAATCATGGCGCCAATCAAAAGCGGTACCCGAATAAAGGCCGCTTGAACGTTCATTGCTATCGCCAAGGCTGTCTCAGGATCATTTTGCAAAACCGAAACACCAACAGGTAAATGGGTTAAGTTCTTAACCCGCCTGGCGATCATCGCCATGGCAATGGCCCCAGCCATATCAATTCGGTCTTTGGGGTATGGCTGGTCGTAATAGTTCTCAAGAATCAGCGCATCTACCCCGCCACTGGCCAATGCAGAGGCTTCTTGTTCCGCACGGGCAAGTACCGGCTCTAACTTCCCGTTCCATGCGGCAGAGCCTGGCAGGGGCAGCAACCGCAGCACCCCGAGAACCGGCTTGGGTTTTTGAAGAATTTCCGTTACCATACACATCATATTCTACCGACTGAAGTCAGGGATGAAAGCAATAATTTTACGAACCGAATTAAGGAACGCCGGATCTTGGGAATAAAACAACCTGTTGTGGCCATTGTGGGTAGGCCTAATGTTGGGAAATCAACCTTTGTAAACCGGGTTATTGGCTCTCGTGAGGCCATTGTTGATGACATTCCCGGCGTCACCCGAGATCGTTCATACTATGATGCCGAATGGCGGGGCGTGCCCTTTCGCCTCATTGACACCGGCGGCTTGATCCCGGACGGGGATGAACCTTTTGATCAACTGGTCAACCACCAGGTCGAACTGGCCTTGACTGAGGCGGATCTGGTGGTCTTTCTGGTAGACGGACAAGCAGGTATCACCGCCTTAGATGAAGATGTCACCCGTCTGCTCCGACGGGCCAAAAAGCCAGTCCTGCTGGTGGTCAACAAAATTGACACGGCGGATCAACGCGGACTGGCCGCTGAATTCTACGGACTGGGTTTTGGAGATCCCTACCCTATTTCTGCCATGCATGGTGATGCCGGGGTAGGCGATCTGCTGGATGCCATTGTGGATCGCTTGCCTGAAGCCGCTAAAGTACAGGCCGACGATGACACCATTCGCATTACCCTGCTGGGGCGACCCAATGTGGGAAAATCCTCAATCCTCAACGCCATTCTGGGTGAAAACCGGACCATTGTCAGTGACATTGCTGGCACCACCCGAGACGCCATTGACGTGGCCTTTGAATACCAGGGCCAGCCCTTTGTGTTGATCGACACCGCCGGAATCCGTAAGAAGGGCAAGGTGGACTACGGGGTCGAGATGTTCTCGGTCGATCGCTCTTTACGGGCACTCAAAAAATCCGACGTGGCCGTCATGGTTCTTGATGCCACCGAAAACCTGGGGGTGGGCGGTAAGTCGTTCATTACCGATCAGGATAAAAAAATTCTGGAAACCGTTGTGGCAGCGGGCCGAGGTTTGGTGATTGTGGTCAACAAATGGGATCTAGTACCTAACAAGACCACCACTACGACTGAAGAATTCAAAAAACGCCTGTATGCTGAACTCCCCTATGTCCGGTTTGCCCCGGTAGTCTTTACCAGTGCGGTCAGTGGTCAGCGGCTTCCCAAGGTGTTGGAACTCACCCAGACAGTCGCCGAAAATTGCGCGCGGCGGGTCAAGACCAGCCTGATGAATGAAATCATCCTTGAAGCCTACCAGCTTTCCCAACCGGCCCCCATAAAAAACAAGATTTTGAAAATCTACTACGCCACCCAAGCCAGCACCAACCCACCCACGTTTATTCTCTTTGTCAATGATGCTAAACTCTTGAAAGACTCGTACCGGCGCTACCTCGAAAAGAAGATTCGAGAGAGCTTTGAGTTTGCCGGTGCCCCCATTGTGATTACTCCTAGAAACCGTGGTGAAAAAGGATAGATATTCGCTCGATGGACACCCCACTCCTGAACTATTTTCTCGCACTGGTCCTGGCCTACATCATCGGTTCATTCCCCACAGCCTACCTGACAGCTAAACGATTGATGGGCATTGATATCCGGGAACATGGAAGTGGAAACGCAGGAGCTACAAACGTCTGGCGTGTGGTCGGCAAGAAGGCCGGGGTTTTCGTACTGTTGACCGATTTCTTCAAGGGTTTCCTCCCGGTTACCGCCAGCCAGTATCTGTTTCCAAGTGCCCCAGCCCTGCACGTGGTGGTCGCCATCGGAACCATTCTGGGCCACAGCCGCTCCCTGTTTCTGGGCTTTACCGGCGGTAAGTCTGCCATTACAGGACTCGGCGGCATGATGGCTCTAGCCCCTGTTCCAGCCGTTTTAATTGGCGCTGTCGCTTTTATTGTAATAAAATTCACCCGGTACGTTTCTGTCGGCTCAATGACTGCCGCTGTTTTCACCCCTATTATTCTATATGTCCTGAAGGCGCCTTTGGCTTATACTGTTTATGGATTGCTAAGCGCGCTTTATGTTATTTATTTACATCGTGCCAACATTGGGCGCCTGTTAAAAGGGACGGAGAACCGGATTTAGCATGAAAAAACTGGCCATACTGGGAGCGGGGAGTTGGGGGTTGACTTTAGCGTGGTTGGCCGCGGGTAGCAACCAAAAATCTGTCTGGCTCTGGGATCGAAAGCCTGATAAAATCGCCCGCTTTCAGGCCAATCGCCATGTTACGTTTCCAGTCGAAGTAGAACTGCCAGAATCACTGATTTTAAGCGACTCCTTGACTGAAACCATCACAGACGCGGATGCGGTTTTACTGGTCGTCACCACCGGCGGCACCCGAGAGGTGGTACGAAATCTGGTACAATCGGGTGCCCTTTCCAACAAAACCGTTTTGGTTAACTGCTCCAAAGGCATTGAATTCCCTGGCCTGAAGTGTCTCTCTGAAGTTATCCAAGAAGAAGCGCCTAACAATCCTTTTGCGGTACTTTCTGGTCCCTCTCTGGCGGTGGAAATCCTGAACGGGCTTCCCACCGCCTGCTCTGTGGCTTCAGAGAATCTGGAAGTGGCTGAGTATTTACAGACACACTTAACCCATGAACAATTACTCCGGCTGTATTCAAACACAGATGTGACCGGCGTCGAGCTGGGAGGGGCGCTTAAAAACATTTTTGCGATTGCCAGCGGCTACATGCGAGCCAAGCACCTGGGAGATAATGCTCAAGCCGCGCTCATTACCCGGGGACTTGCCGAGATGACCCGCTTTAGCGTGTCCTTGGGGGCTGATGAGCAAACCTTATACGGACTTAGCGGCCTGGGAGATTTACTGGCCACCTGTAACAGCCCCCTCAGCCGAAACTACCAGGTCGGCGCCCGTCTGGCCACGGGACAACCTCTGGATCAGATTCTGGCCGATCTCAAAGTGGTGGCCGAAGGGGTCAAAACCACCCATGCCGTCAGCCAACTTTCAGACAAACTGGGCCTGGATGTCCCGATTATCAAGCAAGTCGAACTCTGCCTGTCAGGACCGTTCTCAGAAAAAATGATTATCAAGAGCCTGATGAGCCGAAAGCTCAAGGCCGAGCATATCAGTACCCAGAATTAGCGCTTGTTTTTCCCATCGGCTGAGGTTTCAGCCTTTTTCAACAAGACCGAACCTCCAGCCTGCTGGATCTTGAGAGCCACAATAAACCCACGAAGCTCTGTAGAATGGGGGCCTTCTGGCTCTAAATCAATATACCTCTGGCTGGCGGTCATTGCCTCATCGTATCGCTCCAGCTTGGAGAGGGACAGGGCCAAGAGATAATACACCAAGGCGTAGTCCGGTTCGATTTTGGTAAAACGATAATAGTGGTTCACCGCCTGCTGGTAGTTTTCTTCAACTATATACTGGTTTCCCAGGTACAAGTGCGCCCAGGCATTGTCCGGCTCATACTTCAGGGCTTCCTTAAACAGGCCCCGCGCTTCTTCAGGTCGATTCAAAGTGGAATACAGGTTTCCCAAGTTGAGCCGGGCATAGTTATAGGTTTTGTCCTTCTTCAGCGCGGCTTGGTAGGCCTTTTCTGCCGAACGGTAATCTTTTTTCTGCTCATATAACAGCCCCATATTGTTATAGGCATAGATAAAGTCTGGATCAATATCCAAGGCCTTCTGATAGTATGCCAGAGCCATATCCGACTGGTTGCCGGTATCGTAAATCCGTGCCAGGTTAAATATCAGCGCCGCATTGCCCGGCTCATACTCCAGGCCCATCCGATAATATGCAGCAGCCTTCTCCGGTTCCTGAAGCAACAGGGCAATTTTCCCCAGCTTGAAATACGTCAGTATAAAATTCGGGTTCAGGTTCTGCACGCGTTCAAAGAGCATTTCGGCTCGTCTCAGGTGCGCAATGGTCTGCTTTGAATCGGTCTGCACCTTGGCCAACTCATAATGGCAGTAGGCTAGGTTGTAAAGTGCCAGGATATTGACCGGGTTAATGGAAACGGCATTATCCAACAAGGGAATCGCTTGCTCAAAACGGTCCTGCTCTATCATTTTTGAAGCGCGATCCATCAAAATCACATCAGACTGAGCCATACGGGCTTCTGTCTGCAACTGCGCAACGCCGGTTGTCTGAACCGAATGGGCTAGCACCGGCATAAAGAATGCGGAAAGAATCGCCGTGGCAGTCATCAAGACAACCAGATAAGGACGTAACCTAGGTATCATAATGGTTAACATGGCCCGCAGTTCTCCAAATTGCATTTAGCAGCCCATACTTTAATTAGTATAGCAACTATTTTTTAAACAGTAAATACATGAGGTATATTTATATAAACAATTTTAGGAAGAGAAAATTGACTGTTGGGTCAAAAAGCCGGTTAATAGAAAGGGGATCTCAATAGATAACGAGGATAATGGCAGCTTTTATTTTTAGTGAAGAGGAACTCATCGGACTTCTGGTGACCGATATTCTAGCGGCCACCCGGCAGTGGGAGACTGAGCACATTGAGCGGGATGAATTGCCCACGGCAGCCGAACTTGCACGTAAACACAAGTTGAGGCTGGAAAAGGTCAAAAAGAAGCTTCGCCTCCTCAAAGAAGTGAGACTCATTGAGGCAGTCACAATCAACCCCAAACGTTACCGTTTCGACTGGTACGCTCTCCACGCCCTGGACGAGGATCACCTACTCTATCCCCTGTTCTGTGATCCAGAGTCCCCGTACTTTATTGAACCGACTTAAATTACTATAGACGCATCCGATTCGGCTGGTACAGCGTCTGGAGCCGTCTACAATCCTGTTCAGTCAGCCACCGGTTTTTCCACCCCCGATAATACATCACATCCAGATGATGTTCCGAATGCTCCAGTCCCAAGGCATGCCCCAACTCATGAAGTAACGTTGCCTGAAGCCGCTCCTGACACTGCCGGGGGGTGAGATGCTTATCAATCACCGGGGCCATCAACAGGGTAATGTCCACATGCACGATCCGTCCCTGGCCCTGAATGGTCCGATTGGCATGCCCCACTTCATACTCACGCCCCAGAACCGGAGTCTCGCTCCAGCGGATCAGGATGTCCTCCGGGTCACCCGTATCATTTGTCGCATCAGGCAGCAGCTTAAATCGCACAGCTCCAAGGCTGGCCGCCTCCCACTGCCTCAATATGGGCGTTAGCAGCTCTCCCGCCTCCGGGGATGCTGCCAATGGCTGCATGCGAACCCTCAAGGGCATGGCATCCAGGTTCCAGCGGACAGATTGCTGCTGGTCAGCTTCAGCTCCCAGCCATCGGTCCAACGTTTCAAGCGCGTCCAATGGTGTCTGACCGGCTGATATGGCAGCCCCAGACAGGTGGGTTGACTGAGCCAACCGCCGCGGTAATTTGCCAGTGTGAAAATTTGAGCCTCGAGGGTTGACTCTCATAGCGCCTATTGCTTGTTCACATCATCCAGCTTCATGGCGTTCAGCTCACCGGCGATGACCTCGGTAAACTCGTCAAAAATTTCCATCAGTCCCTGCTGCACGGCCAAATTACTCGACTGGTATGGGGCTGGATTTTGCACGCGGCCGGCCCCTTGAAAAACTGCCGAATGTTCCTGGCGCCTATTCTGATATGTTTCCTTGGGGGATTGCTTACCCATCACGCAGACACCTCTCTCTTGGTGTGTTTTCGCTCTGTATTACTGAATATCTCGACTTAAAGCAGGCAAACTTGATAAAAACATCAACATTTTGTTACACATCCAGAAAGCACCCATCAATTTTTATAAAGGCTCTGCTGTTATCAGGCTTGCATTGACAGGACTTCACATTCATAAGGCTTCAATGGTGGTACTCGGCAGCCAGCGGAAATTATGCAGGGATGCCGGATCATCGACCGGGCCTTCAAGCTCAACTCGGAACCGGCTGAATCGTCCGGCAGGGCCTCCCAGACCTGGGGTATACCCCAGCCCCGGCAACCGGTAGATTAATCCGGGACGATCTTGTCCCCATGTACCCAGACCAGGGATAAAACGAAACAGTCGTCCGATACTGAACCGGCCCAGCGCCCCCAGGGCCCCGGAAACATCCTGGCTCATCTGTCCGTTAATCACCATATCCGCCAACCCGTTATCCATATTAATTTTGCCCTGCACCAACAGATCCAGGTTCTCGCCATTGGAAAGCAGGTTATCGGTGTAGATATTTTTCTCGGCGATCAGCAAGTCCCCGGACATTTCGGCAAAATAGTTGGTTTCAAAGGGTTGGAGGGTCCGAAACAGATTATTCAGATTCAATCCCAATATCCCACCACGAACCACATTGGCAGCTGTTAACAAGGTTTCAATCCGGGCAATCGCGGGTAAACGGCCATTTTCAATCAAAAAATTCACCGTTCCATTGGCGTTTCTTAGCGTTTCCTCATCTGTAACCCCTTGGGTCGTAAATTGAATGGTACTGGTAATATCCCCAAAAATTTGGTTGGAAATGTTTAACAGGGCTCGGGTGAGCGCGTTAGCTCGAACGCCTTCCGTTCTCAAATCCAGCGCCAGAAAGTTATTATCCATGGGGTTCATGGACAAATAACCAGATACATCTCCCTCTGCCGCCTTGAGACGGACATCCCTCAATTCAAAATAACCGTTGGCATACAGTGACATGTGGCTGGTGTAATCTTCCATAATAATGTTTTGGTAAATCACCTCGCTCAGCGTCAATTCCGCATCGGTAAACTCAACCGGAATCACCGGATCCCCCTCCTGCCAGGGGCGAATAAATTTATCAATCACCTGCTTGGCAATCACCTTGTCCACGGTGTCCTGAACAAACATCTGAAAGGCTTCCACGTTAAAGCTGGTCCCCTGGATTTCCACGTTATCCAGATGCTGCGGATTTTGAAACACATTGTCCGTCGTGGCCTTGGCGCTCAGAGAAACTCCGGGGATAACAAACGAGGGAAAATCATACCGGGCAGATCGTCCCTCAAACACCGCTTCACCACTCAAATTTTCAATATTGATTTCCGGGATCCGAACCCCATTCATCTCGATCCAGCCATTCATATGCGGAATCGCCTCTTCCGAGTTGCTGGCCACCAACTCGGCGGCTACCGTGCCGGAAAGGGATTTAAAGGCATCTGACACCATCCGGCTTCCAAGCAAGGACAAATCCAGCGGTGGATTGGTTAATAACCGTACATCATAGGTGAGGGGCTCCACACCAAACAGGTTGGAAACCTGCCCCTCAAGCATCACATTCCCAATCTCCATCAGGTGTAGCTGGGCTTGCTCTATCAACAGCGCCTCATCCACCCACGCCAGATCCGCGTACAGATACGCATGATCGTTTCCTCCCGGAGCGGCTGGCGGGGTTGGCCTGGTTATCTGTGTTTCATTCGATAGCGTCTGGGCCCCTTCCCCCTGAACCTGAGAAGAAACAACCCCCTCATCCTGCAGCCAGCGGGTCAAATCCAAGTACAACCGTCCAATCATTTCCCCTTGCCCGGTAATCAGGCTGGTGGGTTCTCCGGCCATTTCCACCGAGAACGGCACTGATTCATAATACGGGGTATAGGTCGCCCTGGGAAAGGTCAGATAATGGTTCACCAGCAACGGGGATAGAACGCCTGCGGCGATGACATCCGCTTTACCGTTGTAGCGCCCGTTTAACACAATATCCGAGTTTCCGTAGCGCAAGGAGAAATTCTCGGTTTGTATTTCCGGTTCGCCTTGTGCCGGGGTGCCCCCGGGTGTCGGGTTGACCCAATGAATCAAGCCATTGACATTATAAACCGGAAACGCAGCCCCTTGCCAGGAGAGCCCGGCATCATTAAAGCCAATTTCCAGCCGTGTCGTTTCCGATGTGGCCAATAGCCCCAGGGAAAAACTACCGGCGGTATTCCACACTTCCGGCAACGGCAGCCCCGTTAGCTCCATAAAGAAATGGGGTTCCTCCCGAAGGATGGACACCGGGATTGCTTCCGAGTTGGCGCGGAGTTCAAACCGGCCATCATCGAGAAAGGCCTGCCCACGAGCCACCAGTATAATCGGCCCCAGCTCAACTTGCGTCGGCTCAATCACCACCTGCCCATCCCGTAACCCCAGAACGAGGGCTGAAATATCCAGCGGCGTCGGTAAATCGGGAACACCCAGCTGAAGTTCCCGCAAGACGATTTCTCCCGTAATAGGTTGTCCAGAGCGCAGCAGCAATTGAATATCCCCCACCCCGGCCAAAATATTCAGCTCGGTCAAGGCATCCTCCAAAGCCGGGATTCTCGATAGCACTGACTCCTCAAACTCCCGTAAATCCAAATTCTGACTCACCAGAGAAAGATCATATGTATCAAACGTCTGGGCAATGTGGCCACTCAAAGTAAACAGACCTGTACCAAGCCGCCCGGTTATGTTCTGCAGGCGGATTTCCCTGGCCGCTAGCGCGATAACCCCGGTAACATCCTCCACCAAAACCTGGTTCGTCGCGTCAAAATACGCAACCTGGTCCAGGCGAATCTGCCCCGCCAGGGCCGGATCCGCCAATCGGCCCGATACCCGCAAGTCCACATCGGCCAAACCAGCCTGTATCTGTGAATCTCCCAACGCTTCTTGAATGGCGGGAATTTTGGCCAGGACGGTATTATAAAACGGCTCTAGCCAAACATTCTGGCTGGTCACACGAACATTGACCGTCTCAAACCATTTATCTACCACACCATTAATTTGAAAACTCCCGGATCCCAACTGCGCACGAATATCCTGCAGACGTACCTGATCATTCACCAGTACATTTCCGGTGATGCCAGAAACCAATAGCGACGACGGCGCATAATAAAACCGCACCTCTCCCAGCCGAATGGTACCGGAATAATCCGGTTTTGGCAAACGACCCGCAACTTTCAAGCGCACATCTGCCTGTCCGGCCTGAATTCGGGAATTACCCAGAGCATCCGCAATCTGAGGGAAGCGCCCGATCAGGGTATCTTGCAAAAGGCGAAGGTTCAGATTCTGGGCAAAAACGTTGAGATTCAGCCGCTTGAAGTCTTTGGTGATACGCCCGTTGACCGTAAACCGTCCCCCTCCCAACAGCCCCCGAAGGTTCTCCAGACGGATCTGTCGGTTCAGGTGAATCGTACCTGAAATGGAGCGGGCCGTTAAATTGGTTCGGCGGTCATGATAACGGCCGTTTCGAATCTGGATTCGACCCTCGTAATCCAGTGGTTGAGGGTATTTTCCAAACAGGCGGAGCTGAAAATCCACTACACCGGCAAGGTTCATATCTTGGAGTTGCTTAGCAATGGTGCGATCAAACCGCTGAGCCAAACGGTTGGCGGTAGCAAAGAGCGCCTGGATTCTCATCCTACGTCCAGAGACGGTCAAATCCAGCCGCTGGCTCACCAGGTGATAGGAGCCTTTCAAGCGGAACGGGTTATCATCCAGGGAAAAGCGGACCCCAGGAAAGGTCACCAGATTGTCCTTAATCTGAAAAGTCCCCTCCAGGTTTGAGAACAAGGGAGCTTTTACCGCCTCCGGGTCGGTGTAAGCAAACTCCTTGAGACGGACTGTTCCGTTTAAAACTGGGAATTTTGAGAGATTCTCCAGATCAAAGCGATACCTTAAGTCCATATCCGCAATCCCGGAAAGAAGGACACGGTTTAACGCCTTGGTAAACGGAATATCTACGATATAGCTGACATAATTGATCATCCCGTATACCAACTCCAGATGGGCATTTTTTGCGGAGAGCGTACCAACGCCATCCTTCCCATCTTTCTTATACGCCAAATTCAGCCCCAGACGCCGCCCATCCAGGCGGATATCCATGGCCAGCAAGTTCCGATGATCAATTTCCTCGGCATCAAACGTTCCCGGCGCAAACTTGAGGTACACGTAATATTGAGGATTTACCTGGAGCTCCAGGCCCTGGTAAAAGAAGATTTGTCCATAGGTTTTCAGGGTGATGGGCTGATCAGACTCCAAGTGGTGTATCACCAGTTGACGCCCCTTGATACGCAAGCGGTCAACGGTATCCAGGGGAAGTTGCTGATTCGGCAAGTGGTGATCCAGGATCGTAAAATCGGATACAAGCAGTGTTGTATCCAGCATTTTTACCTGCTCCTCTTCCACATCCGCCGTCAGCGTTTCAATCAGTTCTTGAATATTATGGCTTTTGGTGTCCAATGCGAGCCGTTGGAGGTGGATGGTCGACATTTCCATCCGCTGCTCGGTAATTAGGGGCCAATAGCGCAAGTACACATCAATGACAGGGATATGCCCCAGCCGTAGCCCCTGTTGATCGGAGACGCTCACCTCCACCAGCCGGACTTTCAATCCCTGAAATACAGTGGGACGGACTTGCAATTCCTGGATTCCGAGACGGAAATCCCCTCGCTCATCAAACCCCTCAATAATACCGGTTCGGATTTCTTCCAGATCCACGACCCGAGGAATTACAAATCGACCAACGCCCCACAACAGAAGCCAGAGCAGGAGCGCAAGCGTAAGAAACACTGCCAACAGTTTTGGAACACGATCATTAATTTGACAGTTTCCAATTTTCACGCAAACCCAACCCCTTTAGACTGCCTAAACCCATCTGGAGAAGCGAGCCACCCCATCCACACTGGATTCGTTATTCCCCTGGCTTACGATCAGAAGTTGTCAAGTCTTTCGAGGCGTCTTTAAACTGTTTTACACCATCACCAAGAGCCCGCATCACGCTCGGTAACTTGCCAGGGCCGAACAAAATCAGGATAATGATAAATATAATCGAGAGTTCACCGATACCGAGGCTCGGAATAAAAAGAAGTGTAACAGGACTTTCCATCGCAATGACCTCTTGGTTTTGACTTGTTGAGCTTTTTTGTATGATATATTTTACATAAAACCGCTGAAGAATAAAATGAAAACACGCGCAGAATTATCTGAATTCCTTCGACAAAAAGGACTCCGCCTAACCCCGCAACGGGAAAAAATTCTTGATCTGTTTTTTAACCTGCCAGAAGGAGAGCACCTCAGTGCGGAGGAGCTGCATAACCTCTTGAGGAAAGAAGATTCCTTGATTAGTCTGGCAACATCCTATCGGACCCTCAAGCTACTCGCCTCCATGGGCATTTTGCGGGAACTGGATTTTGCCGAGGACCACAAGCATTATGAGTTAGCCCGGAATCCCAAAGCCCCTCACCATCACATTATTTGCATGGATTGCGGCACCACGGAAGAATTTGAAAGCGAAGAAATCATCCGCTTTGCCGAAGAATTGGCCAGAAAACGGGGCATTGAACTGGTGGATGTTCAGCTAAAGCTGTTTGCGTATTGCAAACACCCCCATGAGGAAAATGAAAACGGCAACAACTTCAAAGCTTCTTAATAAACCGCGTAAGCCCGAATCGCCGTATAGCTGATATCAAAGCTTCCGGGGATGAGGGTTAAATCCCCACCCAGGGAAGGAATGGACAAGCCACCAAAGAACGGGGAATAGGACACGGTAATATCAGCCTGGTACGCATGTTGCTCAGGGACCTGGGTCACAGTACCCTTTTTCAGCGTAATGCCTGAAGCACTGGCCTTGCTTTGCAAAGCTTGTCGGCCCATCAATGGGTTGTGGTACATGGAGGCCGCTTGGGCCCCTTCCATGGCCGCCATTTTAGCGGCTTCATAGGTATACCAGACGTTGCCCATCTCCATGGTAAACAAGATAAAGGCCAGTAGAAATGGGAAGACCAGTGCCATTTCAACCAGGTTTTGACCTTTGGAGGCTTTTTTAAAGCGTTTCATGCATTCTATACCTGTTTTCGCTTCTTTCCAGAATAGGTATCGGCATTTAATGGGAGAAAATACAGCCACACAGGATGGGATGTTACATAAATTTACTATCTAACAGATATATTGTTGGAATCCCCTACACAAGATACAGGGGATTGTCCATCAGGTATAAACGGACTGACTCCGGTACCACATATCGGAGAACCTTGCCTACGCGGACTTTCTCCCGAATCCAGGTTGAAGAAAGGGAAATCATGGGCATTTCCACTAAAAATGTCTTAGGTCGACAACGCCCCCCTTCAAGCGGCACGGACTCCTGAAAGCCCACTTCAGGGCGGGGAACCTGGAGGAACGTCACCGCACTCAGCAGCTTGTCCGCCTCATGCCATGTCCCCAGGGTTGAAAAAGCATCACTACCAATAATCATATAAACCGGCTGGCCAGATTTCAGCCGCTCAGCACAGAGTTTTTCCAGTACCACATACGTATAGGTCAATCCCGTCATACCAAGCTCTATGTCAGATACCTCAAAGGCCGGATTGTTGGCTGTTGCCAGCCGGACCATTTGCAGGCGATCCAGGGCCGGGGCCAGATCCATATCGGTTTGGCGATGGGGCGGGTTCCCTGCCGGGATAAATGTCACCCGATCAAAACCCAATGCCTCTCCATATTGATTAAGCGTACATTGCGCCATCATCAAATGGCCGGTATGAACCGGGTTGAAAGTCCCGAAAAAATAACAGGGGGCCGGTGAACACATAGGCTATCCTGATCAACAAATCAGCTTGGATATGTCTCACTATCCCAACGTGCCTGGATGATGTCAACCCTCTCCTACAGGAGGGTGAATTCCCGTTTCAACCGTCAAGATTTCGGGATTCTGGCCGAATACTCATCCAGTATCGTCAAAATGGATCCAGCACCATGGCCTTTGACGGCATCCCCAGACCTTCCCAACTCACCCCGGCAGACCCGCTGAACCCGTACCTGGCCTCCAACGCGGCCCGGGCGGAGCAGGCTGGAAAACCTCTGATTAAAGCGCCTGGCCATGATGAAAAGGTCAAAGCAGTTCATAAAGAGCAACGAGAAAATCATGAGGGGGAAAACGAGGAGCGGGAACCGGAATTTCTCAGCGAAGAGGAAGAGGAACAACTCAGGAAGTTCGCCAAAGTCCGGGGATTGTTGAACTTCTCACTGGAAAAAGGGGTGCGTTACCAGTTTCAGATCAACGGTGAAACCGGCCAGGTTGATCTGGTCAGTGAAACCGGGCAAGTGGTTCTGTCGCTCTCGCCGGTGGAATTGATGCAGCTGTCTGAAAAAATCCAGCGATATGCCGGAATGCTGACGGATCGACGGGGATAATAATATGTCCTGGCCAATTGCATCCGTAAAACGCATATTTTATAAAAGGCGATAAAATAGAACTATGGCTGATATTTATCTGATACAAGATACGCATCCCCTACCTGAGGAATCCCAGATTGTTCAAGCGTTGGATTCCCGCTGGCCCATTCATCGAGTCAAAGGAGTGGATGCCTTGCAGGAAGTCACGCAGGATGCCACAGAGTCAGTGGTCATTTTTTCTGTCCCCCCAGAAAGTACATCTCTGACCATTGAGCGCATCAATACGTTTCTGCCAACTGCCGCCTGCATCAACGTCATCGATCCGGGGTGCCTGAATAACACGGCAGGTTTGGATCTAGGCTGCCACTTGCTCATTCGCCCTCTGACTGTGCCAGACATCCAAAACCGGGTTGCCATGGCCTTACAGTTAAGCGAAATGAACCTTTTGATTGAAGAAACCGCTCATCTGGATGAAGTGACCAATTTATACAACCGCCAATATTTCATGCGACGCCTGGGTGAGGAAATCTCGCTGGCGCGGCGACATTTGACGCCATTATCCGTTGTTTTAATCGGGGTGGGACAATATCGCCTGCACCTGGATAGCTATGGCTATGAATTTATCAATACGTTGCTCCTTCAAGTGGCCGCCGTCACCCAAAAGCACATCCGACATGAAGATCTGGTCGCCCGCATGGGGGACGATGAAATCGGGCTCTTGCTTCCCCGAAGTACGGAAAAGGGCGCCAAAGTTCTGGCAGATCGGATTATCAATCAGTTGAATACGACCATCTTTAAGCTCGATGGCTATGAGGAGCCCATTGAAACCCATGCGGGTATCGCCAGTTACCCCATGCCGGATGACCCCAAGGCAGACGCCGACACGATTGTACGTTACGCTCGCCATGCGCTTCATAACGCCCGCTGCTCCGAGGATCTCACCGTCCAGCTTTTCAGCGAGATCCAGCCCGCCATTTAACCATTCAAGCCGGACGTGGGGGTAACAAAAAGTTTATGTTTTACGCTTGCGCTTTACTCTACTGCTGGCCTTGGCTATCATAAAACCCATGAGGCAGCGTTTTTCCAAGAATCCCCTTTTGCTTCTCCTGCTGGGCTGTTTAAGCCTGTGTTTGGGAGTGTCCCCGGCTGAAGCCATGCGGTTTGTGGTGTCTCAAATCGGGTATCATCCTGATGCACCCAAAATCGCCATTCTGGAAGATGTTCCAGAGGGAACCTCAATCAAAGTGGCCCTCCATGACCCCAACTGGAGCGACCGCCTGGGGCTCTTTAAAGGGAAAGACCTATACAAAATCAAGACGTTTGAGTCTTTTCGTCCGCAACACCAAGCTGGCCCCGGAAATCGAAACCTGATCGTTGACTTTTCCGAGTTTAAAGAGCCTGGCCAATACGAGTTGCGGGTGGAAGGCACAGAGGTTAAATCCGAACCCATCAAAATAACCCAGTATCTATACTGGGACCTGGTCAAACCGGTGATGAAGACCTTCTACTTTCAGCGGAGCGGTCAGGAAGTGGAAGACTATATCTCCAATTTTTATCATCCGGCCAGCCATGTGGATGACGCCCTGCTGCCAGGAACGGAACAATACCGGGATGCTGCTGGAGGATGGTACACTGACGGGGGGTATGATAAGCATGTCATTGCCACCAGCTTTGCCACCGCCCGAATGCAGTCTTTGTATGAATGGGTCCCCAAGGCATTCCAGTACTTCAAGCTCGATTATCCATATCAAGAGCAGTGGGTAGGACTGGTCCCTGATTACCTGCATGAAGTGAAAGCGGGCCTGAATTGGCTGAGAGCCATGCAGCGGGAAGATGGTGGCGTGTACCAAAAAGTCTACAGCCAAGGGGCCGTCGATAGAATCATGCCCAATAAAGATACCCGTCCCCGGTATCTGGGAGAAGTGACAACTCAAGATACCGCAGCCACCGCCGCCACTCTGGCCATGACCAGCCGGAGTTTCCGGGTAAAAGACATGGGGTACATGATCAAAGCCCTTCGGACCGCCGAAGACAGCTGGAATTTCCTGGCCAAACGTCCGATTACGGAAAGCGATCTGCCGTATCGCCTCTGGGCCGCTTCCGAGCTCTATATCGCAACCGGTAAAGACAAATATCATCAGTTCTTTTTAACGCATTATAAAAACACCCCGCTGGCCTTATCCCCCTACGGCAATCCCGGTATACTGGCCTTACTGGATTACACCTTGTATGCACCCAATCCAGACGAAGATGCCCGGCGTTCTATCCGGCAGAAAATCACTCAATTTGCGGATCGCTTAACCACACGGATTCAAAAAGACCCCTACGGAGCTGGCTTTACCCAATACACCTGGAACTCCAACGGCCAGTTAACCGAGCAGGCAGCCCTGTTGCTATCGGCGTTTCAGCTAACCAATGAAGCGAAATATCGGGATGCGGCTACGAAAACCGTATATTACCTGTTTGGATTAAACCCTCTCGCTAAAACCTATGTCACGGGCGTTGGCTCGAATCCGGTCACCAGTCCACATCATCAAATGATGGTCGTCAGCGGGAAAATCCTACCAGGCTATCTGGTATCAGGCCCCAACCAGTTTTCAACAGAGCCTGACGTTCCCCAAGGCGCGGGTCCCAGAAGCTACGTAGATACCTATAAAGCCCCCAGCGTCAATGAGCCCAATATTGTGAACAACGCCAGCCTGCTCTTTGTACTGGGCATGCTGAACGCCGCCTATAACATCAGCCAGGCCGATCGGTAATTCAGGTACCCTGTTAAGTACGGGCTTCACGTACAAGCGCTTTTGCTTTACGGACCCTCCTGGCAGTGGGACAATAATATCAGGCCGCCCTGTCAAACGGTTAGAGAGTCTACTTTGAAACGGTATTAACAGATGAGCGAGCAAACCATCCGACCTTTTGTCCCCCTGCATGTGCACACCCATTACAGCTTACTGGATGGGGGCACCAAGATTCCCGAGCTCATCAGTATCGCCCAGGAAAACAACATGCCCGCCGTGGCCATTACCGATCATGGGGTGATGTACGGGGCCGTGGAACTGTACAATGCCGCCAAAGCCGCAGGCATCAAGCCCATTATTGGGTGTGATCTGTATGTCGTCGATGGGGATATTACCGATCGAAACAGCCGGCAGCCGCTTCATCACTTGGTCTTGTTGGCCAAAGATCTGACCGGATACAAAAACCTCTGTAAGCTGGTCTCCATTGGCCAGCTGGAAGGGTTTTATTACAAGCCCCGCTGCAACTGGGATCTGGTGAAACAATACTCAGAAGGACTGGTGGCCCTCACGGGTTGCCTCTCAGGTCCCCTGGCCCGAGCGGTATTACGGGGGAATATGGAAGAAGCCCGAGACCGGGCCCGCTTTCTGAAAGACATTTTTGGGGAAGATCTCTATATAGAGATTAATGATCACGGGAAAGAAGCGGAATTCCGCTTCAGCGCCGAAGCGGTGCGGATTGCCAAGGAGCTGGATATTGAGCTGGTCGCTACCAACGACAGCCATTTTTCTTACCCGACCGACAAACAGATGCATGACATCTTGCTCTGTATGCAAAACGGGCAATCCCTCAATGATTCCACCCGGCGGGATGTCTATGGACCCGAGTATTACATTAAAAACGGCGATCAGATGGCAGCGCTGTTCCAGCACCTGGATCGGGACGTTGTGGAGCGGGCGCTGGAGAATACCCTGGTGATTGCCGACAAGATCAACCTGGAGTTGCCTCAGGGGAAATCGATTCTCCCCAATTACCTCCTGCCAGAAGGCGTCACTGCCGAGCAGGAACTAAGACGCCTGGTGGAATCCTACCTCCCGGAACGCTACCCCAACACCACCCCGGACGTGCTGGAACGGATGGAGTATGAGCTGGGGATTATCAACCAGATGGGTTTCCCCGCCTATTTTTTGATTGTCTGGGATTTTATCAATTACGCCCGAGAGAATAATATTCCGGTGGGGCCGGGCCGGGGCTCCGCCGCTGGGAGCCTGGTGGCTTATACCCTGGGCATTACCGATATTGACCCCATTGAGCATAATTTGCTGTTTGAGCGCTTTTTGAACCCAGAACGGGTGAGCATGCCCGATATTGATATTGATTTTTGCATTGAGAACCGGGAAAAGGTCATTGAGTACGTCAATGAGCGCTACGGGCGGGATAAGGTCTGCCAGATCATCACCTTTGGTACCCTTGCCGCACGGGCCGCCCTGAAAGCCGTGGCGCGGGTGATGGAAATCCCCTTTGCCGAAAGCGACAAGCTGGCTAAGATGATTCCCCAAACTCCGGGCACCAAGCTGAAAGAGGCTCTGGAAGACGGGATGGAGCTTCGTAAGGTCTATGACAGCGATCCCAAGGTGAAAGAACTGGTGGATCTGGCGCTCAAGCTGGAAGGTACCGCCTGCAACGTGGGGGTTCATGCGGCAGGGGTGGTGATTTCCAAAGACCCACTTACCGAAGTGGTGCCGGTTCAGAATTCCAAGGAAGGACATATTGTTTCCCAGTTCCCCATGGGTGATCTGGAAAAGCTGGGCCTCCTGAAGATGGACTTCCTGGGCCTTCGGAACCTCACCATTATTGAGAACACCGTCCAGCTGGCACGGGAAACCAAAGGGGAAACCCTGGATATCCGCCACCTGCCCCTGGATGACGCGCCCGTCTATGAACTGCTCTCTACGGGGGAAACCGATGGGGTCTTCCAGCTGGAATCGGGCGGGATGAAGACGCTGGTTCGGGATCTGAAGCCCTCGGTGTTTGAGGACATTGGCGCCCTGGTGGCTTTGTATCGTCCAGGCCCCTTGAATTCCGGGATGGTTAAGCAGTTTGTGGACCGCAAACATGGCCGCGCGCAAGTAGAATACAAGCACCCGGCGCTGGAGCCCATCCTGAAAGACACTTATGGGACCATTGTGTACCAGGAGCAGATCATGCAGATCGCTCAAAGCCTGGCTGGGTATACCCTGGGGCAAGCCGATTTGCTGCGGCGTGCCATGGGGAAAAAGAAGGCCGAGGTCATGGCCAAGGAACGAGACGGCTTTATCGCGGGTTCCGTGAAGAATGGCGTTGATGAAGCGCTGGCCAATGAGCTATTTGACACCATGTCAGAGTTTGCGGCGTACTGCTTCAACCGGTCCCACTCAGCGGCTTATGCCCTGGTCGCGTATCAAACAGCCTATCTCAAGGCCCATTACCCGGTAGAGTATTTATCGGCGCTACTGTCCAGTGTGCGCAATGACCTGGATAAAATCCAGTTTTATATTTTGACCGCCCGGAAGCTGGGCATCCAAGTGTTGCCGCCAGATATTAACAAGTCCGGGGTGGATTTCACCCCCGACACCTCGGTGGAAGGCGGGGCCATCCGCTTTGGACTGGCCTCCGTCAAGAACGTGGGTGTGGGGGTCGTAGAAACCATTATTGAGGCCCGAAAAGACACCCCTTTTACCTCCATGGAGGATTTTCTCGATCGGGTGGACCCCAAAGTCTTGAACCGAAAGACGCTGGAAAGCCTGATTCTCTGCGGGGCGTTTTCTCAGTTTGAGATTTCCCGCAAACAGCTGTTTGACAACGTGGAAAAACTCATTAGTCATGCCGGGCACCTGCAAGAGCAGAAGCTCACCGGGCAAGTGAGCCTGTTTCAGGCTCTAGGGGGTGGAGGCAGCGACTTTGGCGGGCTGGTTTTAAACGGGTCGCCGGAAGAATATCCCGATGATGAGATCCAGCAGCATGAAAAGCAGCTTTTAGGCTTTTATGTTAGCTCTCACCCGCTGGATAACGTGGTGGATACCCTCCCGTTAATGGTCACCCATACGGCCAATGAACTAAAAGAGACCGCCGATGGGACGGAAGTAGTGATTGGTGGGCTGGTTTCCAGCCTGCAAAAGAAGATCACCAAAACCAACCGGCCCATCTGGATCGGGGTGGTGGAGGATCTCACCTCCAACGTGGAATTTGTCATGTTCAGCGACATGATTGGCAAACTCCAGGAGCGGGAGATGGATCTGGCCGAAGGACAAAAAGTCTTGGTCTGTGGGCGGTTGCAGTTCCGGGGGGATGATTCGGAATCCTACAGCGTGGTGGTTTCAGAGATTCGCCCCATTCAGGAAGTGCAGCTGATGAATATTTTCTTTGAGGTGATTCCCAAATTTGAGGACGTGGCCTTTATTGGGGAGATTCTGGCTAAAAATCGCGGCCAGAACCCGGTGATTCTCAATTTTAAAGACGGCACCCGCATTAAGACCGGCCCCCGCTTCTGGGTCAATGGAAACCAGGATCAGCTCAAGCATATGCTGGAAAGCCACTTTTCCGGCCAACTCAAGGTGGGATAAAGAATTCTGAGTTGATTGGTGGCACCCAATAAAAAAGCCACTGACTGGAGGCAGTGGCTTAGAATGAGCATTTGTTGAGTAGTTGAGGAAGACAGCCTATGGATATTTTTAATATATATTACATATATAACACTTCCATCATCTACATGGACGATATCCATGGGTGTGTCTTTTCAGGCGAGATAAAAGTCTAGAATCCTGCTGATGGAGCATGAAAGCACCTGCGCCAAGGACTATAATAAAAATCATCCGGGGTTCAAAATAGGAAAACGCGTCATGAGACTTGCCAGACAACTCACCAGCCTGCTTATCCTGCCGCTTGTCCTACCCGTGATCCTGCTGGCCACCATGGCCTCAGCCCAGCAACTGGATACTGAGCCATCGCTCCCGCCGCTGTTTCCTCATTCCGATGAATCCAACGCATCCACGCCAACCAGCCCACCCTCAAAAAAGCCCCTGGTACTTCAAGGGTCTGTCAAAACTTTGGATGCGGCCATTGAAGCCGAAAGAGGGACGGTAAACTGGTATCAATGGTATTTAAACGCGCGGGATTATCTTTCCCGCACTGGAGGGCTCCCGTGTGAGTTGGGGACCGATATTAAATTCTACAAGTCTGGCCGCATTGAGGCGTTAACCCCCGACCCTGTATGCCGACTTTCCCTGAACTGGCGTAATTTCCCCTTACCCCCGGAAACCCAACTGGATGCTGTCATCTTGCCGGTTCGCAGTGGCGCCGCCCCCCCAGCCTCGCCGGAAGAACTCATGCGTCGAATTCAAGGACACACCTAGATCATCCCTTGCACTCCGATGATGCCACCGCTACCATAAAACGTACATCAAAGAGAGATTAGGAAACATACGTGATGACGTCACAAAACAAGCGGGTGATGGGAATAACTTTTGGACTGCTCCTCCTGGTTCTGATTGTGGGCTTTGGCTGGCAGACTTTCCAACAACCCGCCAAACCCGGATACGAGGAAGAAAGCAAGCTGTATGTGGATACCCTGGTTCCCCAACTCGCTGCTGGCTGGGACGCCAACGTGCTCCTCAGCAATGCCAGCACTGAACTATTATCTGCCACCCCTCGGACGGTCTTTCAATCCATGTGTCAACGTTTTTCTCTTAAATTGGGGCCCCTTCAAAAATATCTGGGCTCAACCGGGACAGTACAGGTTGAAAACTCCCCAGAAGGACAGAAGGTCACCGCCAAGTACAAGGCCCGTGCCGAGTTTGCAAAGGGCAACGGGGTGCTGCTCTTAAACCTGATTCGTCAAGATGGTCAATGGCGCATTCACAGCTTTTTTATGAACGCACCCGCTTTGATGAAGTAATCACCGCACTGATGGCCGGCTACGGCCTTCTTCTTTGGGGGCGATGGTTTTGGCCTTCTGGATTGCAGTAATGACCAAATCCGCTTCCTTGGGTGCTTCTTGGGGGTTAATCAAGGTTTCTACCTGTCCTTTAAACACCGAGTAGCCATCTCCACCATCCAGAAGATAGGCACTGGTCGAGAGAATATAGGTTCTCTCATCTTCCAGAGGCTTTTTCCCAATCCAAACTTCCTGAATCCGACTCCCCACCGGCTGGTTCGGATCATATGTAAACTTCATCCCAGATACATGGGGGAAGCGACCGGCTTCTTCCCCTTCCAGGCGGCTAACCCCATTTTCCAGGGCGGCTTTCAACACTTTCCCTTTCAGCGCCACGGTCACCACCGGGTTTTCAAAGGGCAAAATCGATAGCACATCCCGCCGAGTCAAGGGTCCCGGCCCGTAAGTTGAATTAGACCGGATAGATCCCCCATTAACCAAGGCCACATCGGCATCCGTCCCTGCCCGGTAGGCATCCGCCACCAGGTTCCCCAGGTTGGTTTCACGGGAGCGGTTATCCACCTGCAAGGCATTGAGTTCGACCTTGGTTTCTCCAATAGACTGTCCCAGTTCCGTATTCAGTGTTTCCTCAAACTTGGCCACCATAGCCGCCATGGTTGGGTCGTCCGCAACAACATCTGTAACAGGAATCACTTCCCAGTCAATGCTTTCCAGCTTCTGGCTATCGGAATCAATGTTCAAGACAATTTTTCCCAGATTCCGGGCATCGGAACCCATCTTCAGGATAGGGGTTTTGCCCGCATGGGAATGAAGCAACGTATGCTCATGGCCACCTAGAATCAAATCCACCGGAACTTTTTTTGCCAGTTTTTTATCTTCCGGCATCGATAAATGGGTCAGGGCCACAATGACATGCACGCCCTGGGCTTTCATTGTTCGAACCAAGCGACTGGCGGTCTTGACTGGATCCTGGATCGTCACATTGGGGCCCGTATCGGAAAGCTCTGTGGTATCTGGTGTTAAAAGCCCAATAAAGCCCACCTTCACGCCATCAAATTCCCGAATGACATACGGAGGCATTTTACCAAGGGGCTTACCCGATTCCAGAACATTCGCCCCCAGCCAGGTAAACTTGGACTCACCCATCCTTTGCTTCAATACTTCCGGGCCAAAGTCGAATTCGTGATTGCCCAACACCGCATAATCCAGGCCCAGAGCATTCCAACCCTCAATCATGTGCTTCCCCTGAAAGATTTTAGAGGCTACCGAAGGGGACAAGGTATCCCCACCCAGTACCATGACCACGTGAGGATTTTTCTCCTCAATTTGCTTCACCAGCGTCGCGACCCGAGCAAAGCCACCTCGTTTACCCTTGTCTACCGGGGTAAGTTGATAGACATCATTGAGCTGTAACAAGGTTACCTGAACCAGCTCTCCGGCAAAGGCTGCCCCAACACAAACAAAGGACAAAGCGACCGCAATAATGACGCGTTGAAAAGCTCGAACAAAGGGAAACATCACAAATACCTTTATACTGTCGTCACCTGGTATTACCATACGAGAAGTTTCCAACATTCTCAACTATTTTATGACTCATTTATGACTCAACTTTTAACCGGCTCAGCCGTTATTTATCTGGATCCTTGGTATGATAAAATATATACCGCCACGTCAAGGAGGGTTGATGCCTCAAATTGTTAAAGGACAAGCGATTGCCTATTTCGCCTTTGATATTGGCTACGAAATTGCCCTGGATCAGGTCCCTCTATATATTTCCTCCCTACCAGTCCAACCGATCTCCCGGAAAAAGCAAACCCCTACCTACCTACAATACCAGACCGCCCCGCAAGTGTTATTTCTAGGGGAAATCGAGACGCCCTTTGGGGTCAAGGGACAAATCTACGCCACCGTCTATGATTTTGGCGCCGTCAGTATTTCTTATCGGTGGCCCCTAGATCAGGTGCCGTTGGAAGCACTCCCCCAGTTCAGCGAGCGACTTTATCAGGCCGATTTGGAAGATCATGCCAAGCAACAAGTGGAAAACCTCTTCCAGAACATCCAGAAGGCCATCAGCCGCCCCCATATCGCCAACCTCATTGAAGATTATTATATTTTTGTCCTGGAGCAACTGGATACTCCCATAGAGGGCCCTATTAATGCCATGGACCTCCGGGAGCGCTACGGGGCCACCATGGCCCAGGTACTGCGCTTTGATACCAGCCCACTGAACCTGGATCAGCAAAAGGAAGCCCTAGCCAAAACCCTCTCATACTATGAGAATGATCTAGTGATCATCGATTGGAACACCGCCATTGTCTACGATACCAATTACGCCGATACGTTAAGCGTGTTAGAACTGCTAAACGTCGAGCTTTTAGAGTACCGATATATTGACAGCCAACTGGATAATCGGGTTGATGAGTATGAAGACATCCTGTATAAGCAGGCTCCCTGGTTTATTCCCTTGTACTCCCCATACCGCAAAACCATGAACGAGCTGGCAGAACTTCGGATTGAGTCGTCCCTGGTGACAGAGCGGGTGGAAAACGCGCTGAAGCTCATTGGGGATCTGTATTTGGCGCGGGTTCATAAAGCGGCTTCCGAGCGTTTTTATATGCATGAGTGGGAACAGGCCATCTCCCGCAAGCTGGATATTATTGATAACCTGTATAACCTGGTCACGGATCGCTTGCGTTCCGCTCAGAGCCAGACCTTAGAGTTTGTGATTGTCATCCTGATCCTCCTGGAAATCATTTTAAGCTTGCTGGAAATCTGATTGAGCCGCCTCTGCCACTGTGCTACTGTGATTCCCATGCTCTCGTCTTAGAAAAGGAACCCGCCCTATGACCATCAACCTGCTTCTGGGTGTTCATAATCATCAGCCTGTGGATAACTGGGATCATGTGATTGAGGATGCGTATCAAAAGTGCTATAAGCCCTTTTTAGACGTGCTGGAAGCCCACCCCAGGATTGGGATGAGCGTGCATTACACCGGCTACCTGCTGGACTGGATTGCCGAGAAGCACCCGGAACTCATTGAGCAGCTCAAGCGCCTGGTGGATCGGGGCCAAGTCGAGATGTTTACTGGCGGGTTTTATGAGCCGATTTTGCCCATTATTCCCGATAAAGACAAAGTGGGGCAGATTCAAAAGCTGACGAACCGGGTGAAAGAACTCACCGGGCAAACGCCAAAAGGTATGTGGCTAGCCGAAAGAGTCTGGGAGCCCCATTTGGTAAAATTCCTGGCAGAAGCCGGGGTGAAATACCTCTGCGTGGATGACGCCCATTTTAACTCAGTGGGGCTGGACGATGAAGAGCTGCTGGGCCGCTATACCTCCGAAGAAATGGGCCAAATGGTGGACATCTTCCCGGTTAGCAAGCAATTGCGTTACATGATCCCCTATGCCAAACCGCAAGAGGTGGTGGATTACCTCATTCAGCAGGCCACAGAGAGCGGAGAACGGGCCGGGATTTATTTTGATGACGGAGAGAAGTTTGGCGTCTGGCCGGGGACTTATAAAGCCGTTTATACGGAAAAATGGCTGGATAAATTCTTTACGGCCCTGGAACAAAACGACGAGGTGATCAAGACCATCACCCCATCGCAATACGTGCAAAACGTCCCCTCTTTTGGCCGGATTTACTTGCCGACGGCCAGTTATAGCGAGATGCTGGAATGGGCCTTGCCAGCGAAACATATTAACCCCTTTGAGCAATTTCTCAAAGACACCCCGGAAGCCAATCAACGCTTTGTCCGGGGGGGGTTCTGGCGGCATTTTCTGGTGAAATACCCGGAATCGAATAACGTGCAAAAGAAAATGCTGTATGTCAGCGAAAAAGTCCGCAAGATGCCGGAAGGCCCGAAAAAGACCGAGGCGCTGGATCACCTCTGGCAGGGGCAATCTAACGATATTTTCTGGCATGGCGTCTTCGGCGGCTTGTATTTAACCAATTTAAGAACCGCCAACTACCAGCATTTGATCCAGGCGGAAAATTTAGCCGACACCGTCTTGCGGGGAGATTCATTCTTTACAATGAAAGAACGGGATCTCGACTGTGACGGCCAGGCCGAAGTCCTGGTGGAATCAGACACCCAAAATTTATACCTAGATCCCGCTGAAGGGGGCATGCTCTTTGAATTAGACTTCCGTCCCCGGCACTTTAACCTACTGGATACCCTGGCCCGGCGGTATGAGTCTTACCATGACAAATTGCACCTGGCACTGCATGAGGATGACGATGACGGATCGGTCAAAAATATCCATGAGCGGGTGGTGGTCAAAGAAAAAGGGCTGGAAAAGCTTCTGCGGTACGATTGGCACCGCCGGGGCAGCTTGCTGGATCACTTCCTGGGGCCAGACACCACGCTGGATGCTTTGTTTAATGTGGAATACGAAGAACAGGGGCAATTTATCAACCAGCCCTATGAGACCCAGCATGAGGGCAATCAGGTCACCCTCACCCGGACCGGAGATGTGGTGATAAATGGAAAAGCCCACCCGGTCACCGTCCAAAAGCGGCTCACCGTGGAGGTGGATAGCGCTACCACCACCATTGATTACACCCTCACCAATGATTCCACGGAAGTGGTGTCTCTGTGGTTCGCCCCGGAATTTAACGTGAATATGCTGGCCCCCGATGCGCCAGATCGCTATTTTTATCTGCCGGAGCCGGATACCAATACCGTTCCTGCCGGTGGGACAGCGGTTTTAGAAGAAGCCCCGCCCGTACTCAGAAGCAAGAAAATGGCCTCAAAAGGGACCCTGAAGCAGGTTTCCGCCATTGGCTTGAAAGACGAGTGGATGGGAATTGATTACCAACTGCGATTCAGCACCCCGACAGATCTGTGGCGCTTCCCAATTGAGACGGTTTCCCAATCGGAAGCCGGGTTTGAAAAGGTCTTTCAATCCACCGCCTTGTATCCCAACTGGAAGCTGGATCTGGCCCCCGGCGAAAGCTGGCGCGTTCAGATCATCCAGGTGATTCAAGCGGTTTAATTGACGCAGACACAACTTGCCACCCCACTCAACGCGCCCCTGGCGTTCCCATGTCCCTGACCATGCCCACCCCCCTTCTCACGCCTGCCTTTCTTCTGTCATTCCCGCGAAAGCGGGAATCCATTTTACAGAGAAGCTAGTTGGCTATCAGGCGGAATGGATTCCCATTTCCGTAGGAATGACAGTGTTTTTTCATAGGGGGGGGTCTATAAATGCCCACCCAGAGTATATTCCCGCGCATCACCTGATCCACAGCCGTAAGGCTCGTAAACTCGCCAACGGCCGAGGACCGCTTTCGCGGGAATGACGAACCACCCTGAAAGCGCAGACACTCCTTACCTTTGTTGGGAGGGGGCTTAAACCAAATGCCCTCTAGGCGATAAGTGGGGCTTTTTCCTGACGGGCTTCCTTGACAAATTGCAGGAGCAGCGCCGCCACCAGCATGGAGCCTCCGCCAATCACCATGGCCACCGCATAGTTGCCGTCATAGGCCTGAACGATGTTCCCTACAACCAGACTGCTAATCACCCCAGGGGCGGCCACAAAGATATTAAAGGTCCCTTGCAACACCCCTTCTTTGCCGTTGGGGATATGCTCCGAGAGCAGGGCAAAGGGAATCGAGAGCGATGTCGCCCAGCCAATCCCCATCAGGCCCATCAGGACCATTGCCATCTCTGGGGTAGAAATATAAAACATCCCCAGCATGCTGCCAGCCATACACAGCAAACCGAACGTATGGACCGCTTTTTTGGAAGTCAGGGCGCAGAGCTTGCTGATGGCGAAAGAGAAGAGAAAGCATACGGCGTTCAAGACGGCATAACAGATAGACCCCCACTGAACGGCCTTCTGATACAGCTCGCTACTGGAATCGGCGGCGCCAAAGACATGATGAGGCACGTAGACCGAGAAAAAGACAAACAGGCACATCAGGCCGAACCAGGTAAAGCTATGGGCCAGGCAGAGCTTTAAGCCTTCTTTCGGCATCGAGAAAATGCCTTTAAACATGTTGATAAAGAAATTCCCGGTAGATTCCGTGGCCTGCTCCCCGCTGAGCGCCAGCAGCTTGGGGTTTTCTTCCTTGGTGGTTAAAATCGTCCACATCATGGCCACCAGCATGGCGCTGGCCCCCAAATAAAACAGGTTGTGCATAGAGTTAATGGCAAAGCCAATGAGGAAAGCAATGACTGACCCCAGCCCAATAGTCAGGCTGGTGAGAGAAAAGGCCGTCGCTTGCTGGGCTTTCGGCACCACATCGGAAATCATCGCCCGGTAGGGGCCTTGAGAAACGTTGATGCTGGCATCCAGAATCCAGAGTAGCACCGCGGCCATCCAGAGTTCGGTGGAGTTGGGCATCAGGATCAAGCTTAAAATCGTACAGATCATTCCGGCCAGCAAGAAGGGGCGACGGCGGCCAAAGGCAATTTTGGATTGATCACTCAAGGACCCGATAATCGGCTGAACCAGCACCCCGGTCACAGGGCCCGCGCAGGAGATAATCCCAATCCACTGGGGGTCAGAGCCCAAGCGCTCTAATAACGGGCTCATCTGTCCCATCTGGATGGCCCAGGCAAACTGAATGCCCAAAAAGCCGATACTTAAATTCAAGAGCTGGAGCATCGACATCCGACGAACAGCGGTCGTTGCCTTCTGCGAGCCGTACGTCGATTCGGCGGTCGTTGAGGTGATGGAATCCACCATGGTGCCTTGTGCCATCTTGCGTTATCTCCCATGCATGTGCTTGGTTTATCTAAACAAAAACATCCCCAAAAATAAATTGACCCACTAGCTATTTCCCGCCACGTCTTCTCGAACCAGACAGCGGTAGACCTCGATGTCCATGCCCCGTCCGGGGTTATCCAGAGAGACCAGCTGGTAGTTTTTATCCACTTTAAACCGTTCCCCGGTTTCCACATCCCGGTACACTGTTTTTTCCGGTTGCGGCTGTATCGCAGAGAGGTTCAACTTGAAGTTCTTTTTGACCTTTTGGGTCGTTTGGATTTCGGGATACTGAGCATCATTCCCGGTCAGATTCCGCCAGTGGGGGTAATCTTCCGGCAACGAGGGTTTTCCTGTGTTCACCAGCATAATGGCTTGTTCCCGCCCATTATCCCGAACCAGCGGCACGATCCCATCCACATCTTGCGTTTGAAGCGGCAACACAATCCCATCATTGAGCACCGGCACTTGCTTTCGTAAGTGAAGCAGCCTGGAAAGCTTTTGATGATAATCCTGATACAGCGGCCTTTCCTTCAGCCAGTCGTACCGTATCAGGGGACGGTTCTGTACGTATTTATTTTTGCGGCTCTCACTACCACCCTGTGGTACGATTTCATAAATCGAAGGATTACCGGGCACACCCACCTGTAAGGCCACTTTTCTCAAGAACTTATCCTCCAACACGGGCTTTTGCAGCTGATCAAACAACTGCTCATGCAGGGTCTGTTTTACCAGGCTGGTAGGAGCTTCCCCCGGTATCAGCTGCTTCAGGGCCGTATCATCCAGATTCTCCAGCACATGATGTAGCGCCTCATAAAGGGGCTGATACCCAAAGTGACTGCCATACTCTTGCACGCATCGTTGGATGGCTTCTGAAAACAGGGAAAAGAAACCCTCTTGAAGCTGCTTTGGAGGGACTTGTGTATTGATGGCCCTGGCATACCCGGTCCAATCAAAGCGCAGCATGCCGTTTTGAATCACACCTCGCATGGCGCGCGCCTCGCTGGGCTCCAATATTCTATCGGAGAGGACCGTCCGTAACGCGTTAAACGTCCTGGGGTCTACCCCCAACTGTTGCGGTGTGACCAGCGTAAACAACTCATCCACAAAGTTCTGTTTGGCATCCAGCGGCACAGGCTCTTCCCGTTGCTTACTGCCCTTGGAGAAGTAATTCTGTACAGACGGGGAAAACTGTTTTTGCTGATGGGCTTTCTCCGCCGCCGTGTTTAATGTGGCAAAGATTTCTTTTAAGTTCTCAACCCCTTCACGCCTGAGTAGCTCCCGTTCCCGCTGGAATCCGGGCTTGGTCAGCAGCTCGCTGACCGCTTCATTAAAGTACTCTTGAATACCCCACCAGCGGATATAATCCATATTAAAAATATCGGGATTCATCAGGAACGTATGGCTGGCCGTCGGGTAGTCATGGCTGGAGCTCATGTTCTGGTACTGACGCAGTGCAGGCAACGGCACGCTTTGGCTCATTCCCTTGACTTCATTCAGGAAACCCGAAGGCTTCATCTGTAAATCGCCGCCAAATTCTGCGGGATTCTGAACCATGTGCACCGCCTTGGCCAAAGAACTATACATGTATCGCATGTTGGGAATGCCATTAAACACATCAAACAGCCGACGGGAGATATTCCGAGCGGTGCTGTCATCGGACAAGGCTTCAAAGTCCGTTAATTCCGCGATAATCGCAGTTTTCGGGGAAACATTACGAATGGCCTCACCCCGTTGTTTCCAAAAACCCTCAACAAAACTCATTTCCTGCCTGAAGAGATCTTTTCGTTTGTCAGCCGGGGCGTTCCGTACCAGGTCCATGTCTCCCACGTCCTTGGCGGCATCAATCCGCCAGTTCAGGCCAAATTCCCGTTTATCCAACACCGCGGACGCCACCGCAACCATATCCGGCTCGAGATCCCGGAGTTGCCTCTCAATCAATTGGGCGATTTGATTGGTCTTTAAGGCTTTTAGCCGGTCCTTCAGAAAACGGGGAAGAAGATTGGCGGCGGTCTGGGGATCCGCTTGCGCGATATAATCCGGCACCGTCCGGTAAAAACCTTCTTCCACGTTATCAGGGACTGTACTGGTTTGCCCGGTTAACAGTTGCAGGTAGAGCGTCTGGGCAACGGTTTCCGTAATCAATTCCCGAACAGGTTGGGATCGAAGCTTTTGCTGAGCGTCTCTCGAGAGATGCTGAATGCTCCTTTCCAGTTTATTGGCAAGCATTCCCTCAAATGAGAATTGTTTCAGCTTCTCAAACACAAAATCGACCCATGAATCGATATGGCGTCGCCATTTGGGCGCCACCTCCGCCAGCATTTTCAGCGGTTTAAAGGCAAAATCAATAACCTGCATCAACCAGGGGGCGGCAGGTCGGCTTAGCGCCTTGGCCAGCTCTGGATAAGTCAAGGCGGCTTTGAACAAAGGGGGCATCGGCAATACAGGCAAGGGATATTGCTTCAAGATGGTTTCTGCCAACGCATGGCCTGGCTGCTTCGTATCGGACAATACGGCTGAAGTAAGGGCTTTTTCAACATCCGCTTCCGTCAGGGTTTCCAATTGGGGGAAATCAATGGGTGGTAACACCTTCCCCGGCATCCTGGCATCCTGGGGTGTGGTGGCGGTAATCTGCTGAACCAGTTCCAGCGGCGACTTGTCCGGGTATTTCAGCCGGGCTTTCTGTAAGGCGCTTGCCACGGTTTCAGTATAGGTGTTTTTGACAAAGCGGGTCCAGTACACCATGGAATCTTCCACAAACTTCTGGACTTCCGGGTTCCGCATGTTCATTTTGGCCACATCAATCTGGCCATCCCACTTCAGGCTGGAATCATCTTCAGCCGGTGGACCCAGGCGAAACTGCTTCCACTCGCTCAGCAGTTGCTTCCGGGTCCGATCCGTATAATCCGGGGCTTTCTTTAATTGCTCAAGCCGCTCCTGTTTTTCCATCAGCTCTTTGACCGGGACTGGGAAACGGTAGGTCTGCACGGAATCCTCACTGCTCAGAATCTTTCCATCCCGATTTGTCTGAGGGAGCAGTTGATCAGCAGTTTGCGGGTTAAACAGTTCTATAAATGTCGGTTTTTTAGGGCTATATTCAGGTTGCGCCGGATCGTTCAGCACCCGAATATCGAACCGGTCATAATCCACAAAGCGGATACGGGACATCGGATCGGTTTTGGTAGGAAGGATTCCCAGGGTCATCCCTTCATATGCGTTTCGTGGATACTGAGACTGCCCTTTTTGATTGGTTTCCTCAAAAGTAAACCAATCCCAAAAGGGAGAGCGGAATCCATAATGAAGATTGGCCAGGTATTGAATCCCGTTTAATCCCTGATTAACAAAGGCGCCATCTGCAAATGGCTTCATCCCAGACTTTAACAGCAGGTTCAGCGAGTTTTTAAACGCCTTCTTGTTGGAAAAACTTTTATTCAGGGCAAAGGGATCCACGGTCCAATAGCCATGGGAAGATAAATTATCCCCACCAATAAAAGGTTTAAAGAGCAGCGCCGAATATCCGGCCTCCTGCAACAGAGGCACCAGGGATTTCAGGCCCCGTTCATCCCCACCAAAGTCATTAAAGTGGTTGCGAGCCGGGATGCCTGTTTTTTGGTAAGCCCGCAGACACTCATCGGCAACGGCGCCATTTTGAAACAGATCGGCAATCACCACGCTTTTCTTCGGAGCCGTTCGTTCCAGGGGCGAAGTTACATTATAGGCTTTGTTACAAAACTCGCGGGTTTCCAACAAATCCAGTTCGGGTTTTCCATCCACCTGGATCTGATACAGACTGCCCAGAGGCAGCTCTCGCTTGGCGCGCCAGTATTGGCCATCCCGGTTAAACTGGACCACATCCTTTTTACCGTCAGGAAAAATCACATCCGCCTGGACTCGGGACTTTTCATGGCCGGGCAGATACAACTGGGCATTCCCGGACGGCGTCAGCCGGTACCCGGAAAACCGGACAGGGGACCGCAATTGATTGTTCCAGTGAACTCCCAACATGGGTATTTCTTTCACCATTTCCTTTCCTGATATGAAAGATCATCAATTTCAAAAGTTGCGATCGAATGCGATCTAAAACCGACAGGACATCATGGTCTTGACCAGCTCTCTATGAGTCGTGGCTTCAGTCCGTTGAGAGTAAAAGGTCAGAATCCCTGTTTGCCTGGCATTATACTGCCGACATTCGGGAAATACCCCATTTATTACAAAACGCTACAGGAAGAGATATCAAGTACATATATATTTTACAGCAACCTCTTCATGCAATTCCCCCTTTATGCTTATATAGGCAAACTCACCAGAACGTCGTCCCAGGACAACCTCATTGTTCTAATTGTTTGATTCCTTTAAAAAACAACCCCTGTAACAAATACGCTATTTTTGAATCAATTGATCACATTCAGAAATTGACCATCTTTCTTCTGTTGTTAGCGCTATACAGTCTGAAACCTTGTAGGGCATTAATATGACCAACACGAGGGGATAACACAGTTGTGGATCCTGTAACATTCAAAGCCACTATCCCAACGCCATTTCCGGCCCACCGCCAGCAGACCATGCCGGTCTATTCCCTTGATCTTACACCCTCCTACATTGACCCTACCAAGCTCCCCAAAGATAAGCAGATTCAGCTTTCCCCCGTTGAAAAACTCTTATTTCACGCGAAAAATACTTTTATCAAACTCCCCCAAAGTGTCTATAAAGGACTAAAGGGGGATCCCTCGTTCAGTTTTTCGGATTTCATGCGAACCACCACCATTCCCTATTACCTGGGCGGCACGGTCCTGACCCTAAGTTTTATGGCCGCAGGCAGCGGCGGGAAAGTGACCGCATTGCGGCAAGGTATCGGGGTGGGTTTGTACTACACCAGCATTCATCTGATTAACAGCATGGTCAATAAGGTCTATAAATGGCGATACGGGGTCGATCTCAACGCACTCTACAAAAAACCCGATGGCTCCATTGAAAAAATATTCGCCAGTGCGGATTTCCCCAAATATGAACTTTTAAACAACAAACAATTCCGGGAAATCCAGGAGAAAATGGGCCTCCCCCCTGGTGTGGCCGATCACAAAGGGGCGGTACAGGAACAACTCAATTCCGTGGTCAGTTCCTCTCGGGCTATTAAGCTCTTATTGGGGAACCTGCTGGCGGCGGTTAGTGCGGGCTATATCGCCCGAAGCGACGCCTGGGCTCGCCTGCTCGGTGGACAAGACATCCTCAAGAAGACCCTCTTTGGCGCCGAAGCCGGGGACGTTGCCAACAGGGTCAAAAATGCCGGAACCGTTCTTTACAGTCAAGTGGAGACCGGACTTCGGGATCGCTTGAGTGGTCACGCCAAGGAAGCGGCCCCTCGACTTCGGAAAAGCGTCTTGGGTGTTCTGGGTGTGGGCGCTGCCTTGGGCTTTGCCCAAATGTTCAGGGTCTTGGAAAAGAAGAATTATCAATCCCCCCCACCGATGTACCTGGCCGGAAAAAACGGTACAATCGATCCATTCCGACCTTCGGTGTTTCAAAAGTTCCTTAGCGCGCAGGGAGGACGGAGCTGATGACCTTCCTGACCTCCTCCCAAAGTAACGTGTCTCCTCCCTATGCTCACCTGGCCCCACCCAAAACGTTCAAGGATTTTGCCAGTACGCAGCTCCGCGTGGCCTCCACGCTAACCGACATTGGCCCAAAGCCCATCAGCGATAACAATCTGGCCATCCTGGATGATAATCTGAAGAGAGGAGCCGGTCTGGGCATAGCGACCCTGGCAACGTTTGGCCTGACTCGGCGCGTCTTTGGCGTTGGGGAATATCTGGGTTTTCTAAGTTGGTTTGGCGCCATGGCCGCCACCCCCAAAATTATTAATGGACTGGTTCGGGGTCGTACCGGCGTGAACCTGAATCAAGACTATATCAACACCAACAAGGAACGACATAATCTCTACAAGGATCCCAAGTACCTCCCCCTGCACCTGATACCAGATTATGAGATTATTCGTATCGCTGACAAACTGAAAATACCTCGCCATCTCCCCAACCGCCGAGAAATTACGGAAGAACGCATTCGGGAAATTGCCACCCAGTCCAAGACCTGGTGGATGTTGGTTGCAGGCCCTGCCACACCAGTGATTTCAGGGCTACTTTGTGACCAATTACAACAACCGACAATCCACCTTTTAAACCGGATGAATACCATGTACCACTTTTTCCGGGCCTCCCATACCCGGGATCCTCAAAAACTCACCCACCACGTCCAACACCATGTCAGGCAGCTGGTGGGAGAGATTCCAAACTCCAAGATTTCCCAATGGTGGAAAGGTTTTGGGGTCAACATGGTTAATAAAACCGGCCTTAATACTGCGTTTAGTATACAGGATATTGTCAACGCCCCGGCTCATGAACAAAAGAAAACGCTTTTGAGCCACTTTGAAACCCTGGGGCAAGCTGAGCAGGCTTCTCGGCGTCAGGAGCTGCAACAATACCTAAAAAAACAACGGGTTTTCCTGAGCCATTTATCCGAAGAAGCGTCTGTACTTCTCAAAAAACAGGGGATTCAGCTGGATAAGTCAATACACGCCAATGCACAACAACTGATTGAAGAGCGAATCACAAACGCCAGGGCAACGGTCAGCCATTACGAGGCTCTTCTCCAAGAACTTGATAAGGGTAAACCCACTGTTCAAACACTCAAGGCGCTAATGGATAAGCCTGGGCTACCAGAGATCCAAAGCCTGGTAGAAAAGGGGCAAGTGGAACAAGCCAAGAAACTGGCGGGTAACGAGCAGTTATACCAGGAAGCCCGCCAATTGATTAACCAGGGCCAGTTTGGCAAAGCCTTTAACCGACTGGGCGCTTCCCCAAGCCAGCATTTGCTGAGCGCCCTCAAAGACACCAAACTCAGAACACTCTGGCAAAAAAGAATTATTGGCTATCTGGGTGGTGGCATGCTACTGGCAACCATGTTGTATACCCAATTTTTCGTGGGCCGTCGTGGGGCGCCAAAACCCGCCACAAATCAACCCGCCGCCACTCCTCCGCCAACATCACAGCCCAAGTTTGGCTGGAGTCAGCCTAGCGCCATTCCGCAACGACCGTTTACAACCACTCCTGGAATTGGAATAAACCCTTATTATAGACCTTATTACGGATCTTATCCCTCCCAGCCCGCAAGCCGGGTCATACAGCCTACGCCGGTTATGCAGTCCATGCCCCCACGTCCGCCTTATCCGTGGCAAAACCAACTCAAAAATCTCTTTAAAAATAACCAGGCCGTTATCTACGCTTTGCATCTTCGGACGTTTGGCGCCGAAGACAAGAATAACGATGGCCGTATCTCATTTAACCATGGGGAAAGCGGGTCGTTTCTCTCGGCCATTTCCAAACTGGATGAACTGAAAGACCTGGGCGTGAATACTATTCACCTTCTTCCCATCCACCCACCTGGAGATCAAAAACGTCTCGGGGAAGCGGGTAGTGTCTATGCCCCGGCCTCATACCTGGAACTCAACCCAGAATATGATACACCAGGGAATAGGCTCAGTGTTCTGGATGAAGCCCGTATTTTTGTTCAGGAAGCGCATAAGCGAGGGATTCATGTGATGGCAGATGTCCCCAGTTGCGCCTCCATTGATCTGGCCCAAGCCCGCCCGGACCTGATTGCCAGGGATCGAAACGGAAACCTGAAAACGCCGGCCAACTGGATTGATATTGCCATGTTTGAAACCAACCCGGCCCTGGTGAAATACTATGCAGACTTTTTTGACTTGATGGTCAATAAAGTCGGAGTGGATGGCTTTCGGGTCGATGTAGCCCGCGCTCGGCCCCTGTGGTTCTGGCAACACTTTACAAGCAAGTACCCACACCTGGGGTGGCTGGCTGAAAGCTACACCGAGGAGGACGCCTCCCCCATGGAAAATATCCCCCGGGACGTCCCGGAAGGACTGCTGAAAAGTGGGTTTGATTCCATCTATGGCCAATTCCACATCTTCCATAAGATGCGCAACGCCAATGAGTATATGCAATACCTGAAAGATGGCTATCAGATGTTTAACCGGGCAGGGAGCGGAAAATCCTTTATCGGCTCCTTCCTCACCCATGATGATCCGGCCCTGATGACCAATGGAGGCACCACTATGTCCTTCCTCGCCTCGGGCCTAATGGCAACGCAGCCCTTGACCAACCCTTATATTTTAGATGGTTTTACAACAGGTTTTTCAGGACATTTCGACATTTTTAACTTCGCCAAGCGCCCGAAAGGAAACCATCCAGAAATTGGAATCTTCCTCAAGCATATGTTATCTACCCGGAAACAGTACCAGGATGTTCTGAGCAAAGGTCTGTTTATCCCCGTCCCGGTACAAAACGCGGAAAACAACCAGATCATTGCTTTCGCCCGACATCTCAATGGTAAAACTTTGCTGGTGGTTGCCAATAAAGATGTAAATGCTCGTCATAGCAATACCCTTCATATTCCAGGGTTCCGTCAGACTCAATCCTTGAAAGATTTATCCTTGCCGTACGGCCGCTCCAGTCACTTTATCCGTGGTGAAAACCAATTGAAGGTAGACCTGGGGCCAGGCCGTTTCCACCTCTTTGAAATTGACACCCCCTACCTGCCAAGTTATCTGCCCAGCTACCCCTAGAGCAAATCCGCATGCAAGCGCACCCCAACAGAGGGCCGTGGCGAAATGGGGGAAAGCAGCGCAGCGTCAGATTTTTAGCATCCCGAGTCCGAGATCTTTGATTTGCGGCAGATAGACGGACGTGTTCTGGCTTAAAAAGCCCGCAACCTATTCTTTCATCACTTCACAGACCTCTATTTGGCAATAGAGCCTATAAAATAACCTCTCCTCCTATCTCCTCGTCTAATTCCACACCTTGATAGCACAATCAGAGCATCATAGAATAATCCTCATAGCGCGTTCAGGATAACTCTGCCATACTATTAGGTATCAAGTGTTCAAGTGTATTGAGAGAAAGACCCTGATGGCTGATTTGGCTGCGACTATCAAACAACGATATTTTTCTAACATTCCTGGTGACCTGACCGGCGGGATCGTGGCGGCTATCGTCGCCCTGCCTCTTGCGTTGGCGTTTGGAGAGGTTTCGGGGATGGGCGCTGCCGCTGGCGTGTACGGCGCGATTGCCTGCGGTATTTTTGCTTCCCTGTTTGGTGGAACGCCTGGACAAATTTCCGGCCCCACTGGCCCGATGACGGTCGTGGCCGCAGGGATGATCGCCACGGCTTCAGCGATGGGGCATAACCCCAACATTCTCTTCACAGCCATTGTTGTTGCCGGGCTTTTCCAGGTATTGCTGGGGATTTTCCGTGGCGGACAGATCATCCACTACATCCCGTATCCCGTTATCTCAGGCTTTATGACCGGCATTGGCGTTATTATCATCAGCCTGCAACTCCTTCCCTTGCTGGGTCATCCCAGTGTCAGCAAGCCCTTTGAGGCACTGCTGGCTTTCCCCGGCGCGCTGGTTAACATCAATCCGCAAGCTTTGATAGTCGGCGTAACGACGCTTGTGGTCATTTACCTGTTGCCTCGCTTCATCAAGCTAGTCCCTTCCCCGCTGGTTGCCCTGATCATCGGTACAGGACTGGCCTATGTCCTGGGTTTTGATATTCCCCGCATTGAGGGCATTCCCACGGGGTTGCCGGAATTTCATTGGCCAACCCTCCAGGTTTCCGAATTCCCGTTGGTCATACATACAGCGGTTGTGTTAGCCCTGTTGGGCTCGATTGACGCGCTGCTGGCTTCCGTAATGGTGGACCGTGTCTTGAATATCCGCCACAACACCACCCTGGAGCTGATCGGGCAAGGGATCGGTAACGCCGCATCCGGCTTGATTGGTGGCTTGCCTGGCGCTGGCGCCAACATGCGCACGTTGATTAACATTAAAAGTGGTGGCAGAACGCAACTTTCAGGCATTATTCATGGGCTTATCCTGCTATCCATCATGCTGGGGCTCAGCGGGTTGGTGGAACAGATTCCGCTGGCCTGTCTAGCCGGAATCCTGATCTTTGTCGGGATTTCCATTATGGATTATCGCAGCATGAAGAACCTGCGCCAGGCATCCAAGTCAGATGTCGCTGTCAAAATAACCGTTCTGGCCCTGACGGTGTTTGCGGATCTGATTATTGCCGTCGGAATCGGGATGGCGCTGGCCAGCATCCTGTTTATGAAAAAGCTTAGTGATACGCACTTTTCCAAGCATGGCAGCTTAAAAAAATGGATTGACAAATGGTATGGCGGGCGTGGGGATATCGTGCCGCCTTCCGCTTTGGAAAAAACATATGTGTATCAATTCAATGGCCCCCTGTTTTTCGGGGAGGTCAAGAACTTTAATGAAGCCCTCCCCAAAATGTACGAGTATCCTTATATCATCCTGCATATGGCAACAGTCCCGTTGGTGGATCAGTCCGGCGTTTACGCGCTGGAAGACGCACTCCGCCAATTTAACGAGCGCAGGTGCACCGTGTACCTGGTGAATATGACCAATGAAGTCCAGGAGACCTTGAAAGAGTTTGGAGTGTTTACCCATATCCCAATCAGCCGAGGGAGCATCAAGACGTTTGATGAAGCTTTATCCGATATTTCCGCGACCGAGGCGCAGTTAAGTGCTGATCAGCTCAACAAGATGCAAACCGGATAGCCAGATGAAACAGGCTTTAACACATTAAAAAGCCGTTTTTTCAATGGACGGAAGGCCCTGCCATGGATTCTCCGCAATACATGCAGTAACTTGCGTCTTTTCCCAGGCCGGTTTTTCCGCATGCGGAACACATTATGTGCTCAGCCGCTATTCGGGTTGCCTGGGCCAGTTCCACCGACACAATCCCGGTCGGCACAGCGATAATGCCATACCCTAAAATCATGACCATAGAAGCCAGCATTCTACCCAAAGGAGTCCCTGGCGTAATATCCCCAAAACCAACCGTTGTCAGGGTCACAATGGCCCAGTACACACTGATCGGAATATTGACAAAGCCATGTTCAGGGCCTTCAACCAAGTACATCAAGGCCCCCACAATAATCACAATCGTTAAGACGCCAAACAGGAATACGGTAATTTTGACGCTACTGGCCCGTAACGCCATCATCAAAACATTGGCCTCACCCATGTAACGGGTCAGCTTCAACACCCGAAAGACCCGAAGCAGCCTGAGAACCCGAATCACCAACAAATATTGGCTCCCTGGGATAATCAGGCTCAGGTACGTTGGGAGGATGGCCAATAAATCCACCACCCCAAAAAAGCTCAGCACGTACCGAGAGGGATCTCGAACCGCCAAAATGCGAAACCCATACTCCACAGTAAATAACAGGGTAATCATCCACTCAAAGAGGTAAAACCCTTGCCCATACACGTTATGGATAGCCTGAACGGTTTCCAGCATGACGGCCAGAACGCTGATTAGAATCAGTGCCAGCAGGATTAAATCAAACAGTTTCCCCTCCGAGGTGTCGGATTCAAAGATGATCGTATAAAGTCTTTGGCGCCACTTCGATTCGGGCCGATTCCCCTCCTGGTTCAAGAATGACATCACCTGTTCCCCCTCATCAAAACATCCAGGTGACGGCTCACCTGGATGTTGATTTTGTCAGAAAGCGGGTTTACTTTTCACCCTTCAGTTGCTTCAGGGTTTCTTGGGCTTTTGCAATCTCACGCTTGGTAGAGTCATCGCCCACCAAGGCTTGGGAGAGTTTTTTGGATTGCTCGGTCAACATTTTAGCCTGCTCCTGCAGCGCGTCTAACTCAGCCTGGTGTGCCTGATCAATTTCAGACAGGGTAACCCCGGCGTTGGTCCGAATCTGATCAGCCCGATTTTCAGCTTCCTGAGATTGCTGAACTGCCTTTTCCAGAGCCGCTATCCCTTTTTGCAGTACACGCTTTGCTTGTTGAGCGTAAACATTAGCCTCAGCATTGGCGACAACCAGCGTCCGGTGGCGTTGCTGAACCCGCTGCAATTCCAAAGCGGCTTCCCGCTGCTTTTGCCGTTGAAGCGCTGCTTCCGGGGCGTCCCCAGGGCTCAGCTCAGCTCTGAAAGCAGCCCATTTTGCCTTCAAGTCATCTTTCAAGCCAGTGAACAGAACCTGATCCCCTTCTGCCTGATTGGACTTGGTTGCCAGAACTGGTTGCTGCGCTGTAGCAGGGTTTGCGACCTTGCTGCCGACCTCGCTGCTGCCGATCTTGTTACCCGGAAAAACAGTGGGTGCGGAATTCACTCGCATACAATTATCCCCTTAAATAATTAAACAATACACCGATCAACATCGGTTAATCTCTCTTTGAAGCAGTTATAGCGCAGAGACGAAAAAAGTCCAAGCATCAATTCATGCACCCCAAGTTTCTCCGGCCAACACAATAAAACGTTGGTATTCCTCTCCTTGAGCATGGACAATAAGGGATAGAAACGGTGCCCTTTAACAAGAGAGTCCAGCATGCCATGGCCATTCACCTGCCTTCCCACTATCCCACATTCTTTCAGCGCATGATGCGCTTTGCCCTGATCATGATTTTCATTGCCCTTTTGTCGGGGATTTTATTTCAAGAATCCGCTAAAAAGGCGACTTACGCCGATTTGGCCCCTGGCCTACATCTAGAAACAGTGATTCACCTGGCCTTGCTCCATGGACACGTGTTTCTCATCGGGACGCTCATCCCCATGATCATCTGCTGGATGTGTTACCTGGGGCTCTGCCTGGGAAAATCACCGGCATCTGAAAAGTTGCTCCGGTGGGGCAGCAGGTTGTATCTGTCTGGGGCCGCCCTCAGCGTGTTCCTGATGTTATATAAAGGCTACCATTTCCTCCTCTCCGTCCGGTTTGGAGAAACTGACTTTGCTATCATTGAGCAGAATTACTTTTTTGGCATCGCTATTCTTCGCCATATCGTATACGGCACGGCCCACATCGGTATGGGAATAGGCTTAACTCTGATGGCAATTGCCCTTTGGAAATCCCTGAGTAAACCATCCCCCCAAACACCCACCGTATCTAGTGGCTCAGAACCTTCTATCCCCCTGCATTAAGGTAATTACAGAGAAAAATTAAACCAATGCTAACATCACCGTTGCCCCCCATATTCAGGAGCCCTGCCATGTCATCGACCCCAAGCTCTATTTCAGCCACCTCCCCCGAAGCAAAATTCGGCCGGGCCTTACAACCCAACGAGCTGAGCGAGTATCAAAAAACCATTGAGGACACCTTAAGTCTGCTGGGTAAAAAGAACCTGGCCATGATCATCCATGGGGCCAGCTTCCCGTCAGAGCCGGGGGAAGACACCGGCATCGGTTCCCCCAATTCAAAGGGGGCCAAACGCCTGTTTAACTTTCTGAAAACCATGGGATTTAACAGTGTTCAGCTAGGTCCAGGAGGAAAAACCAAGGCCATTGACGCTTCCCCCTATACTAGCACCTCCTTTTCCAACAACCCTCTGTTTGTGGATCTGGCCATGTTGGCGAATGACCCCAAATGGGCTGGGATTTTAAGTACCCAGACCCTGGATGACATTGTCCGCAATACCCCCCAACAGCCACCCCACGCCGGTAAGCCTCGGACCGCTTACGGCTATATCTACCGAGCGCAGGAACGGGCGTTACGAGAATCCTTCCAGACCTATCAGCAAAAGCGCCAGAACTTGCAACGCTTACCCCAAACGGACGTGGACGCACTTAATAAACTGGAGCGCGACTTCCAGGCGTTCCGGCTGAAAAACCAAGCCTGGCTGGAACGGGATAGCCTGTATGAGGCGCTTTCGATTCACCACCAAAACGACTACTGGCCCATCTGGCCCAGTGAGCTGGATAAACGCCTGTACAGTCCTAGCAATGCCCAGGAAGAACAGGCCACTCAAGCCCGAATTCAGGAAATCAAGACACAACATGCCGATGATATCGCCTTCTACGAGTTCTGCCAGTTTATCGCCTTTGCTCAGAAAGAAGAGATGAAAGCTTTTGCCCGACAGACAGGCATGAATCTTATTGCCGATCGTCAGGTTGCCTTTTCCGATCGGGATGTTTGGGCCTACCAGGCGTTGTTTCTGGACGGCTATAAGCTAGGGGCTCCCCCGGATTATTTTTCTCAAGACGGGCAAGCGTGGGGCTTCCCGGTGTTAGATCCTGCCAAGCTATTTCAGCCGGATGGCAGCCTCGGTCCCGCTGGCGAATTGCTCAAAACCCTTTTTGAGAAAATCTTTCTGGAAAATCCAGGCGGTGTGCGAATTGATCATATTATTGGTCTTATCGACCCTTGGGTCTATCGTGCCGGGCAGTCTCCCCGACCGGAATCCGGCGCGGGCAGATTGTTCTCGTCCCCTGAACACCCAGACCTTCATCCCTTCAGCAAAATTGACCCGAGCAACCTCAATCATGCCGTCGGGCCGGATGATGAGCGTCGAGTCCAGCACCTTACCCCGGAGCAGGTTCAGCGTTACGGAGATCTGCTGAACATTGTCATCGCGGCTGCCCAGGCACAAGGACTGGATAAAGACGCCATTATCTGTGAGGACTTGGGTACCCTGACCAACCCGGTCAAGGCGGTCTTGGAACAGCTGGATTTAAGCGGAGTTCGCGTAACCCAGTTTGTGGATCCCCAGAAGCCGGATCATTTGTATCGGGGAAAAAATGTCCCGGCCAAGCATTGGGTTATGGCGGGAACCCATGATAATGAGCCCCTGAGAAACTGGATCGATCGGCTATGGCAAAACGGCCAGGCTCAAACCCATGCCCAATACCTAGCCGAAGATCTGGAGCCGGATGTAAATGCCCGTGGTAATTTCATACAGTCTCTGCTTCAAGATTCCCACCGCTTTCTGGTCGCAAAGCTGGCTGAACTCTTTGCCAGCCCCTCCCAACACGTACAAATCTTTTTCCCGGACTTCTTCGGGATTCGGGAAACATACAACAAGCCGGGAACAGGCGGCGATCAAAACTGGTCACTCCGTCTATCCAACACGTTTGAACAGGACTACTTTGAAAAATTAACCCGAAATGAAGCTCTCAACCTTCCTGAAGTTCTGTTAACCGCCTTGAAGGCCAAGAGGCCGGATGTGCTTCAACACCATCCCGATTTGGTGAGGAAGCTGGAGCATTATCGGCACACTCTGAAAAACACCCCTTCAGTCACCCCGTAATCTGATGACGCGGCACTGGTCTAAACAGCTTCCTTTCGGTATGATACCCCTGTAAGAAAGGATTTTTTAAATGTCTGACCCCATCTCCCCCTCTCACCATGAGCGCCAACTGTCGTTTCTGGGCGATTTGGCCCAGGATACACAACCATTAGCCATCTGCACACTAACCAATGACGAGCTCCGGGATCAGCTGATGAAGGAAGAGGAACTCCAGGGCGTGGTTGTGGGGTCATTGCACACAGAAAACCTGGGGATTGAGCAAATTATCAGTTACGCCCTCAGTAACCCCAGCATCCGGTTCATCTTGCTTTGCGGCACGGACGGACAACAGGCCATTGGTCACTTACCGGGACAATCTTTTCTGGCCTTGGCCAAAAACGGCATTGATACCAGCGGGCGAATTATCGGCGCCAAGGGGAAGCGTCCCATTATTAAAAATCTTTCCAGTGAGGCTATTGCCCATTTCCGGGAGTACGTTGACGTGATCGACATGGTTGGGTGCAATGAAGTGGAAAAGGTTCTGGAGCGAGTCCGTCAATGTCGCGCTGAGGCGCCTGGCCCAGCAGAAGCCTTTCTCCCAAGCCAACAGGTCGAACCCATTCAGGGAGAGGCGCCTGATCATATTGTGCTGGATCCCTGCGGGTATTTTGTTATCTACGTGGATCACGTCCGAAGCCGGATTATACTGGAGCACTATAATAATAAAGGCGTTCTTGGAACCATCATCGAAGGCAAGCGCGCCGCCGAATTATACTTTCCCGCCATTGAACAAGGGATTATCTCCAGGCTGGATCATGCGGCTTACCTCGGGCGGGAGCTCCAACGGGCTGAGCATGCGCTTAGCACCATGCAGGCTTACATTCAGGACGCTTAGTCAAGCACTTATCCCAGTGAAAAGCTCATCAATCTGAATGATTCACGTCCTAAATTGTAGAGTACAATGGGTGTATAATCCTTGCCTGGTGGTTTTAGCTGAATGAATAACTTTGTCCCCCCCAAACGCTGGTATGATCGGCATCCCAAACTCTCCCAATCTGTCAAACTGATGATCATCCTGCCGGATGAAATTCAGTCCATCTTGAGCGAGGGTATTATGATCCTGGCTAACAAGGAGTTTTGTGTTAATGAAAAGGTCAACTCCTTTAAAACCCTGGGAGCTGACAAGGTATTGGGATTGCACAAGTCAAAAAACAAGCGCAGGGAATACGACAAAAATCCACAGCTTCATAAAGCAATGAATTACCTGTATATTTTGTCTGAAGAAAACCAGGATTCTATGGCCGATCACATCGTGTCGCTGGTAAGTTATATCCAGGAATACCTTAAATCCTGCTATCAGTTTCAATCTGATCCCTCTATTGAAGATGTGGCCGAAATTACAACGCTCTATATTTCCAGAGGAACTCGGGACGTTGAGGAATTTCTAGCCAGGGTCCGTTATGAAATCCAGCAACGGGTACTGCGAGGGACCCCATACAAACCACCAGTGGATTTTCTGGAACAGGGCATTGCAGAAACGAACAGCGGTCTTCAGTTAAAAGGTCACGATAAACCCACCAAGCCGGAATAACTTTTGCATTCTATTTTGATCCCATAAGATCGCTCAGTGGAAAAAATAGGCGCTTGTCTCGACCATAACAGGGCATGGGCCTATTTTTTTGATCCCATTTTACCTAAATGTTACTGATTTGTAACAAAAGAGCCCGGATATCCTTCAGCGAAATAAATAAACCGCCGAAACCATGCGTAATAGGAAAAGAAGAGAAACAAACATCATGATGCAGACCATTTCAAAAACATCAGGACAAAGTTTGAATGAATATATTGTTGTGGGTGCGCTCGTGCTACTTGCGGCAATCCCACTGTATGGCTTGCTTGGAGGAAAAATCAACATCAAGATGAGCCAAATGTTCTCGAAAACGAACAGTACTGCCGCTGCAGCAAACCTGCCAGCGGGCGTTGCGGAAAGGGCAGCCTATTTCCAAAAGATGAGCATGACCGCAGGCAAAGCGGGGAAAGTGATTTACAACCCGGATGGGACCTACACCTATAGCGGCTTCAATGGTGAAACCGAAACCGCCGGTGAATCCGGGGTTACCCAGGAACTGGCCACCCGGTTACAAAACATTGCCCGCGATTGGGAAGAAAAAACAGGGGAACCGCTTCCCCCGGATCTTGCTCAGAAAATTGATACCTTAGCTGAGCGGGGTCATGAAATCGGCCGCATGCAGGACGATAAATTGAGCAGTGACGGAAGCATCAACGATACCAAAACATTGGTTGAACTGGGCAAGGACTACAAGTCGTCTTACGATGAGCTTTCTTCACAACTTTCCCAACTCAGCAAAACCGCAAATGGTCAGCACTATGACGAATTAAAATCAACCATTGACGACTATTCAGGGGTAATTACAACCGTTAACTCTGCAATCATTTACAGCGTTGACAAGGTCAAAGTCCCAGTCGTCGGCAACCCACCCTCTGTTGAAAAGTTCCAAAACGTCAAGAATTATCGAGATGTTACCAAAATGACCCGTCAGGCTGCCGAAGGTCTTGAACAGACAGCCGATGTCGTCCGACACGTTAAACGTTAAGCAGTAACAACAAGCCTAAACTGCAGATACAATCATTCCATTAATAAAGCCTCATGAGAGACTAATTAGAGTTGGATTGAGATAAAGGAAGCACAGCAAGCCATGAAGAAGAACAAGCCGCTTTTTTCCTCTGGACAAGGGGTTAATGAGTATATTGTCATCGGAGCCCTGGTCGCATTACTGGCCGTACCCGTTCTATTCGGATTTGGCGGCACAATCAGCGGCACGATTGCTGGCATACTAACTACCGGAAAATCAGGCTCAACTGTTGCGGTAAGCAACGCTCCAACGGCGGGATCTCTTCGCTATACCAAAGAAAACCCATTGACGCTTAACAACACGGGACCCGATACCAGTAACCTGACAGGTAAATTCGGGGGATACTACGATCCTGCAACCCAAACGTTGACCTATCCCAATGCCAGTTCCTTAAACAGCGGTGGTCATGAGGAAAGCACCGCCGGGAGCCGCGGTGATGAAGTCAGCAGTGATCTGGCCAATCAAATGCTAACCTTTGTCGAAGAATTTACAGATGAGAACGGAAACCCACTGGATCCTGGGGTGGTGGGTATGATTAAAGAACTCCATGACAAGGGCCATGCCATTGCCAAGGAAGAAGCCTATCTGGACAACTACATGCAAAATGTCGGTATTAATTCATCCTCCTTTGGTAATCGACTCAACAGCAAAGACGGCCTGGTCAATAGAACCAAAAGCTTCGCAGAAACCTACAATAACGTAATGAGCCAACTATACAGCATGCCCAATGCGCCCTCAGAGGTTAAGGAAGTTGTATATGGCTACTCAGGCGTCATTTCCAACGTGTCTTATCATAAATACATGTCTTTCCATCATTCAGAAGCAGGGGTATCAAGCGCCCTCGTCGGTTACAAGCCTGCCAATGTCAGCCAACTCTCTGAGCAGGCAGTACAAGTTACCCGACACTCTTCTGATCGGATCGGAACATCGGCGGAGCAATTCACTAAAGCCGGAAATCGCGCAAATCGAACCCGCTCCAGGTAAAACGCCAAGTAAAGCTCTACAAAAAGGAACCCACCCTATGTTTCATAAACAATATCACCATGGCCAAAGTTTGGGTGAATATGGACTGGTAGGCGCGCTTATCATATTGGCGGCTATTCCTGCAATTCTTCTCCTTGGGAACACACTGAACACCAACTTCGGGAACACCATTCCCGGCGCCAACAGTCTACCGGGAAAAGCGTTGGTTGCCGGGCCAACCACAGGGAAACTATCTGGTTCTCCCAGCAATGCACAATATAACCCGGAAACCGGACGAATCATTAACACCAGCAAAATTTATATTGACGCCAACGGCCAAGCCTTAATCACCTTCCCCGATGGATACGGTGCCATGGGCGCCAGTTCGTTGGGCGAGACAGCGACCGCAGGCGTGCAGGGGGATATTAGCGAAACCTCCCGATACTTGGCGGGCAGCATGGAACGCCTGATTGAACAATGGGAAAAAGCCAATGGCGAGATACTGGATCCTCAATTAAGCGCCATGCTCCAGCAGATGGCCGATATTGGCCGAAGCATTGCGGAAGAGGAAAACAGGCTGGAAATAGAAAACAGCTGGTGGAAGACCGTCACCGATGAATACGGCAATGTACTTCGCGACGCCAATGGCAAAAAAATAGCCATTAACGATACCGAAGCTTTGCGCACACTAACCAACAACCTGGCCAGCGCCTATAATGAGTTTGAAGCCACTCTTTCTGGCATGCAAACCACAGACAGCGCCAAATACCAGTCTTTAAAGGATAATGTCGACATTTACTCTGGCCTTATCAGTAAAATGAGCGCGGATCGCTACCTATCCTTTGACCACAATATTACTAACGGGGGCGGCTACGTCAACTACGCAGGCTCTCCACCGGATCAAACCATCAACACCCCAGAAGTGCCCAAAATCACCAACGAAACCGCCGGTAGTATTGAGCAGTTGAAATAAAGAACTCCGTTAAATCACGGAGCCCCTTTTTCCAACGCTCCTTTACAATAGGGATTATGGAGATCCGACGTTTTTTAAGCCGGAAGTGGCTAAAGCCCCTGGTGGCTTTCAAGTTCTTTCCCTTGTTTCTATGGGGCTTTATCGGCCTGATCATCCTGACCATTGGACTCAACTCCAACAATATTCAAACCATTGCTGAGCGCATGGAGTTGGCGCTGCTGGATCAACGCATCCGATACCGCGCCAGCCATCTGACACCCTCCGATCAAATTGTAGTCGTTGCCCTGGACAAATCCACAGATGAGTACGTGGGCAGACACCCGGAAATCGGCATTACCGGACGCATCCTTCCCAGAAAACAACTGGCCCGGATTTTCCAGTATCTGACCGATCAAGGCGTCAAGGCCATCGCGGTGGACGTGGAATTAACCTGGCCTCAAAGCGAGGACAATGACGCACCGCTGGAGCAGGTGATTCAGCAAGCGGGAAACATCTACCTTTCCAGTCCGGTCAGCCTCAAAATGAAGGACTTTCTCGCTCAACAAAACACCACGGATCAAGGCAGGGTCATTACCAATTTTCGGCATGCGATCTTCAGCGAATACTTTTTCCCCTTCCTCAAGACCCAGGCCAGACTGTTCCAGAAAATGGGTCCGGGTTGCCAGATGGGATACAACACGTTGGGCCTGGAGCAGCCCTATTCTATCGTGGAATTCACCATGCCCCTGAGCCCTGGAAACCTTCGGGACATCTGGTCCAGCCTGTGTCGAACGCAAATGCCTCCAGATACGTTACTGTATCGGCCTTCCAGTCCTCAACAGGTCATGTTCAGCGCAGAAAATAATCCGCTGGTGGAAGGCTACGGTAAAATCTGCCTTCAGAAAATGTATCAAGCCATGTATAGCGATCAGCCGAAGTATCTGGATCTGATCAGCAGAAGCGCCATTCCATTTTATTTTCAGGAGCTCCCAACCCTGGAAGCGGAAAACAACTTCAGTTATTGCTGGATCAACCCGCTTGAAACCCGGTTTATCCAACATGCCAAGGGCTTTGGTATTTCCTCCATTGACTATGACGAGGATGCCTACTTGCGTAAGGTCCCGGTCTTTTATAAGTCCTATAACGGCCAGTTTTTCTCTATGTTGCCCATAAGCCCGGTGCTGGATATTTTAGGGAACCCGCCTTTTCGATACACGCCTCAATCGCTTTACCTGGGAGAACGGCAAATCAACCTGGTGGATGGTCGTAATGTCATCGTCAATTGGCGGAACCCGGCGCTGCTTGTCAAGAAACAATTTGAAGAGGCGGGACTCCCCCTGAGTTATGAGGAATTCTCATCCATCCGCTCTGATACGGCTAACAGCCAGCTGGGCTACGGCCATCTATATCGATTTATCTCCGTCAAGGATATCCTGGTCAAGATGGATAGCCCCAATAACTTTACCCCCTCTCTGTATCGCATTCCCGGTGTCCCGGAAAGCGGCATGTTATCTTTGAAGGGCAAGATCGTCATCTATGGAGAAACGGTCAAAGATATTCACCGAACCCCTATGGGCAGCATCACCTATGGACCGGAATACATGGCCACGGTGATGGATATGTTTTTACATGATCAAAAGTTTGTTCAAAAGTCCCCATTTCTGCTCACGCTTGCCATTGTCTTAGCCGTATCGTGCTTTATTGTCTATTCCGTTGTCTTTATCCCACGGCTGTATTTAGGATTGATTGCAGGCCTGGCCGGAGCCATCCTGTTCTGGCTTTATAACTTTATGATTTTTGATCTGGAAGCGCTCTGGATCCCACTCATCTGGCCAACCCTGTTTTTTGGCTTTTCTCTAATGGGCGGATTGGTCTACCGTTATTACATTCAGGACCGGGAAAAACGTCTGCTCACCAATATCTTTTCAAAGTACGTTTCTCCCCAGCTTATGGATCAGATTCTGGATAATCCCAATACCGCCATGAGCGACCTGAACGGGGCCCGAAAAGAACTTACGGTCTTGTTTTCAGACATTCATAATTTTACCCCCCAATTTGAAAACGCCGAGCCTGAGCTGATTGTACAGCAGCTCAACGAGTACTTTAACGCCATGACCAAAGCAGTACTTCGAAATGGCGGAACATACGACAAATACATGGGGGATGCCCTGATGGCCTTCTTTGGCGCCCCCACGGCCATGCCCAACCATGCGGAAATGGCTTGCCGGGCTGCCCTTGAAATGCAACTGGCGCTTGATGAATTAAACCAAAAATGGGCCAAAGAAGGGAAACCTCAGCTCAAGCATGGGATTGGCATCAGTACAGGCACCATGTTTGTTGGCAACTTTGGCTCCGATGACATTAAGAACTTTACGGTCATGGGCTCTTCGGTCAACTTGGGCTCTCGTCTGGAAACCCTCACCCGTCACGTCGATGCCGATATTATCATCAGCGAAAACACCTACCTGAGCGTTCAGGAGTGGAGCGAAGTCCGTGATTTGGGAAAAACCAACATCAAGGGTTTCAGCGAACCGATTCAAATTTACGGACTGGACGGCTTGCAAAGCGCAAAATCAAGCAAAGCCCTGAATAAGACCGCGCGCTAGAAACTCCGGTCACTGAAGAACCCGGCAACCTCAAAGGGCGTTCCATGGGCTAAAAACTCTCGGGTCGCATATTTCCGACCCTTAAAAACCACATACTCCACGGATTGGCCAATGCTCATCCTCTGGCGACGGGGGCCTTCCGTTGCGCTGGGAGGCAATGCGAATTCCACCACGTAAAAGTACTCACCAAACAGGGTGTATCCCCCGATATGACACCACTTGGTTCCGGGAGGTGTGGCGTTAATTACCAGAGTATCCACACCATCACTCCCGCTGATCGCGGTTTTAAACATGCTATTGGCTTTCCAACCACTAGGTTGCGTCACAGTCTGGGCTATTTCAATGACGTCATCCCCAGCCCCGGTTCGGGTGAGCATGTTGGTGTTGTTTCCTCCAAGAACCACATGATCATTCCCGTTATAAGTCAAGATCGAGCCATTATCGGTATTATGAACCCGGAGACTGTTTCCGCCCCGGCCCATACACACTGAGTAATGGGTCACATCTTGTAGTTGCACCAGACTGGCCCCACCCTGGGTAGAAATATGGAAGCTGGTCGTCAGGTTCCGACGGGGGTCGGTATAAAACTCCGCTTTTTTCTTCACAGACACGTTGGTGCTGTTGGATTTAATAGGCAGGTTATGGGCCACATTCACCTGAACCGGCGCTTCCCCCATTTGCCCCACAGCCGATAAGCCCTGCATTTTTTCGCATTCCACCAGCTTGGGATCGTTGCCGTAATCGGTGTACGAGGGGTTCTCCGCTTTAAACGAGGATCCAGTGGGGGCGTTGGGGTCTACAACTGGCGCGTCATCGGCGCAACAGGATTCCTGCGTGTCATCGGTAAAATCCAACTGGGAGTCAGGCAATGTATTCCGGCTACGGAAAAAGTTGTCAGAAGGAAAGTACGCATTATCTTGGCTTTGGGCCGTAAGGTTCAGGGAGACCAGCACCAATAGTGCAAGCCCGCAGGAGATTAGACGCCACATGGATATACACCTCATCACGCTTCTATATACAATAAAAACATCCGCTCATGAAACATTGCCTATTTTAACGCTCCGGGACTATATCATTGCCTTTCGAAACGCATTGGCGGCCAGATGGGCCTGACGAGTGGGCTCGGGGAGGCGATAACCTATCAGACAGGTTTGAACAATCTCAACTGCCGTTTCCAAAGACACTTTGTGTCCAATCGAGATATACAACGGGTTAGAGCGCTTACGGGTCCTCAGGACCTGGGCAATGTGTTGCCCCTTCCACATTAAAGGGACTTGTTCACCTGGATCCGGCCCCAATTCCCCTTCAGGTTTTCCTATCAGAATGGATTTGGCTACCCCAATGGTGGGGCAATCAAGCAAGACCCCCAAATGACTGGCAATCCCCAAACCTCGGGGATGACTAATGCCATGGCCATCGACTAAAATCACATCCGGTTTTCGCTCAAGGGCCTGATAGGCTTCTACTAGCACCGGAACTTCCCGAAACGCTAAAAAGCCCGGTTGGTAATGGAGGGGAGCTTTCATGTGAGCCGGACTTTTTTCTAAAACCCGCAAGCTGGAATAGTCCAGCACAACCAGGGCCGCATAAATGATTTGCGATGGATCTCTCCAGTTGTTGCTAATGTCGGCCCCGGCAACGGTTTTGAGTTTCGAGAGGGGCTTGGGCAGTTGGTCTGCTCGAATCACCTGTTTTGCCAACTGGCGCTGCACTTCCCCCGCCTCCTGAAAAGAGCCGGGATAAAGCCAGTCTGTTGGAATGGATAAAACGGATCCCATAAAACCACTGTAACAGAAGCGTTTTATTTTAAAAACAGCCTTAGGGTATATAAAAAGCTGGGAAAAAGGATCTAGCTAGGCTACAATACAAGTAGGAGTGAGCCCATCGGGAACCATGAGTTTTTTTAAAACCTCACAAGATGTAAATATTTACTATGAAGTCCACGGCAAAGAGCCGGGCAAAGGAAAACCCGCCCTGATTATGCTACACGGACTCGCCTCCGCCACAGTCATTTGGGCCCCTCAAATTGAGGCCTTCACCCAGGAGTTTGAGGTCTACCTCTTTGACTATCCCGGCCATGGCAAGTCGGATCGAAAATCCCCTTATACCATTACCACGTATGCCCAGGTGCTCCAAGAGTTTATGGATCACCTGGATATTAAAAAGGCCCACTTGATGGGATTATCGCTGGGTTGCGCGGTAGCGCTTACCTTTGGCTGCTGGCACCCGGAACAGGTACTCTCTCTGGTATTACAAGGCCCCGTCGGAGGGCTAAAACCGCCCTATCATCCCCAGGCATGGCCCCTCATGATGGCCATCGGCGTATATCTGCTTACCCTTTCTTCCTTGTTTGCCCTGCTGGGCCAGCGCAAGGCCGCGCTCATCGTCAACAAAATCGGCATGCAAACCTACGGTTGTTATGACCTGCTAGTGAATGTCCAATCCAAAGTCGACCCCAGAGCGGTGATTCTGATTACCATAGAACTGTCTTATCCACCTTATGTTGGGAAGCTCGATCAAATTAAGGCTCCTGCCATTATTATTCACGGACAGGATGATCCCACCCCTCGGGAATACTACCAATATATCTGCGATCATCTGGGAGCCCCTTGCGAGGTCAAGGCCATTCCCAATGGACGCCATGTGATCGCCCTGGAGAAACCCGACGAATTTAACCAATTGGCCTTGGAATTTCTTAAAAAACCTATGATAGCTTTATAGTGCGTAGGCGAAGGGCGTTCCCAATCACCGACACAGAACTAAAACTCATGGCCGCCGCCGCAATCATCGGACTGAGCAAAATCCCCAGAAACGGATAAAGAACCCCCGCGGCAATGGGGACACCCAAGCTGTTATAAATAAAGGCAAAAAATAAGTTCTGGCGGATATTGCGCATGGTCGCCTGACTGAGCCGCCGGGCTTTGACGATCCCTTGTAGGTCCCCTTTCAACAAAGTAATTCCAGCGCTTTCCATGGCCACATCGGTTCCGGTCCCCATGGCAATCCCCACCTGGGCCTGGGCCAAGGCCGGGGCATCGTTAATCCCATCTCCCGCCATGGCCACGACACGTCTCTTGGCTTGCAGGCGCTTTACCACATCAGCCTTGTGCTCGGGTAACACATCAGCTTCCACCTGATCAATCCCGAGCTTCCGGGCCACCACCTCTGCCGTGGTCCGGTTATCCCCGGTCATCATGATAATTTCCAGGCCCTCTTCATGAAGTTTACGAATCGCATCCGGGGTTGAGGCCTTAATGGGATCCATCACACCAATGAGGCCGGCCAGCTGACCATCAATGGCCACCAACATAACCGTTTGCCCATCCTGCCGGAGCGCCTCCGCTCGGGGCTCTATATCGCCCAACGGGACACTCTGGGCTTCCATCAACGCCTTGTTCCCCACGGCGATTTGCTTCCCTTCCACACGCCCCATGGCCCCCTTACCCGTTACTGATTGGAAATCTTCCACCTGCGCAAAGGTCACGCCCCACTCTTCCGCCCCCTGGACAATGGCTGCCGCAAGTGGATGCTCACTGCCCCGTTCCAGTGAGGCCACCAGCCTGAGGAGCGTTTGCTCTTCAAACCCAGGCGCCGCCTCCGCCGTAACAAGTTTGGGTTTTCCCTCTGTCAGCGTCCCGGTTTTATCCACCACCAGCGTATCCACCTTTTCCATGACTTCCAGCGTCTCGGCGTTTTTGACCAAGACTCCGACCTGGGCCCCCCGACCTGTTCCCACCATAATCGACATGGGAGTGGCAAGCCCCAAAGCGCAGGGACAGGCAATAATCAGCACTGCCACCGCATTGACGATGGCATACGCCATCTGGGGCGGTGGCCCCATCATCGCCCATATCATAAAAGTGAGAATCGCAATCAGAACAACCGCCGGGACAAAGTAAGCGGCAGCCATATCCGCCACCCGTTGAATCGGTGCCCGACTCCGCTGGGCCTCACTCACCATGGACACAATTTGAGCCAGCAGCGTATCACTTCCCACTCGCTCAGCCACCATCACCAGACTACCGGTCCCGTTCACCGTCCCACCTGTGACCGGATCTCCCGGATGTTTTTCCACAGGTACCGGCTCGCCGGTCATCATGGATTCATCCACCTGGCTGGCCCCGTCCACAACCTTTCCATCCACCGGCACTTTTTCCCCCGGACGAACCCGCAGATGTTGTCCGGGCCGAACTTCGGCCAGAGGGATATCCTCTTCAGAACCATCGTCTTTGACCAGACGAGCGGTTTTGGGCGCTAGCCCCAGCAATTCTTTAATCGCCCTGCTGGTCTGCCCCCGAGCACGCAATTCCAGCACCTGCCCCAGCAATACCAGCGTGGTAATGACCGCTGCCGCTTCAAAGTAAACCCCGACTTGTCCGGCTTCATCCCGAAAGGCCGGGGGGAAAACTTGCGGGATGAACACCGCCACCACACTGTATAAATACGATACTCCGACCCCCAGGGCAATCAGGGTAAACATATTCAGGCTCTTATTAACAAGCGAAGCCCACCCTCGTTGGAAAAACGGCCAGGCTCCCCACAAAACCACCGGGGTCGCCAAAATCAGCTCGATCCAGCGAAAGACCGGATCCGCACCCAGCCCCTGCATCCCCGGAATCATGTGCCCCATGGCAATCACCAGAACAGGAACCGTTAAGACCAGGCACACCCAGAACCGACGGGTCATGTCTTTCAGCTCCGGGCTTTCTTCCTCCTCAACCATAATTTGCCGAGGTTCCAGGGCCATCCCACACTTGGGGCAAGTTCCCGGTTGATCGCTGACCACTTCCGGGTGCATGGGGCAATAATATTCCATTTTTTCCTGAGCCGCCACCGGGTGCTCGGGTTCCAAAGCCATGCCGCACTTGGGACAACTCCCCGGACCTTCTTGCTCCACCCCTGGGCACATGGGACAAATGTACTTGCCCGTCGCTGAGGTCTGAGCATCAGTTTGGGGGTTCAGATACCGTTTTGGGTCAGTCTTAAAGGTCTCCAGACAGCCCTGGCGACAAAAATAATAGGTTGTTCCTTGATATTGCCATTGCAGCGGGCTTTCCTCCACGTTCATCCCGCACACCGGATCCCGATGCGTCCCCGTGAACTGCGAATGATGGCAACATGATCCGGCTTCTTTTGATGAATCGGATTTTTGGTCCATTTCCTGATGATCTGCCCCGGATACCCCGTCCGACATGACGCCAACCTTTCCTGTTTCTGATGCTGATCTGTGACTGCCAGCCTGATCTTTAGGCGGGTTTCCTCGTCATCGTATCAAACTCTCCCGGACACGCAAACACCTTCATGTTTTTCAGGCAGACAGATGGAGATGTGAAAATAGCCACCTATCCAATAGTCAAACCCTGGAGAAGCTTTAAAATAGAAGAACAGCCAACAATGGTTGATCCAAAACCGTGCCTATAGCAAGCTCAAGAGTTGGAGAAGCCAGTATGCCTTTTCAAAAAACAGAACAAGAGCTGTTTGAACCTGGTGATACCGCGCCAATTCACGGGGTCTACGAACTCGTCGACGAGCAAGGGAGCCTCTCTGATCATGATACAGTCTTGCTGGATCAGGGAGACATCTTTCCAGAAGTGCTTGAAACTGGGCTGTACTGGCGACTCCGGTACACTCCCCGCGGAAGGCGGCCCATCTAATTGCGCTTCCCCAGATTGACGGGACAACGGTATAATAACGGTACAGGCAGCAACTCCGGTCAATCTTATGCACACCCTCTTTCCCCCCATTGAGCCGTATCGGACTTTTCAACTCAAGGTTTCCGATATTCATGAACTCTACGTGGAAGAAGTGGGCAACCCACAGGGTGAACCCGTTGTCTTTCTCCATGGCGGACCTGGTGGAGGTTGTTCAGCCAATCACCGCAGACTTTTTGATCCGGCCCACTACCGGATTATCCTCTTTGATCAGCGAGGCGCCGGACGCAGCACACCCCATGCCTGCCTGGTAGAAAATACAACCTGGGATCTGGTGGCGGACATTGAAAAAATCAGGCAACATCTGGGCATTGAGCAATGGTTGGTCTTTGGCGGTTCATGGGGAAGTACGCTGGCGTTGGCTTATGCCGAAACCCACCCGGGTAGTGTATCCGGCCTGATTTTACGGGGTATTTTTCTCTGTCGCCCCGAGGAAATTCATTGGTTTTATCAGGAAGGCTGTTCCTGGATTTTCCCCGACCTTTGGGAAGAATACATCGCCCCGGTATCCCCATCGGAGCGTCATAAAATGGTGCATGCCTATTACCGGCTTTTAACCGACGCAAATGAGGAAACCCGGCTTAAGGCGGCCCAGGCTTGGAGCCGCTGGGAAGGAACCACATGTAAGCTCCTTCCTAATCTGGATGTCATCTCCAACTTTGAGGAAGCCCAGCACGCCCTGGCCATGGCCCGGATTGAGTGCCATTATTTTGTGAACAATGCCTTTTTCGAGGATCCTAAACAATTACTGAAGCGCGTGGATCGCATTCGCCACATCCCCACCTGGCTGATTCATGGCCGCTATGATGTGATTTGCCCAGCCAAAAACGCATGGGATCTGTACCAGGTGTTTCCTGAGGCCAACTTCCAGTTAATTGCCGACGCTGGCCACGCCTACGATGAGCCGGGAACTTTAAGCGCCCTGATTGCAGCAACCGAAGAATTTAAAGCCCTCAGACAACCAGTTGGCTAAAGCATGATAGCCAGACGCTCAATGGTAAGCCTTCAGATTCTCCTTTATCATCGGTACAGACGTCTCCGGGAGAATTTGACGGATGAAAGAAGGACCACGACAGCGAAAAACAAAAGAGCGCAAGCCGACGGAGAAAAGAAAACCTGAGGTCTGGCGCACTCAATATGGCACATTGGAAGCCACCGATGGGCCAGGTGATGTCCCGGATATCGCAGGCGAGTACCAAATCATTGGTGTCTCAGATGAATATTGGAACAAAAGGTAATAAAACAGATGGCTTTGAAGGCCACCTGTTTTCGGCTTTTTTATAGTTGCGCCTTTTGCTGGACACTATTAACCATTTGCTTCATGGAGTTTTCCCGGTCCCGGCGATCATCCAGGCGGATGGTGGTTACCACTCGCTTGGCCTGCTGTTGAAATGGGGCTTCATGCATCCGCTCGATCACTTTAAAGACCCGGTGCAACTCGCCTTCCAGCTCCGTGGACATGGCATGAATCTGGTAACGAACATCGGGGTAATCCTGCAGTACGTCTTCACTGGCGGCTACAAAATTACTGATGCTGGTTGACTCGGTTCCCATCGGCTCCACGGAAATTTCTGCCTGTACCACATGTGTCATCTCACCTTCTCCTTCTTTCATTTAAGCAACCTGCCAGACCTCTTCAATATCCTCGGGCAATTGAGCGGCAATATCCTGGATTTCCCCTTCCGTGATCTGCTCTTTTAACACGTGAAAAACTGCCAGTGCCAAATGTTCTGCCCCAATGGGCAAATTGGTCTTGCTTAACTCGTTGTCGATCAGGGAATATAATTCTTCTTTTTTTCGATATTTCAACTGAGCCTGCCGTGAAATACTCAAGAAATTGGTGATCCAGGTATCGCTGTTCCAGATACTTTTCATATCCGTCGGGAGCTGAGATTCGACATCCTTGGCCTCCTCCGGCGTCAGCCGATGACTCAGCAGGCTCAACACGATCTGCATCCCTTCTTCCGCCATTTCCCGAGTCGGCAGATGGGTCAATTCCTGAACTTTCTTGACAAACTGATCCTTATTCATCATTTCCCCCTCCAAGATTCCTTCCACACGCCAGATGAGGGTCAATTGGCCTGGCTCGGCCTTTCCCGCCCTGGTAAATACTCGCTCTATTTTAGGCCCCAATCTGGCGTTTGACAATGATCAAACTGTCTAAAGAAGCACCTGCGCCATGGACAACGAATTTATACATGAGATAAACGCGCCTGCTCAACATGAACCTCCAAAATTTCTGACATACCCGTTTGACCCGGTCCAGAATACGGTTTTTTCAAATGAAGCACCCAGTCATAATTCATCAGGGCCGGGTTAATGGTATCTCCCATAACTTGCATATGGAGCCATGGCTGATCCCCCAAACATCGTCTGGCCTCCTCATCCAACGGATACAGATATGCCTCAATAATGCTGTTGAGATCGCTGTCAGGAATCCGGCGCCTCACGCAAAATTCCAGCCGCACCTTGCCAGTCAATGGGCTTATCTCATTAAAATACCCGACAATCTGTTGCAAATCCGGCGTCAGGTCCAATTCCGACATCATAACCTCCCTCTCTGTTTTTGTCTTATTCCAAAGATCCCCCTCTACCTTACTATGGGCAGATCCGAAAAAGGCAATCAGCAGACCGGGTATAAATTTTACCCAGCTGGTTAGTCACAACAACCTCTGAAGCAGCCACCCTCTGCTCAGCCAGAGACAAAAACTCAGCCAAAACAGCCCCAAATAAAATCCACCCAGCACATCCGAGGGAAAATGGACACCCAGATAGACCCTGGAAACGCCAATCGCCAAAATTAAAAGGAAAAGCGCTCCTACCAGCATCCGCTTTTGTAATCCAAGCGGCCGGCCAGCCGAGCTGATGATCCAATAAATCAGCAACCCGTAAAAACAGACCGCCACCGTCGCATGGCCTGAGGGAAAACTATAACCTGTTTCCTGGTAGATGGGATGGCTGATCATGGGACGGGCTCGATCCATCAGATCTTTCATGACCCCAGTCAAAAAAAGGCCACCCCCTGGACTAAGCAGAAAAAGCAAGGCAGACCGGTATCGCCTCCCCAAAGTAAAGCTAATAAATAGTATGGCAGACGTTCCCAGAACCAGGTATGGGGATCCCAGCGTGGTAATCCACAGCATGCACAGGATCATCAACGGAGATGCCAGCTGACTCGCCCCATCAACAATAAGCCGATCATAACCAGACAGTTCACTGTCCATCACGACATAGTCCATCATGACATAGAAGGTCACTTGGGCGAACGCCAGCAGGGAGAGCCATAACAACAGAATCAAGTTATCAGCCTTTATCCGACTTACCCACTGGTTTAACGTATGGAAGCGCAAGCTCCGCATATTGTGCTACCTCCCTTTAGACCCCCGGTTGCCCCCTATTATACAAACGGATCCAAATGGCGGGCTGTTCTCGGGCGAGTCCATCCGCTTAAATCTCCTGGGGCTCCTGAGCTGTCTAAGCCACTTTGCCTTTGCAGAAAACCATAGAATCACCGGTAAAACGGAGTGATATTGATATGGATCCAGATATTTTGAAAAACCCCATTGATTTGAAATTACATACATAGTAATTTATCCATATTGGCGTTCTCCAGACTCCAAAAAGACATGACCCCTCAATAATCAGACTTCTTTATTCATAAGGATAAACACATCCTTAGTGCCCGAAGCCCACTGGTTTCGGGCTTCTTTTTTAGCGCACTTGATCTTAGTCAATGCAACCCACCCCTCAACCTGACTATGATGTCGGTATTCACCATTTAAAGGAGGGAGGAAACCATGAGCCCATCAGCAACCCAATCCATTACATATCGAAACTTTTTAGAGAAACCGACGTTTCAGGAGAACAAACCTACCTTGTCCAACGTGTTAGAAGTCGGCAACGTCATCACCAAGCAAGTCACCCTGAAAGCAGAGACAGTGCTGAATTGTCATAAGACGGACGCTCATGTGTTGGTCATCTGGCTCCGGGGCAAGGCCCAGTTTACTGCCGGGGATGAAGAATACACCATGCAGCCGGGTACTTCTGTTGAGATGCCTTCCGGCACTCCCCATGGCGCTAAGGCTGAAACCGACTGCGTTTTTCTGGTGATTAAAATCCACGCCTAAAACCAGGTCTATACAGAAACCGGATTCAATTTATAATCAAAGGATGATTCTTCAAACAGGATCATCCCCCAATGTTTGTCCGTATTTTAAATCATGATTTTGTGGAATGACTATTCAAGACCTGCTCAAACGACAGCTTTACTTTCGCCTGCTCACCCCTGAACAATTGGAACAACTGGCACGCGTCAGTTCCGCTCACCAGTATGAATCGGGAGAAATGATCTTTGGGGAAGGCGAGGAGGCAACGTCTTTTTATATCGTGCTGGAGGGGCAGGTGCAGATTTATAAAATCTCGCGAGAAGGCAAGGAGATGATCTTGCACTTGTTTGGGCCAGGCGAGATTTTTGCAGAAGTCCCGATCTTTAGCGGGATTCCGAGATATCCTGCCAATGCCCTGTGTACGCAGCCCACCAAAATTTTGGCTATTCAGGGGTCTGGCTTTCAACAGCTCGTTAAAATGCACCCGGATATTGCCTTGAACATGCTCAGCGTGTTTGCCCAACGGCTCCATAAGTTTAGCGGGCTCATCGAAGATCTTTCCCTCCGAAGCGTCGATTCCCGGCTGGCCAAGTACCTGCTTTCCGTCAGTGAGAACTCACCTGATAAAGCGGTGATTAAAATCCAGAAGAAAACGCTGGCCGCCATTTTGGGCACCATTCCCGAAACGCTGTCCAGATCGTTTAAAAAACTCAGCGGCGAAGGGCTTATTAAAGTGGAGGGCAGTCGGGTCCATGTGCTGGATCGAAAACACTTAAGCCAGATAGCCGATTAGTTTTCTCTAGAAAATCAGACCGCTTGCCCTATCCAGTCTCACCCGTTTACAATCCGAAAATATCCCACCCCTGCATCCGACCTTTGTAATACGATGGGCTATAATTCTTTCTGTTGGAAGCAAGGTCATGCTCATGCGTATGGACAGACTCCCCGCCAATTCACCTCCGCTATTTGGACGCCGTCCTCGGGTTTTTCCGCAACAACTGGAAACCCATGTCTTTGATACGGTGATCATTGGCGATGGCGCCAATGGGAGTGCCCTCTTGCGAGAACTGGCCCTTCGGGGAGCCTCGGTTGCCATGATCGGTAAAACCGAGCCCAATCGCCCCACCCGAAACAATTCCCGCTTGTACCATGGTGGATTGCGTTATTTAGAATACCTGGATTTACCTCTGGTCTACGAGTCTCGGCGGGAAGTGCAAAAAATGCTCCGGTTGGCCAAGCACCTGATTCGCCCCATTGGCATGATGCTGCCGGTATATGAAGGGGACAAGCATCCCCGGTGGAAGCTGAAAGCCGGATTGAATCTTTATGACTGGTTTACCGGCATCATGGAAAAGACCAGCCGCTTGCCCCGTCACCGCAGTTTAAGCCGAAAAGAGCTGACCCAAGATTTAGCGCCAGGCCTGACCGATCAAGGCAAGCTCAAGGGGGGGTTCCTGTACTATGACGCCCAGGTAGCCTACCCGGATCGACTCACCATTGAGACGGTCCAGGATGCTTTGAGTCAACATTCGGATAAGCAGCCGGTTCATGCCATTCGGCATGCCGAAGTAGTAAAAATCCAGGAACACCCGGACCTGAATCATGCCATCATTACCTTCAAAGATTTGCTGACGCAACAAACCTATCAGGTCAAAGCCAAGTACGTCATCAATGCCGCAGGTCCCAAGGTGGATGAGGTGATTGAGGCGACCGAGTCCCAGTGGAAACCAGAATCGCAGATGGGCCCTACCAAAGGCACCCACATTCTGGTTCAAAATACACTCGGGCTCAAGCATGCCATGTATTCCAGCACGGTGGATGACAGGCCGTTTTTCATCATTCCTTTTCCCATTCAATCAGACGGGGAAGCCACTCCCTACCTGCTGATCGGTACCACCGATGACAAGGAATGGACCAGCCCCTACCCGACATGGGAAGAGGTAGAGTACCTGTTGGAATCAAGCAACCGGCGCTTTCCCGGATTGAACCTCTCACCGGATCAGGTGCTTTCCGCTTACGCCGGGTTCCGCCCCCTTCCCAAAAGCGATAAATCCGCACGAGAAGTGACCCGACGTCATATCATCCTGAAAAAAGATCAAAGCCGGGTTTTCCATATCATCGGGGGTAAATTAACCACCCAGCGTAGTTTAGCCGATGAGGTCGCGAACCAACTGACCTCGGTTCTCCCCATTCAAAAAAAATCCCCCACCCTGCGCAGGCCTTTGCCTGGAAGTCGCCAGATTCGGGATTGGCCCACCTATCTGCAGGAACAAGTCCCCAAAGCTGCTTTGGAATACCAGATTGAAACCGACGTGGTCCGGCAGCTTGTGGATCGTTATGGCTCGCAATATAAAAAAGTCCTGGAACTGACCCGCACCCACCCGGAACTGAAACAGCGACTGGCTCCTGACGTGCCCTTTATTCGGGCCCAAGTTCAGTACGCCCTTCAGCATGAGCAAGCGGAAACCTTGATGGATATCCTGATTGAATCCCTGCAACTGGACCTGTTTCCGCTTCCAGACACAGCGCTCGAGCAGGTCGTTCAATCGACCTTGACCATGCTGACCCAGGAGAAAGCACTCACCCCAAAAGAGCAGATGACGGAAAAAGCCCAGTTTCATCAGCACCTTGCCAACAACCAGCTTTGGAAAGCCTCGTTTTTGACCCACTGGTAATGGCCCCGATAGCATAGCCCCCGTATAATGAAAACAGATGCTTTTTGAGTGGAAGGCGTTTTCTGTGGGTTTACCAGAGTTTTTTTCACGGCACCAGCAACGGGTCACCCCTATACTTACGTGGTTTCATTACCTGCTTTGGGTATTGCTGCCGCTGGGTTATTTCTTACCCCTGTTCCGCGTCGGCCTTCAGGATGAGGAAGGCCTGTTTGCCTTGCAGTCCGAGCGACTGCTTCAGGGGTTATTGCCCAATGTAGATTACATCTGCGCCTACCTGGGCGGGACGGTTTTCTATAACGCCCTCTGGTTGAAAGTTCTCGGCACCAGCGTTTTTTCGATCCGGGTGGGCTTGTTATGTCTCATTGTTCTTTTTCTCTTGAGCGTGTTTCATCTTGCCAAAAAACTGATGAACCCTTTCTGGGCTCACCTAACCACACTGTTCGTCCTGGCCACAACCCTGTCTTTATATCCCGCTGTCGGCGCCAATTGGTATGCTTTATTTTTTTCCTTTTTCGCCTTTCTGGTATGGACTCGCCCACTTTCAGATGGCTCCATTCGACATCGGTGGGGGTGGTTTCTTGGAGCTGGCGTACTGGTTGGGATCAGCTTTTTGATGAAGCAAACCGTGGGGCTTTACTCCGCGTTCAGTTTTTTCCTGATCCTCATGTTGGCCCACTTACAACACCCCACACACACCCATCCATCACCCTCTCGAATGCACCGACTGGGGCAACTATACGCCTACAGCCTCCTTGTTCTGATCCCGCTCAGCGCATTCCTGATTTTTTCCAAGAGCATGTCATTGCACCTTTTCCTGATTTATCTACTGCCTGTTCTGATGATCATTTACATGATTTTCCGGCAAATGACCCGAACATCCTTCCGCTTCAGCCAGTTTGCAAAAGATATTCAGGTTTTTATGCTGGGTGGGGCATTCACAGTTTTTCTCTATTTAATCCCTTTTCTCCTTCAAGGGGAGGCTCTGCATTTTCTTGAAAACAGCCTCATTCGGGTACCATCGGTTCTGCTGGATATTTTTTTCCAGGACTACATGCTTTCCCTGGGAAAAAACAGCGCTGTTTTTATTGGGTTAACTGTTGCCGGATGTTTATTGTGGCTCAAGAATATCCGCTGGGCTGCTTGTCTCGTTCTGCTGATATGGTGCTATCTGCTTTTGCAGATCCAAGACTATCATCAGTGGAATTTTGTTTCTTGGCTCATCCTTCTCCAGCTGCCAATCTGGATTATGTTTGGGACATTGCTGTTGATATGGCCCCAGCTAAAGGATAGGCAGAGCACACGGCATCCCTGGCTAGCCGTCTATTTACTCATTTATGGCATATTGTGCTTCTGGAATACCTACCCGGTCTTTGCCACACCCTACTTTGCCACCAACTTTGCCCCCCTAGCCATCTTGCTGGTTTATCTCTGTTTTGTTTTTGCGCAACATGGACAAACTGTCGGAAAATTTGGGGTCGCGCTTATTTTATCGAATTGGCTGGCTTTGGGTATTCTCAACGCTTATTCTTTTACCTCCGACCATTGGCAACAGTGGGTTCAGAATCCATTACACGCTTACCAGTACCAACTCCCCATCCAGCGGGAGCAGATTATCGTGACTAAAAATCAATACGAGCAGCTCGCCCAGCCCTTAATTTTCATTCAGCAATTCAGCAAGCGCGCGGATGATCTCTATATTCTTGCGGATTCCTATGCGGAGCTATACTATTTCACACAACACATCAACCCGACAAAGTACGATTACCACTATCTGAGCCGAGGCACAGACGGATCGGATATCATTCAAGCGCTTGAAAAGCATCAGGTTCGTTATATTCTGGCCCAAACCCACAAACCTTTTTTCTCACCCATACAACAAAGCATCCAAGAGTATCTTCAAAAACACTATCAAGCCATCGCGCAATTCCAAGAATTATTGGTATTGGAGAGAACTCCAAGCACCCATCCTGAATAAAGAAAAACCATGACCATCCAGGTTCAGCACATCCCAAACCCACAAATCGCTGGTTATATTCCAGACATCGCCACCATGCGGATTGAGGTGTTTCAGGAGTACCCCTACCTCTACAAAGGGAATTTGACGTATGAACAACATTACCTTCAAGGATTTCTGACAGAAACACATGCTCTTGTTCTCATCGCCACAGATACGGATCACGATCAGATCATTGGGGTAGCCACCGCCTTACCGTTACAGAGCGAAGCCGATATTCTGGAAGGAGCGGCTTCATTATTTTCCGATCATGGCATTGTCCCTGAAACCGTGTTTTACTACAGCGAGATTCTGGTGAAGCCCCGTTACCGGGGACAAGGTATCGCCAAGCAGTTTTACCGACTGCGAGAAAGTTATGCCAAAAGTCTGGGATATCAAACCGTCTGTTTTGCTGCCATACTGAAACCAGAACAAGATCCCCAACGGCCCGACGTGTATTATGATCCAGCCCCTTATTGGCAGTCCATGGGCTTTCAGCAACGGAAGGATTTGTTAATATATTACCAGTGGCCCACCATCCAACCCGATGGCTCTATCATTGAGCAAGAACACACACTGGCCTTTTGGCTCAAAGCCCTTTAGCCCCATAAAACATGCCAAAGCATTAAAAACTTAAAGGAATCGCCATGAAAAAAACGGGTAAAAAGCCTGTCCTGACCATTCGAAACGCAAAAACCTCAGATATTGATCAGATTCAAGCCCTCTCCGAAAAAGTCTACAAGAATATCCCCCCCTATTCCAAGCCAGTCTTGCGGGGGCAGATCAATAATTTCCCTGAAGGCCAATTTGTAGCCATTTATGAGGGCGATGTGGTAGGCTATTGCGCATCCATCCGGGTTACGGAAAAGATGGCCTTCAGCAAACACAACTGGCGGGAAATTACCGGCAATGGCTATGGAACCACCCACCTGCCGGATGGGGATTATCTCTATGGCATGGAAGTCTTTGTGGATGAAGATTATCGGGGGTTACGGATCGGTGAGCGGTTTTACCGGGAACGGAAAAACCTCTGCCAGAACCTGCGGCTGAAAGGCATTGTTTTTGGCGGACGCTTACCGCTGCTCCATAGCCGAATCAAAAAAGCTGGAACCGTTGAAAATTATATTGAGCAGGTTCAGGCACGAAAAATTCGGGACCCGATTCTGACTTTCCAAATTAAACAAGATTTTGAAGTGATTGGCATTCTGGAAAACTACATGCCCAGTGATAAAGAATCTCTGGGGTATGCCACCCACATGCTTTGGCGGAATCCCGAAATCCCCCATGATGCCCAATTAAGAGAGCATCGTTCTAACCGGACCCCAGATTCAATCCGCCTGGCCACGGTCCAGTATGAGCAACGGAAAATTAGTTCTTTTGAAGAGTTTGAACAGATTGTAACCTATTTTGTGGATGTCGTTTCTGATTATGAATCGGATTTTGTGGTCTTCCCGGAACTCTTTACCTTGCAATTGCTTTCCATTGAAAACGATCCGCTTCCGCCAGAAAAAGCCATTGACCGTCTCACCGAGTATACCGATCAGATTAAAGAACTCTTTAAACGTCTAGCCATCAAATATAACGTAAATATCATCGCCGGATCCCATCCCACGAAAGTAAAGGGCGGGGCAATTCAAAATATTACCTTTATCTGCCTCAGAGATGGTTCCGTGCATGAACAGCCGAAAATCCACCCCACACCCAGTGAGCGCTACTGGTGGAATATCGAGGGCGGGGATCAGTTGAATGTCATTGATACCGATTGTGGTCCAGTGGGCGTCTTAATTTGTTATGACTGCGAGTTCCCGGAGTTGGCTCGCCATTTAATTGACCAGGGGGCTAATATTTTGTTTGTCCCCTTCTGCACCGATGAGCGTCAAGGGTATTTACGAGTCCGGTATTCGGCCCAAGCCAGGGCCGTTGAGAACCAGTGCTACGTGGTCATGTCGGGAAATGTAGGGAACCTGCCCAGGGTGTACAATATGGACATCCAATACGCCCAAAGCTGTATTCTGACGCCTTGTGACTTTTATTTCTCCCGAGACGGCATCGCCGCTGATACCACCCCCAATGTGGAAATGGTTGCCTTTGCCGATCTCCGGCTGGGGAGCTTATTTAAGGCCCGCAATTCCGGCACGGTCATGAACATCAAAGACCGCCGCCATGATCTCTACAGCGTAGTCTGGCATAATAAAAAGCCCTAGAGAACCTTCACAATCTTAGCCATTTGTACCTTGTTTCAGCCTTTTCTCCGTGGTAGAAAGGGCCTATCAAAGTAATCGCTACATCGAGGGGCTTTCCGGTGAAACACGGATCTATGCTATTTACATGCATGCTACTATGTCTTCTGTGGGGGGCCTCAACTGGGTACGCTCAACAACCGCTCAGCCTGGAGCGGGCGTTTCAGCTGGCCTTATTGCACAACCCGGATTTAGAAATGACCCACTTTGATACCGCCATTGCAGACGCTGAAATCCTGAAAGCCAAAGCCTTTCCCAATCCTGTTTTGCTCAGTGACAACGGAATTGCGGAAGACACCTATCGAATCGGCATTGAACAAACCATCCCCCTGGGAGGAAAACGAAAGCATCGCCTTGAAATCGCCCAGATTAAAAAAGAGCAAGCCCAACACGCCCACCAACAGCATCAACTCACAATTCGACATCAGGTTCGCCGGGCCTATACCCAACTCTACATTGCTCAGCAACGCCTTCTGGTTTTTCAACAGTTTAAAACGCATCCCCCATCTTTGCCCCATACAGTACAGACAGTAAAAGAAAAACTGCAGCTTGCGGAACTGAACCGGCAATATCTCCTGTCCCAGACAGACGCCGAGCAGGCCCAGTATCAGTTAAACTATCTGCTGGGCCAGCCCCTGGAGACACCGTGGCAGCTTCTCCATCCGCCAGTTGATATTTACTCCAAGGCTGACTTTACAGTTGCTGGGCGTCCTGCAAAACCCCTGACACTTCGGCTGGCGGAAGCGGAAGTCAAAGCCGCCCAGGCGGAACGCATCCCCAATTTAATACTGGCTGCCGGGCCGGACATGGTCTTTGGTGATACCACTGATATCAATGCCTTTATCATCGCCGCCATGGAAATTCCCTTGTTTAACCGGCAACAAGGAGAAATACGGGCCGCCAAAACACGGCAAGCCCAATTACAGACTGCTCGTCAATCCCAGGAACGCCAGAGGGAACTTGAGATTCGACAAGCCCTGAAGCAATTGGAGGTTCAGCAGCAGATCATGGCGCAATATCAACCGTTCCTGTTTGCGTCTGCTCAAGCCAAAAAAACGTCTTTTACCCATCAAGATCTTCTGATGCGCCTGGAACTTCGGAAAAAGTATGATCAAGCCCTCAGCAGTTATCAGGAAGCCATTGGCACGCTGGAACAGGCAGCGGGACAAATGATCTCGTCTTCTATAAAGCCCACAGATTAAAACGGTGGCGCCGAAGCACCACCGTATCACCTACTGATCTCACTGAAGTTTGTGGATTACATCCGGGACATCTGCATCAACAATTGCTGGAACAGATTAAACAACTGCTGGAAGAGGTTCCCGAAAGCCATCGGCTGTTGTTGCTGGGGAGCCCGGCTCTGAGCAGGCTTATTCACAGACTGTGGCTGGGTATCCATTGGGGTGTTAACCAACCAGATATCATTGATATCCCGGGTAACAGTCTGGCCGTTGCTCAGGGTCCGCTTGAAGCTGGATACCTGACGGGTTTCGTTCCCAAACTGATCCTGAATGTTGGTTTCCTGATAATTCAGGTTGATCTGGTTAATACCGAAGCTGGAAACCTTGTGCACCTGGTTGCCTACAACCATCCGCAGACCGGCTTGGTTTTCCAGGGCCTGAAGTTCAGCGGCATCCAGTTGGTTATCGGCTACGGCTGCCTGGCCCAGATGACGGGCCGCAAAGGCCTTCAGGGCATCAAAACCGTTCTCGTGGTTATCAGGTTTTCCATCACCATCAACGTCACTGTGGTTCCCAAAGAGTTCCAGGCCGTTGAGGTCAATCCGACCATTCCGGTTGGCGTCGAAGGCCAGGACCCCTTCACGAGGACCAAACCAGGCCGACTTATCCAAGATGCCATCACCATCAATATCAATCACTTTGCTTACATCGGTGGTGGTGATGCCGTCGCCATCCAGATCCAGGACCAGCGGGGAGGCCAATGAGGGCTTAATTTTATATTCTTTCCCGTAAATTGGCTTCTGGCGATCTTCATAGACGGGCTTTTCTTTGTAGATGGGCCGCTCTTCATAAATCGGACACTCTTCATACACCGGCCGCTCTTCGTAGATGGGGCATTGCTCATAAATCGGGCGATCTTCATATACCGGCCGCTCTTCGTAGACGGGGCATTGCTCATAAACCGGGCGATCTTCATACACCGGACGGTTCTCGTACACAGGGCGCTGTTCGTACACTGGACGTTCGCCATAGATCGGACGGTTCTCGTATACAGGGCGCTGTTCGTATACCGGACGTTCGCCATAGATCGGGCGGTTTTCGTATACCGGCTCTTTAATCGGCTCGTAGGTCACTTTGTCAAAGCAGATATCCTGACAGTTGGCTTCGTTAAAGTGAGCGTCGTAGTATGTTTTTACACCATTTGAGGTGGTTGATAAGGCGTTTCCTGCGCCCACCCCGGCAGACATTCTGTAGGAACCCTGACCATCCGGCACTCGGAAGCCAAAGCTAGCTTGGGTTTTAGCCCGGTAAGCCGCAGCCTGGACGGGGTCCATACCTTTCGCCACCAGTTCATCAATCACAGCCTGGCTGGGCTTTTCATAGGATTCAAAAATCAGACGTTGCTCGTTGGCACCATTTTCCCCGCCCGGTACACTGGCATAGTAGAACTTGGCGGTTGGGTCGGCGCTATTGCCTATCACATACTCTTCACCAGGCAGCAAGGTCCGGGTTTGGCCATTCGGTGCGGTAATGGTCAGCTTCCCACCGGATAACACCGCCTTGGTTTTCTCCAGGTTATCATCCTGAATCACGAACCCGTATTCCGTAAAGGCCTTGTTGCCGTCCGGGTTGATAATATCGGCATGGGCGTTAATCGTAATTTTGCGTCCATTGTCCGCGCCATCCTCAAACATGGTCAGGTAACCGGTTTGCGGGTTCACATCCACGGGGGCATAATTATTGCCCTTGCCGCCAACCAGGGGATCCCCGGCCACATACATATCATCGGCGCATTTGATATCGCTCAGCGGGTCGATTTCCCCGGAAATAGCCTGGTTGTCCTCGCCAAGCAAATTGCTGACTTTGTAAATGTTGAACTTGTCACCTGAAAAGAACTGATTGGCATCGGATAACTGTTGGGTGCCTCGATTCAGCATATCCCCAATGGCACCGGCGTTTTCACGTCCATCCAGCTCGCGGCTGAGCTTAAGGGAAACTTGTTCGGTGATGGTGTTATAACCCACAATGCGCTCACCGACTTGAACCTGTTCGGTACCCACCTGCACTTGCTCGGTGCCTACCTGAACCTGCTCAGTTCCTACTTGAACTTGTTCATACCCTTTCAGGAATTGCTCAGTACCGACCTGAACCTGTTTATAACCTGTTAATACACTTTCGGTTCCAACCTGGACCTGCTCGGTTCCAGTCTGAACCTGGTTATATCCGGTAATGACCAGTTCGGTTCCAGTTTGGACTTGCTTGGTACCGACCTGAACCTGTTCGGTCCCAATTTGAACCTGCTCGGTACCTACTTGGACCCGTTCGGTTTCATAGCCAATCACAGCTTTTCGGGTATCACCGGTAAAGCTAATACGCAGGCGGCGGGACCCTTGCGGTAATTTGTTGGCATTAATCGCATAGTATCTTAACGTCCCGTCGTCTTGGGTTTTTTCATACTCATAGATATTGCCCTTATAAGCAATTTTGTCGGGCCGGGTGTTCTTGTTCCAGGTCACCCAACGTTGATCCGAGCTCAGCTCAAACACATCGGAGGCAACAGAAACAGAAGCAGCCGTTTGGGCGGCGCTGGCAGATTGCATCAGACTGCCGGTTTGAAAAGTGTTTAAAAGCGTAAAAGACGAATTGATAGCCATACCTTTATCCCTCATTTTTTGTTTAACATCCCTACGCTTAAATAAAAAATATATACTTCGGATATTTGATCGAAATCCCTTTTATATTTACATTTATTTACAAAGACAATTATTTTCTTACCATCCCACCCTCAAACCCACACGCAGAAATGCCCGCTATGAACGGGATAAGCTGGAAGACACCAGGGGACATCTCTAGCCGTTTCAGTTCGCCCAATCAGCGACCCGCTTACTTCAGGCCGCTGAATTCATGTTGTGTGTTTTAGCGGGTTACCGGGTATCCCCCTCTACCCCCAGGTGAAATCCGTAAATCATTCGGGCAGCCACATAACCCTGCACCATCACCAGAATGGACAACAGGACCAAGCTGGCCGTATAAAAGAAAAAGAGACCTTCCCGATGGTAAGGCGGCTGCCAGAGGAAGAAAAAGCCAAGAAGCAGGCTCAATACCGTGATAAAAACACCATTTTTCAGATGCAGATTCATCAAGCGATGCCCTTGCTCTGAGACATGCTTGAGTCGCTTCATATCATGCAGACCGGTCAAGGCAACAGGAATGACCGAGATCACTCCAAACATAAAGCACCAATAGCTGGCCATAAAGAAAAACGGATTCCCGGTTCCGTAAAAAAGCAGCAAAAACACCAGACTGATTGGAAACAGTGTTATGGGAAAGTGGACCAATGCCGGGTGTGACCGTCTTTTTAACTCTTCCATATGTACCCCCTCTTCCATTGGTAGATACCGGTGGCTGATACCGGGGCTTGCTTTCCCGATCTCATCCGAATCTCGGGTGCACCAGTTCAAGAGTTTAATGATTGACAACCTTTTTGGCAATTAGATAGATGGGTAGCCTTCACTTAGCAACCTGTCTAACGCGATCCAACAGCACCATTGGATAGACCCACTTGCATACACAGGCAGAACATCTGGCCCGGCTTTCCAAAAAATCACCCCATTTGTTGTACTGTCGAGATCAGCCTGCCGCTTTGACTGGGGCAAGGTCTGTGGAAACATCGGTAGGCATCCGGGTTGGGGAATTCAGGTTTTTGGCTTACAATGGGGAGACAATCTGTTCCGTTTATGATGGGGATGAGACAATGAAATACAAGCTTGCTCTTGCTTCTGCGATTGTTTTGGCGCTGGGCGTTGTGACGGCAAACGTTTTGGCTGAGTGCCAGAAGCACACCGCCACGTTTATCAACGTGCAGGGTGAATCCATTGGAACCGCCGCCCTGAAGGCAACCCCAAACGGCGTATTGATTCAGGCGGAGCTGCAAAACCTCCCGGAAGGCTGGCATGCGTTTCATATTCATGAAACCGGGACTTGTACGCCTCCAGACTTCGCCTCTGCCGGAGGACACTACAACCCACAAGGCCATGCCCATGGGTATAAAGTGGAAGGCGGGTATCACGCCGGTGATCTCCCCAACGTGTATGTGAACGCCGACGGTAAGTTAACTCTGGACGTCCTAGCAAGCCATGTGACACTGGATGACGGGCCTCATGGCCTACTGGATGAAAACGGCTCCGCATTGGTTATTCATGCCAAAGCCGATGACTACGTCTCCCAACCCGCTGGGGATGCGGGTGGAAGAATTGCCTGCGCCGTGATTCAGTAAGCAGCCATTGATAATAGAAATCATGAATTCGCCCCGCTTTATATCGGGGCGAATTTTTTTGTTTTTTTGTCCGGTGGATATTCGAAATCTGGGCGTCATTCCGTGGTTGGGGCCGCCGACTCTGTAACCGAATTGTCTGTTGCATCCTTGCCGTTCAATGTATCCAAATACACGGCTAGGGCCTCCACTTCCTCATCGTTGCCTAGCAAGGGCGGCATAATACCGGAATATGGGTTTTGAGCCGGATCGGTTTCCCGAAGCAAGGCCAACAGGCCCCGGATCCCTTCCGGGTCCCGTCCAGCCAGCAGTTTATCTATTCCCCGATACCCGACTCGGGTATGACAAGACATGCATTGGAAGCGAAACATCAACTCACCGGCTTCCATTCGACCTGATATTTGCGACTGTCGCGCCCAATTGGCCGATTTAAGAAACCCCACGCGGTTAATCTCCGGCACGCGCTCTTTTAAAATGCCATTGGAATACATAAACCCATAGACCACATAGGGCTTTCTCAGCAGCTCACGGGTCCATTCGGACATTCCTGTTACCACCAGGCCGCAGAGCATAAAGGCAATGGCCGTATAAAAGGAAAACCCCCTGGGGTTGAGATACGGCCCCACAAAAGCAAACACCAGAATCGTGCCGGAAAGAAACAGGCTTAAGTAGACCACCCTGGCCAGAATGGAAAAATTCCCCACCCCAGAGGCATGTATCCCTGTAAAGATGGTATCAATCGCCGCCTGGGGCACGTTATAAAAATACCAGAGTCCAACAATGGGGCCGAGAAAAAAGATGGGTAACAGCCACTTGGCCGAATAACGGAGCATGTAGGATCGAAAATCCTGGTCTCGCAATCGGGATGCGGTAATCAGCGCATACATACCCGCAATCCCAAACATAATCAATAAGCGAAGAAAGTTCGATGGCCAATAGGTAGGGTTGAAGAAGCCTTCGAAAATATTACGGCTTTCCAGCCAGCCCCCCGGTGTCAGCATAAAGGTAATAATACCGTTAATAATCACCAGCGTGGCAATTGAAATGGCAAAATACAGCCAGGCCAGTTTCAGGTGAAGTTCCCGAGACATGCGCTCCCAGGTATAGTAATAGACAAATATCGTGGCGATTTCCGCGGCAAAGGCCAGATATTCCAAAGACCAAAACCAGGTAAAATTCTGAATCAGCACCTGAGTTCCATTGGGGCTGCCCAGACTGATGGCCCACCAGATGCCCGGTCCGGTGACGGCGCCAAATACCGTAGTCAGCAGCAAGAAAAACAGGGAGTGGGTTTTCAGGTAATCATACATCCGCTGATCGTTCCTTTTATAAGCGATATTTTCCGTAATAGCGAGGAACATACCGCCTCCCACGGCAAAATGAGAGACATAAATATGGACAATGGAAATAATGCCAATCACCCAGCTGATACCCAAGTAGGGCACATCCCACAGTGGATAATTCATGAGACCCACCCCCAGATCGTAAAAACAATAAACAGCACCAGAATCACCCAGCCAAACCCTGTGGCTAGTTTAGCCCGAAGCGCCGAAATCCCCCGATCCCAAAAAGGGATCAAGGCAAACAGCAAGCCCAACAAAGTAAATAGCAGAATCCCAAACTGCTCTCCTTCCAGAAACAGCACATAAGGCGGAATGAGTTTTAACACCTGAAACATGGCCAGAAAATACCATTCCGGTTTAATGCCTATCGGTGCGGGAGCAAAGGGATTGGCTTCTATGCCCACATCCCAAGGGTATAGCGATACCAGAATCGCCAGCACATTGACCACCAGAATCCAGACCATCACATCTTTTAAGACAAACGTCGGAGAAAACTTTTCATAAGAGCGCTTTTCAGGAGGCAGTTTCTGAAGAGACTCCGGCTCGGACATCCCATGCAACTGCACTAGCCATATGTGCAGTCCCAATACCGGCAAGGTTGCCAGGGGTAGAAGAATCACGTGAATGGCAAAAAACCGAGACAACGTATTCTGGTTTAAATCCAGCCCTCCACGCAGTAAAAAAGCCAGTGTCTCCCCAATAACAGGGGTTTGCGCCGTAATATCCACCCCAATTTTTGTGGCAAAAAACGAGACTTCATTCCATGGCAATAAATAACCAGTAAAGCCAAATCCAACCGAAATCAACAATAAAACAAGCCCGGTCAGCCAGGTAATTTCTCGGGGAGGGCGGTAGGCCTTCATAAAATATGTGCTAAACATGTGCAAGAACAACGCCAAAATCATTAAATTGGCACCCCAACTATGAAGCGAGCGAATAAACCATCCAAAATCAATCTGGGAATTAATTTTTAAGATGCTGGTATAGGCTGATTTAATCTCCGGCACGTAATAGACCATGAGCAACAACCCGGTCAACACCTGAATCAGCAGGAGTATCAGCACAATCCCGCCCATGTAATACCAGGCCGATTGGTGATGCATGGGCACCCATTTATTCTCGGCAAACCGCCGGTAGCTTTCCAAATCCAGCCGGGTATCCAGCCACTGGTACAAACGCTCAACTGGAGAGGTCATGATGAGTCCCTCCCCTACGCTCGAGAAACCACAACATTATCATTGATCACCTCTGCCTTTAGTTTCGCCAGCGGGCGGGGTGGGGGGCCCGCCAAAACACGGCCCGTTACCGGATCATAGATTCCTCCATGGCAGGCACACCAGATCCGATCCATGTCCGGGCGAAACCGAACGGTACATCCCAGATGGGTACAAATGGCGTTAAAAGCATAAAATTCCGTTTCCGTCGGGTGCGTCAGGATGGCCGGGATATTGCCAAACTGAAAATTCTGCCCGCTACCCACCGGAATATCAGCAGCCGCCCCGACTATGACCGTCGTAACCGTACTTTCCGCCATATCCTCCTTGGGAGGCCTTAAATACCGATAAATGGGATACAGCGTCATCAGGCCCCAAAGCGCCGCGAACACGGACACCAGAATGGTCAGAAAATTTCGGCGTTCCACCGGCTTTCCAGAAGGCCAACCAGGTTGTTTGGGTGACGCGGCAGACATGGATTTTCTCCCCCTTCTCTTGACGCACTCTACAATGAACGTGGTAAGTGAAACGCTTGCCAGGTGATTTTAAGCAGCCAAATCAGGTATCCCACCAACACCAGCAACCCAAGCAAAAAGGCGACTAGCGGAATCAACTGGGTTTCAACCGCCATGGCCTCCGGCTGAAAAAACCCCTGGGTGTAATACACCCGGAGCATGTGCCGCATCCCCACCATCAGAAAAATAACTATCAGGGACGCCGCCATACCGATCTGAAACGGACGGGGGCTGCCATTCCGCATAGCTAGTACCATGGTCCCTAACGCCAGAACATCCAACACCATGGACATGGTCAGCAGCCCGGTCCCCCAAAACTCCCGTCCCAGGAAATTCATCATGATGTCATGTGGCAAGCTCAGCATAAACCAGATCCCCACCGGAAACTGAAGCAAGGTAGCCAGCAGAAAAATCGCCGCCCCTGTGGAAATCAGCCACTTTCCATATTCCCGCTCGCGGGGGTGCCAGTATAGACCAAACGTACCAATGGTTAAGCCCGTCACCGCCACCGCCGCCACTATAAAATGCACATAACGGGGGATTAGCTGGGGTTCCTCCCAATTCAGATTTAAGCCGGAAGGACTGTGATGGTATAGGCCAAACCAGCGATCTGGGGTCAGCATCAAGGTCATGTTGTTGCTGAACATAAAGGCGATGGCCATAAACACAACACCTATCGCCAGCAGGAACCATGGGCCTCGCCCCGCCAGACGCTGGCGTTGATAGCCAAACACGTAATACCCGTAATAACCGCTGAGCAGTAAAAAAATCACCAACAGCCAGGGGACGGCCATAATCACTGATGAGGTGTAAAATAGTGGCCCGTAGACCAATTGTAGAAACAACAGCGGCACAATACCCATGGTGATTGCAAAAGACACAAAAAACGGCAGGGAAAACGCCAGTGTGTTTCCTAACCGAAGGGCATACGCATGTTCCTTTTGCTGGCCCGTCAATATAAACACACCAGCCACCAGCCCCCCCATCAAGGCCACGTTCATGGGCAGGGCATGCCCATAGAACCCGGCAATCAATAGCAGCTTCAGCAGCCACAATGGCCCAGGGAACGGAATGGGTTGAAAGTCCGGAACAAGCTGCTCAAACTCCATAGAATATACCCTCTACCGACTGATCTGTTTTCCTGATGCGGTGTATGAACGTTATCCACTGCATCGTGTGACAAACCCATGACGCCGTAAAGCCTTTGGGGGAAAATTTAGCCAGGTGGCTTACCTGAGTGATCAGCCAACAACCCACCCCCTCAAAACTTTGCTCCAAAATTTACCCCCAATTTGCTATTATGGGGATATAACACGGGAGATCACAAGAGATCACAGCAAATCCACCCAATCCTTTAAAACATCAGGAGTCACATCAATGAGCGAAAAGGCCACCTTTGGAGCCGGTTGTTTCTGGGGCGTCGAAGATGCCTTTATGAATCTGCCCGGTGTAGAGGAAACCGCTGTAGGATATATGGGGGGAACAACCGCCAATCCCACCTACCAGGAAGTCTGTACCGATCAAACCGGTCATGCCGAAGTGGTTCAGGTGACTTTTGATCCCCGACAAATTTCTTACGATCAGCTGCTTTCAGTGTTTTGGCAAGTGCATGATCCCACCCAACTCAACCGGCAGGGCTGGGATATCGGAAGGCAGTATCGATCGGTTATTTTCTTCCATACTCCCGAGCAGGCCGAGATGGCAAAATGGTCCAAAGAATTGGCTTCCGCGCGATTTCCCAAACCCATCATGACAGACATTACACCTGCCTCCGAATTTTACCGGGCTGAGGAGTATCACCAAAAATACCATCTCAAGCAAGGCGGCCATTGTTCCCTTTAAGCCGCTACGCGGATCAGCCTGGAAACAATCTTGAAACCCGGAAATCATCCCCAGTTGGGTAATTTTATTGTCGTCCAAAATTCCCTACACTGTTTAAAGCAGGATACCAGATTGGATGCGTTTCATGGAAAAATTTCAGGTTGAGGTCGTCAGACAGGACGATGGATGGTATGCGACATTAAGCGGGCTAGAAACTGTTGCTGGACGGGGAGAAACGATGAGTGACGCCTTACGGGCCTTGGCCAGCTATCTGGACGCTCGAGAACGAGGTCTGATTGCCGCCCATCGAGCCGCTGGTGATGGGAAGGGCACCCGTCAAGATCGGGAGTTTTTCAGGCACCGGCTGCGGCCTCCTAAACATCCAGAAAGCCGTTAACTCACCGCCACGGATCGATCTGATATATCCGCTAATCCGGCCGGTTCCAGACGAACCACCGTTGAATCCGGCTGGGGCAGTAATTTCGGATTGAGTAGGGTAAACACGCTAATTTCCGGTCGAACCGCCCAGCGTGGGGTAGGAATTGAAAGCCGCCGCTCTCCCAGATGACGGATTAACACGGCGGAACCCAGTCCCCGGTTTACGTAGAGATGGCTCTTGGCAAGCTGATACAACCCGGCGATATAGGGTGACTTAAAAAACCGATGGTGGAACCTACCGGGCAGATGGACCTGTCCCCCGTGGGTATGCCCAGACAACACCAGATCCGGCTTGAACCCCGCCATGGCCGTAAAATTTTCCGGATTGTGACTTAATAAAACCGTTGTTTTCCCTTCCCCGAGACGCTGAGCGGTGGTTTTAAGGCATTGACGGCCCAGTAACAAGTCATCGGTCCCGGCCAGACAAAGTTGCTGATGTTCCAAGGTCAAGGTCACGCTGTCATTGACCAGAACATCGAATCCGGCTTTTTTCAAGGCCAACCGGACGCCCAAACTTCCCTTGCCATCGGAATAATCATGGTTGCCCAGACAGGCCAGCTTACCATGGCGCGCCTTGATCTGTTTTAACAGATAAGTCACCTCATCCAGATACTGACTACCTTCGGCAATCACATCCCCGGTACACACCACCAGATCCGGGTTCACGCGATTAACCACATCCACGGCCATTTCCGTCACCAGGGTATTCCAACGGTCAATATGCAGATCCGAAATCTGGACAATCACCTTGCCATGAAAGGCCTTGGGTAAATGGGGCAATAAAATGTTTTGCCGGGTGACCTGTAAAAAATGCTCCTGCAAAAGGCGACGAAGCATTTGATCTGCCCACGACTGAATCTGGTACCGCATCTGTTTAATATATCTCCACCGCACACTGCCAAATTCTGCTCTGTTATGCATTATACATTACTCCATCAGTGCTTTACACCCTTGACAAGGTCGAAATCCTCCTAGTAGAAAAGAAGCTCAGCAATAAAATATGACCTAACGGCTTCCACCATCGGGGATAGGCGAATTCTGTTTTCTGTGAAAAACTAGACAATAGAAAAAGGGTGGGATTTTTATGGTTGCCAATGAGGTGTTGCAACAAATCCTCTCGTGGGCGAATCAGGTACTGCCGGATGAAAGCTCACAGGCCTCATATTCGATGGGTGAGTTCCAACGCCCCCAATCCGCCCTCATTGTCTCATCCAAGTTTATTGGCGATAACGTTCTTCTGTTGCCTTTTATTCAAAGTCTTCGGGCCAATATGGGAACGCATGCGTCTCTGGATTTAATTAGCTCCCCCGCCATGGCCCCGTTTTTTGAAACCTTACCCGATATTAATCGCATCTACATTGAACGAACCCCGCCGTTAAGAACGCCGAGCCAGTTTCTTCGGAGCCAACAGTACGACTCCATCTTTTTATGTCGCTATACCCCGGTTTGGGCATTGGCCGCCGTCAAGGCCAATATCCCTCAGCGCGTAGGTTTTGATCTGACCCGCCTGGGTATTCATGGGTTGCAGTGCTGGGGTAAAAGTCTCACCCACGTGGTTCCATCCACCCCCTATGATCACGGGCTTTCACAAGATGAGGTTTATCTTAGCATCCTGCATGCCCTGGGGCTTCAGGTCTTTTCTATGCCCCAGGCGTACCCGGTTCCCAACCCGGATTTTTACAAGGCTTTCACGCTCCTTCAACCCAGCCAGCGACGGCCTAAAATCCTGATCCATGCCACCAGTGGCTCACCGGGCAAAAGCTGGCCCCTTCCCAACTGGATTGAGTTGCTTCAGCAACTGCAGCAAGCCTACCAGCCAGGGTTCATCGCCACGGGTCAACGAAAAGACGCGGTACTGTACGAGGAGTTTCCCTCAGCACTCTCTATCTTAAACCTATGCGGGCAAACCAATCTTCGGGAAACCATAGCGATTCTGAAACAGGTGGATTTGGTCATTACGTTGGATACCGCCATTGCCCATTTGGCGGCCCTGGCCGGAACGCCCCGCCTGGTCGTGATATACGGCCCGACCAACCACCAGCAATGGAAACCTCGGATCCGCCCAGGAACTCATCTGGAACAGGTCTTTCTGGATTTACCCTGTCGCCCGTGCCTGGCTCGAACTTGCGGTACCAAAGCTTGCCTGCTTCAGTTGGGTGTGGAGCCGGTGTACCAAGCCATTGAGCGAAGCTTTCAGAGGCACCCCCTCGTGTTATTTTAAGCCTGGCTATCCCCAGCACTACTGAACACCATCGGTCTAATTACCCAAACGTCTTAAAAGTTCCATCGATGTTTTTATCAATGACTTTTTTCACCGCGTCGATTTCGGTTTGCACCGATTCCTGCTGGGTATCGACCCGCCTTAGTTGAAGCTCCAAGGCTTTATCCAGACCTTGCAAGGCGTTAATCCGCATCTGGATCGCAATGGCCTGAGGGGAGTCAGGCTCCAAATTCGTCATCACGTTAAATAGGTTATTGGTCACGTTAGCCAACTGCATCCGGGACTGATTGATCTGCTGACCCGTCAATTCCAAATCGCTCTTTCTGGCTGTTAACGCAAGATACCGTGCCTGACTGGCTGCTAAACCCATTGTTGACTCTTTACACCCCTGCCTATTACCTGTACAGGACAATTCTGTCTATTTTATCGGTCTAACGGTAAGAAACTTTACAAATACGCAACATCTCTTAATACCCCGTCTGAATGGCTCGCCGTCTTTTGAGGAGCGGGGGGCTGTGGTATCATAAACGCCTGAATCTTTTGTGAGCAAAATGAGCGGAAATATCCCATATACCCTGATGACCCTGAGCAACGAAGTTCAAAAACGCAGGACTTTTGCGATTATCTCTCACCCGGATGCGGGGAAAACCACCCTGACAGAAAAACTGTTACTTTACGGTGGGGCAATTAACCTGGCTGGTTCGGTTACCGCCAAGAAAAACCAGAGACAAGCCACCTCCGACTGGATGGAGCTGGAAAAACAGCGGGGCATCTCGATTACTTCCACTGTTTTGAACTTTGATTACAAGAATTACCACGTGAATCTCCTGGACACCCCTGGCCACCAGGATTTTAGTGAAGATACCTACCGAACGCTGATGGCGGCTGATAGCGTTATCATGCTGATTGATAACGCCAAAGGGGTTGAAACCCAAACCAAAAAACTGTATCAGGTTTGCGCCCGACGAAAAGTTCCGGTTGTGACGTTTATTAACAAGATGGATCGTCCGGGTCGAGAGCCTCTAGACCTACTCGATGAGGTGGAAAAGCTCTTTAACATCCGTACCTGTGCCTTTAACTGGCCGGTGGGCATGGGCGATACCTTTAAAGGGGTCTATGATCGCCGGGAAAAGCAGCTGCATCTCTTTGAGCGGACGGATCATGGCAAATACAAGGCCCCGGTCGCCATGGCCGACGTCCATGATCCGGCTCTGAAAGAACAAATGCCTGCCGATGTCCACGCCCAACTGGTGGAGGAAGTAGAGATTCTGGATATGGCCGGAGAAGAATTCTGCCTGGACGCATACCTCAAGGGGGAAATGACCCCGGTGTTTTTCGGCAGCGCCGTTACCAACTTTGGGGTTGAGCTGTTTCTGGACCAATTTCTCTCCATAGCTCCGTCCCCCGGCCCCAGACCCACCAATAACGGCCCTGTGAGCCCGGATTATCCTGACTTCTCCGCCTTTATCTTTAAAATACAGGCTAACATGGACCCCAATCATCGGGATCGAATTGCCTTTATGCGGGTCTGCTCAGGAAAATTCGAGCGGGATATGCAGGTTAAACATCCCAGAACCGGTAAGGTCGTTCGACTTTCCCACTCCCATAAGCTGTTTGGCCAAGACCGGGAGATCACCAACGAGGCGTACGCCGGTGATATTATCGGCCTCTCCAGCGCTGGCGGGTTTGCCATTGGGGATACCCTGTGCCTGGGCAAAACCATTGAGTTTGAACCCATCCCCACCTTTACCCCAGAACATTTTGCCCTGTTACGAAACCCCAACTCCGGTAAATACAAACAGTTTCAAAAGGGCGTGGATGAATTGCGCCAAGAAGGCGCCATTCAGGTCATGTACTTCCAGGATGCTGCCCAGCGACATCCGGTTTTAGCAGCCGTCGGCCAACTGCAGTTTGAAGTGGTTCAATATCGTCTGCAAAATGAATACGGTGTAGAAACCCAACTGGAACGGCTCCCTGAATACACCCATGCCCGATGGATTGTGGGTAGTGCCGAGGAAGTCTCCAACATGGAATGGATCATCAATGCCCGAAAAGCAGAAGACGCCGAAGGCCGCCCAGTCGCCCTGATTAAAGGAGAATGGGCGCTTAACTACATGCTGGAACGCAACCCGGATACCCAGTTTTTGGAAGTTCCCGGCTAAATTCTTTACATATTGATACCAACCAACGCCTCCGAGCGTTTCAACATGTGACATTGGCCCATGTTTGATTTACACATGGGTTCCACGAAGGTTACTCAAACGACAATGAATAGAGGTTGCCCCATGATGCAAAGTATCCGCTTTTCCGGTACGTTTACCCATGATAAGTACGAGCTTGGCCAGCGCGTGGAAGTTGATCACGCCGTGAAAAAGTTTCGCCGCCGTTTTGAGCAGCTCCCCAAGAGCGTTGAGGTAAAAGTGATAGAAGGTCCTTCCAGCACCTTGTCCGGGATGAGCAAAGCCCGTGTGGAAGAGCCCAATACCGAGTTTGTTCGCTATCAATTCCAGAGAAAGCAAGGTGGTTTCATGTGGGATACCATTGCCCTCCCTCGCCTGGACAATCCCAATGCCCCCTTGAAAGAAAAAAGAGCCCGGATGAACCAATTGATGAAACAGGCATACGAATACATTCGGGAACTCACTGAAAGATACCAGGCGCGCTAGTCAGTTCAGCAACCAGATTCTCAAGTTGAGATAGCCCGCAAAGGTCACCCAGAGCAAGTAGGGGATAAATAATATCCCCGCCCAGGTGTCCTTGCGCCAAAATTGTAGGGTCGTACCCAGAATCAACGCCCAGAGGACAAGCAGCTCAAAAAACGCCCAACCGGTTTCCCGCAGGCCAAAAAAGAGCCCGGACCACATCAGGTTCAGAAACAACTGCGCGAAAAAAAGCCCCAGCGCTTTGGGTGCCCCAGCCAACCCATGGGTTTTCCAAACCCGCCAGGCAGCAACGGCCATCAACACATAGAGTATCCCAGACTGGCCCAAACAACCAGGAGGGTGGTATTACCTCCGGTTTGGCAAGCCCCACATACCAGGTATTGACAGAGGTTGAAGTCCACCACCCACCCAACCCCGCCACCAACAAACAAAGCAGTAAAAACCCCAGCAACCCAAGCCAAGCGGACTTTCCTTGTATCGCCTGATGTGGCAACCCCATCTTTTCCCCCTCTGATTTTTCCCTGGATTATGTCACTCTGGCCCTGCCCTGTCAAAGGCGGCCATTCTCACCGGGGGCTGAACATTACCGTAAAAAAGAGCAACCCCAACACCAAAATCAGGATAATCCCCATCATAATCCGGATTGAGCTTTTCATCCCTTCTCCCTTGCCTCAGCTTCTTTCCCAGACGTTGGGCAAAACCAGGTCTTTTGAGGGCTGTAATTTCTCCAGCGCTTGATTGATATCATGCTTAGAGTCCCCCGGCGGGCAATGAACAGCCCCATCACAATCATCGGGAGGCTTAATGTATCGGTACCGATGAATCACGCTCCGTACCGAAGCCGGGGGCTCATCCGTAGGGGGCGGGCCCGGTTGGACATCTCCCACCGCATCCAGCCAGGGCGGGGCTTTCAGAAGCTGTTTGTGGGGGATATAAGTATATTTTTCTTTTTTGTAGAGTTTACTCAGCAGCTTCAACTTGCCATGAAAAGGCTTGAGCCAGATTTCTCCCTGATCATCCTTGAACCAGGAGCCCACCAGACGCCCGGTGGAAACCTCGTTATCAATCAGCCGCCCGGATGGTTCCAAATAATATTGCCGTTGGTGGGTTTTTCCCCCGTTTCGGCTGGTATCAACCACCACATCCAGATTCGCGTTGTTGAGATACGGAAGCAGGCGCCCCACATAATGACGCTCATCACGCTCCTGTTGACCGACAACCGGCTGACGGTTAGAGGTATTGGTGGCCAGACCGTCCGCCAAATGAATCCCAGCGTCATTCAACACCCCGGCAATGCGTTTCAAATCCTCTTCTCCATAATCAAACCAGTCGCTATGGGCTCCATCAAGATAGACTTTGGCCCCGGCTTCTTGATATAGCTTGATCAGTTTTGGGAAAAACGCCACCCGCTCGTTATAAATATCCACCGATTCCTCGTTAAAGTGGTAATCCCGTCGGTATTGAACCGCCAGCGGCAAGGCATCGGGCTCCAGATACACCCGAGGCGTCAGGCCGGTTTTTTCCACAAAGACCTTGATCTCCCTGGCATTGAGGAGGTTCTCTTTCCAGTACGCTTCATACGTCTCAAAACCGCCTTCGGAAGACTGCCCCAGATCCCGCAAGGGGATGCTGTAAATCACAATTTCCGGGTATTGGCGCCGCCGTTCCGCCTGATTTAAGGTTTCCCGGAGCTTCTCGAGATTCACCCCTGGGTAATCATACAGGCTCAACCAAATGGCATGGGGCTGGCCGTACAACTCAAAGCTACGGGTCCATTGGGTCACAAGCAATCGAGGGGGAAACGGATTTGTCATACTAAAACACGCCAATCCAAATACGCCAAATAATACTGCCCCACAAACCAAGCCCAGAAGAATTCGCATCGCCCATTACCCGCCTAAACGGATATGGTAGGCGTAAGCCGTGGCCGCCCCCAAAAAGGCTCCAACAATCACCTCCACCGGGGTATGGCCCAGCAGCTCCCGAAGCCGTTCAGGTACCCGATCCGGGTGATCGGTGTAAATATCCTCACTGATTTTATTGAGAATCCCAGCCATCCGTCCGGCTGCCCGCCGCACACCCGCCGCATCGTACATAACAATCATGGCTATCCCAAAAGACAGCGCAAAAAAGGTGGAGGTAAACCCCTCGATCAGGCCCGTGCTCGTGGCCATGGCCACCATGGAGGCGCTATGACTGCTGGGCATTCCACCGGTTTCTACCAGCAGGCGAAAGTTAATGGGCTTTCCCATCGCCTTATACCAGAGAAATTTCATCAACTGGGCCATTAAGGCTGCCGTGAAGCCGGAGAGAATAATTTCTACGCCTGTACCAGCAATCGAACTCATACTTATTATTATGCCTTAATTAATGCGATTGCGGATAAACTCCGCCAATGTATTCAACCGATCCGTTTGCAAACCGGGAATCGGGTCAATCAACTGACGGGCCTCACTAATCAGCTGCTCCGCTTGAATCCGGGAAGCCCCCACACCGTATAACGCTGGGAACGTTGCCTTCTCCTGTATCTGATCTTTTCCGGCGGTTTTTCCCAGGGTTTCTGACGTGGATTGAATATCCAGCAGATCATCTACAATCTGAAAGGCCAGCCCCAGCTTTTTCCCGTACAGCGTCAAGGTCTCTACCGTCTCGGGAGAAGCCCCGGCCAGCTTGGCTCCGGCCCGGACCGAGAAACTGAAAAGCGCCCCGGTCTTATAAGAGTGAATATACTCCAAAATCTCAGCTGTAAAAGACTGGCCTTCATACCGGATATCCACATACTGCCCGTTTACCAAGCCTTGCACACTGGCCACATCGGAAAAATCGCTGATGACTTCTAAAACCGTCTGCAGCATTACTTGTTCATCACACGGCGTATGCTTGGTAATCAACCCAAAGGCCATGGCCAAGAGCGCATCGCCGGTCAAGACGGCGGTGGATTCATCAAATGCGCGATGCAGCGTGGGTTTGCCTCGTCTCAAATCATCATTATCCATACAGGGCAAGTCATCATGGATCAAACTTTGGGCATGCACCAGTTCAATGGCGCACGCCGTCGGCAAAATGCTTTCCAGCCTCCCCCCACAAGCCAGACAGGTCTCAATGGCAAAAACCGAGCGAATACGCTTGCCCCCATTGAGGGTACTGTAGCGCATGGCCTCCCAGAGGCGGGCTGGCCCTTCCGGTTTCCCCGCAAACAGGGGATCCGGCACTTCGGTCAGATAATGCTCTAACTGCCGGTTCACACGCTCAATCGTTTCACCGAACAGGGCTTCGTAGCTGGGTAATACAGGGGATGGCATGATTAATCCTATTATATCGGGTTAAACAACAGCATATCAAGACGTTTCGGGATGCTCATCCATCGAACCCTCGTCTAAATCCACCTGATCCAACAGGTGATTCACCTGCTGTTTCTGGGTCCGGCGGGAGCTTTCCCGAGCTTTTTCTTTCAGGCGCAGAATCTGGAGATCCTTTTTCCCCTTGCGGCTGACGGTTTTGTAGCCGTATTCCTCCTTCCCGCTGCTTTGCTGACTCTGCTCCTTATAGAGCAGGGCCTCGGTCAGCATGTCCCGGTAGCTCTCATAGCGGCTGGGAATGATGTGCTCCCAGTGGGCCTTGACCGCGCATCCTTCTTCATCCACATGCAGGCAGTCAGAAAAGGCACATTGGGCCCGATAAGGCTCAAAATCCCGGTAGATGGCTTCTAATTCCTGAGGCAGGATCGTATTAAACTTCAGGTAGCTAAATCCAGGGGTATCCGCCACAAAGGTCTCCTCCGCCACCGGCAAAAGTTCCACATGGCGAGTGGTATGCTGCCCTCGGGCAATTTTTTCCGACACATCCCCCACCCGCAGGTTAAAGTCTGGGCGAATCGCGTTCAGCAACGAAGATTTTCCCGCCCCGCTGGGGCCCGCCAAAACGGAGACCTTACCATGCGCCAGCTCCAAAAAGCGCTGTAAGCCTTCTTCCTGGAAAATCGAGGTAAAGATCACCGAAAAACCGAGCTTTTCCTGATACATCTCTCGGATGGTTTCCAGCTCTTCCGGGGTTTTGGCCAGATCCGCCTTGCTAATGCAAAGAATCGGGATCATTCCGGCCAGCTCAATATGGGTCAGGTAACGATCCGCCAGTTTGGGGTCAAAATCCGGCTCATAGAGCGAGTACACCACCACAGCCTGATCGACGTTGGCCATCTTGGGGCGTTGAATCACGCTTTTCCGCTCCAGCACACTCACAATCCGGGCGGTCTGATTGGCCTCATCCACGCTATCCAGTTCCACCAAATCCCCCACCAGCACATCGGTCCCCTCTTTTTTCAGCAAGCCCCGTACTTGGCACTCAAACAGCCGTCCCTGAAGATCCACGTAGTAGAAGTTGGCGTGATATTTTTGAACACGCCCCTTAGGGGGAAAGGATCGGCTCATCGGCTTTCTTCTCTGGTTGTAGGATCATGTCAAATCGCAATAGGGCCTGTTGATGGGTGGGACCCAAGCGGTAATCCAGGGCACGGGTGAAATAGCGATGAATCCGGGCCTCTGAAATGGTACACCGACTCCGGGCCGCCTGAATGCCCATTTCCAGCCACTCTGACGATTCCTCAAAAAATCGGTTCCGACCCTCCACCAGCATCCGGTTTATCTGAACCAGCGTTTCCGGGTGGGCCTGGGCCCAAGCTTTACCCGCTACCCAAACGGCAAAGACAAAGGGTAGTTCGGTCAAATCCGACCATAAAGAAGATAAATCATAGCAATAATACCCGTCTGGCACCCCTTGCTCATGAATGAGCAAGGCATTATCCCCAATCACCAAAGCACAGCCGACTTCTGCCAGGGCCTTTCGGTAATCCGCCGCCGGGTACACCTGGAACTTCGGCTGCACATCCTGGCCGGTTTTGACTTTGAGTAGCCAGGCCAGCAGGGCAACGGATGTTTCCGAATCATCAGGCACGGCAATGGCCGGGAGATCCAGAAGCGTTTCAGTTAAAGGATAGCGAGACACAAAGATCACACTCTCCACCGCCCCTGGGGAACTGACGGAAAGGTCTTCCAGCAACACCAGTTTGTCTTTGTTTCTCAGGTAATAGGCGCTGGAAACCGGGGAAATATCGAGCTTGCCTTCTCCCATCATCCGGTTTAAAGCGGATGGGACCTCATACACCAGTTCAACCCCCTCAGGTTGGCCAAACGGCAGGTAAACGGGGATGGTGTTGATAAACCCAATGGCCCCGAGGCGGCAATTAAACGGTAACGTCATCATAGATCTTGATGATGTTGTATACGGTATCCCGTTCCACCGGAATTTTTCCGGCTTTTCGAATCATATTGACCAACTCGTCCATGGTGAGGTGCTGAGAGGCCTCGGTGCCTGCGGCATGGGCGATTTTTTCCTCGACCACCGTGCCGTCAATATCATCCACCCCAAAGCTCAGGCTGACCTGGGAGAGCTTTTCGCCAATATGAATCCAGAAGGATTTAATATGGGGCACGTTATCTAAAAGGATCCGGCTAACGGCAAAGTTTTTCAGGTTTTCTACGCCAGTAAGTGCGTTTTTCTCATCAATAGCGTTCTTTTCGTAATAGCAATTGAGCGGGATAAAGGTCATAAAGCCCCCGGAACGATCTTGTTGCTCCCGAATGGCCAGAATATGATCCACCCGTTCTTCCGGGGTTTCCCCAAGCCCCGCCAACATCGTGGCGTTGCTTTTCAGCCCCATCTCATGGGCCAAGCCGTGAATTCTGAGCCACTCAGACGCCGGAATCTTATCCACACAGACTTCCTTACGCACCCGCTCCGAGAACACCTCGGCCCCACCGCCCGGCATGGAGCCCAGGCCGGCCTCTTTCAGCACTTTCAGCACTTCTTCTACCGGAATCCCTTCCACATCCGCAAAGAAGGCCATCTCTACTGCGGTTAAGCCTTTAATATGGACATAGGGGAAGTGTTTTTTCAGGGCTTTAAAGAGATCCGCGTAATATGCCAGGCTTTGTTCTCGGTACAACCCAGAGACAATGTGGAATTCCGCAAGTGACTCCCAACGGGGGTACTTGTGGACATGCTCGATCACATCGTCCACGCTCATCACATAAGCAAACGGAGAGCCAGGACCCTTCTTAAAGGAGCAGAAGCGGCAGTTGGCCTCGCAGATATTGGTGGGGTTAATGTGGAAATTGTGGACCCAGTAGACGTAATCCCGTGTTTCAGGCGGGGTCCGCAAAATGCGCGCGGTATCGGCCAGAATGCCAATGCCTAACAGATCGTTGGAGTCATAAATCTCAATGGCCTCTTCCCGAGTAATTCGCTCCCCGGCCAGAATCTTCTGGTAATACCGACTTAAAGGGTTGTTGAGAATATATTGGTGGCTCAACTCCCGAACAGGCGAATCTTTCTCAAGGATTGTGGACATGTACGCTCTCCCATCGCATGCTTGTGTGCCCCTATGATCGTATAAACCGGCCAATGCTTCAAGTGATTTCCATCCAGTCAGCCGCGGGCCACAATCTGCTTTTAGTCCACTTCCGCTCGGTCATGCCCACGCAAACGGGAATCCATTCTCTATCCAAATAGTGCGGAAACTGGGATGCTTCCGCTTTGACGGGTGGATTCCCGCCTTCGCGGGAATGACCGTACCCAGGGTGTTTCTCATCCGCCATGGCCTGACGGTGTTTATTCGGATAGTTTGAGAACCGCCATAAAGGCTTCTTGCGGCACATCCACTCGACCGACCGATTTCATCCGTTTTTTCCCGGCCTTTTGCTTTTCCAGCAACTTCCGCTTCCGGCTGATGTCCCCGCCGTAACACTTCTCCAGCACGTTCTTGCGAACGGCTTTGACTGTGGTCCGGGCAATGACCTTCCCGCCAATGGCCGCCTGAATCGGCACCTCAAACATCTGGCGAGGGATAATATCTTTGAGTTTTTCGGTGAGCTGCCGGCCAACCCCATACGCTTTATCCTGGTGGACAATCACGCTCAGGGCATCAACCACGTCGCCTGCCAGCAGAATATCCAGCTTCACCAGTTTGGAGCGCTTGTAACCTGAAAACTGGTAATCCATGGAGGCGTACCCCTTGGAGCGGGATTTGAGCTGATCGTAAAAGTCCGTCACCATCTCATTCAGCGGCAACTCGTATTGCAGGTTCACACGGGTGGTATCCAGGTAATCCATCCCCAGAAACTCCCCGCGCCGGGTTTGAGCCAGCTCCATCAGGGCGCCCACATACTCTGTGGGCGTAATGATACTAATTTTGACATTGGGCTCTTCCATGTAGTCCCGAACCTGGGGCGGGGGGAGATCCGCCGGGTTGTCAATTTCCAACATCTCGCCCTTGGTGGTGTAAACCTTGTAGACCACACTGGGCGCCGTGGTAATCAGAGAGAGATTATATTCTCGTTCCAGCCGCTCCTGGATAATCTCCATATGAAGCAATCCCAAAAAACCGCAGCGGAAGCCAAATCCCAGAGCTTCTGAGGTTTCAGGCTCATACGTAATACTGGAGTCGTTGAGTTTCAGTTTTTCCAGGGATTCTTTGAGATCTTCGTAATCATCATTATCCACGGGATACAAGCCGCAAAAGACCATGGGAATCGCCTTTTTATAGCCAGGCAGCGGTTCCTTGGCGGCGTTTTCCACCGTGGTAATGGTATCACCCACAAAGTGAGACATTTCTTTAATCGAGGCGGCCACATAGCCCACTTCCCCAGACACCAGCTTTTCCCGTGGCTGGCGCACCGGACGCATTACCCCAATTTCAGTGATGTCATACGTTTTATTGTTGGCCATAAAGCGAATCTCATCGCCCTTTTTCAGCTCCCCGTCCATAACCCGGATGTAAGCGATAACGCCCAGATACGGGTCAAAGTAGCTATCAAAAACCAGGGCACGAGGC
>CAYLWC010000003.1:0-31347 GCA_964387265.1 uncultured Vampirovibrionales bacterium | reverse complement strand
CGGGCGTCTGGCCCCGGGGGGGGGGGGACCCGCTCCACAACGGCGGGGAGGATTTCCTCAATCCCTTTGCCCTCTTTGGCGCTGGCTAAAATGGCTTCGGAGGCATCAATCCCCACTACCTCCTCAATTTCCCGCATAATCCGTTCCGGGTCGGCGCTGGGCAGATCGATTTTATTGAGAACCGGAATAATCTCCAGGTTGGCGTCAATGGCCAGATAGACGTTGGCAAGCGTCTGCGCTTCCACCCCTTGGGACGCGTCCACAATGAGCAAGGCCCCTTCACAGGCTTGAAGACTCCGGGAGACTTCATAACCAAAGTCCACGTGTCCCGGCGTATCAATCAGGTTCAGGACATAGGTCTCCCCTTGATATTGATACTCCATCCGGGCGGCCTGGAGCTTGATGGTGATCCCCCGCTCCCGTTCCAGGTCCAGGTTGTCCAGGAATTGTTCCTTCATCAACCGTTGGTCGATGGTCCGGGTCCTTTCCAGCAACCGGTCGGCAATGGTGGATTTTCCGTGATCAATGTGAGCGATAATACAGAAATTACGAATATTAGAGGGGGTTTCTGACATAGATTCCTCAAATCCTTATTGACACAGCAATGGGCTTAAACCGCCACGGGGGTTGATTCAAGCCGCGGCTTCCAGGAACGAATTTGCTCCTGCACAAAGGGAAGAAGCTCATTCAGGGGCATATCCTTGGACTCTACGGCATCTCGCATTTTCACTTCCAGAAAGCCTTCCGCTGCCTTCTTTCCAGCGGTAATTCGAATGGGGAAGCCAATCAAATCAGCGTCCTTGAATTTCACCCCTGCCCGCTCATCCCGATCATCCAGGACCACCTCGACCCCCGCCTGCTGCAGGGTTTCATAGACTTGAGTGGCCAGGTTCATCTGGGTCTCATCAGTCACATTGACCGCCACCACATCCACCTGATACGGGGCAATACCCATGGGCCAGATAATGCCGTTTTTGTCATGGAAGCGTTCAATGGCCGCCGCCGCCGTCCGGCTAACCCCAATCCCGTAACACCCCATGATAAAGGGCTTTTCGGTACCGTCTTCAGCGGTATAAGTGGCGTTCATAGAGCTGGAGTATTTCGTGCCCAGCTGGAAGATGTTGCCCACCTCAATGCCTCGGGTCATCTGCAAACAACCGGTAGAGCATTCAGGGCAGCCTTCCCCGACCCGAGCCCGGCGGAGATCCGCCCAGTCTTTAGGCATCGGTAAATCCACATCCCAGTTGGCGTTCACCATGTGCTTGTCCACTTGATTGACCGCCATAAAGAAGTTTTTCATGGCTTTCACACTGTGATCCGCCAGGATTTTTACCGGTTGCGGTAAGCCCACCGGCCCGATAAAGCCTTTAGATGAACCGGAAATTCGATCAATCTCTTCAGGAGTCGCCATCCGCACTTCCCGAGCGGCCAAGGCATTGACCAGTTTTACCTCTTCCACATCCAGATCGCCCCGAATCAAGACCATCACCGGGGTGGTTTCATCGGCGATATAAAGCAGGCTTTTGAGAATTAGCTCCGGGTGCATCCGAAACTGCTGGTGCATAATTTCAATGGAAGTCGCCCCAGGGGTTTCCACGATTTCGGTCTTTTCATACGGGCTGACCTCGGTCGATTCCGTCAAAACAGACTCGGCCCGCTCAGCGTTGGCGGCATAGTCGCATTGCTCACAGAAAAAGACGTCGTTCTCGCCGCTTTCCTGCTCGCCTTCGGCAATGCGGGTCAGCACCATAAACTCATGGCTCACGCTCCCGCCAATGGCCCCGCTATCACTGCGCACCATCCGGGTTTCCAGGCCACAGCGGTCAAAGATCCGGGTATAGGCCTCAGCCATCACCTGATATTCCCGGTCGAGATCCTCCTGGGTGCTATGAAAACTATAAGCGTCCTTCATGATAAATTCGCGCCCCCGGAGCAAGCCAAAGCGAGGGCGGATCTCATCCCGGTACTTGGTCTGAATCTGATACAGGTTCACCGGTAGCTGACGATAAGAGCGCACTTCTTTGGTAGCAATATCGGTAATCACCTCTTCCGCGGTAGGGGCCAGCCCGTACCAGCGATCATGCCGGTCTTTGACCCGCATCATCAAATCCCCATAGACATCCCAGCGCCCGGAGGCCTGCCAAACCTCAGCCGGTTGGAGAATGGGCATCAATAGTTCTTGCGCCCCCGCCCGGTCCATCTCTTCCCGAACGATCTGTTCCACTTTGCGGAGCACCCGCCACATCAGCGGGAGGTAGTTATACACCCCATTGGCCAGACGGCGAATATAGCCTGCTCGCACCAGCAACTGGTGGCTGACCACTTCGGCTTCCGCCGGGTTCTCACGTAACGTAGGGGCCAAGAGCTTGGACATCCGCATAATGAAAAGACACTCCTAAAAATCGACTCGTTCCGTATGGGGAAAGCACCATCTTAAACCAAAGGCGCCCCTGGATCTATATGGGTCCAGAGGCGCTTGAAGATGTTTTGAGAACCAGGTTGGGATTAAGCGTTCTCGTCGCTGACCAACGAAGGCTCCCGGCATTCCGGCTGGTCTTCATGCTGGGTCTTTTCCAGCATTTCTTCCATCAGGTGGGCGGTTTTGCCGTTCCCACTTCCCGTATGCTTTCGCTGCTCTTTGACCTGGTCCATGATTTCAAAGACTTCCTTGTCTTCTAAAGTCTCTTTCTCAAGCAAGACCTTGGTAATGGCTTCCAGCATATCTTTATTCTCAATCAGGACTTGCTTGGCGTACTGGTATTGCTCATCGACAATGCGCTTGACTTCCCGGTCAATGGCGGTGGCGACTTCCTCACCATAATCCCGCTCGGTGCCAAAATCCCGCCCCATAAAGACATGCTCATTGCGCTTGCCATAAGTAATAGGGCCCAGCTTTTCGTTCATCCCGTAAACCGTCACCAGCTTCCGAGCCAGGGAGGTCACTTTCTCCAGATCGTTGCTGGCCCCGGTGGTCACATCCTGGAAGATGATCTCTTCCGCCGCCCGGCCCCCCAGGGCCATGGCAATCATCCCCAGAATCTGGTTCTTGGTCACATGCACCCGGTCATCGTCCGGCATGGTCCAGGTCAGGCCCAGCGCCATCCCCCGAGGAATAATGCTAACTTTACGCAGCGGATCACAACCAGGGGTCACCACGGCCACCAGCGCATGGCCCACCTCATGATAAGCGGTAATCTCTTTGTCTTTTTCCTTAATAATCTTGGATTTCTTCTCTGGACCCGCCAGGACTTTATCAATGGAGGCTTCCAGATCTTCCATGTTGATGACGTCTTTATTCTGGCGCGCCGCCATCAAGGCCCCCTCGTTAATCAGGTTAGACAAATCCGCCCCAGTAAAACCAGGGGTCCGCTTAGCGAGCAGTTTTAAGTCCACATCATCGGCCAGCGGCTTGCCTTTGGCATGAACCCGCAGAATCTGCTCCCGACCCTGGACATCGGGCCGATCCAACATGACTTGCCGGTCAAAGCGGCCCGGACGCAAGAGGGCATTGTCCAAAATATCAGGCCGGTTGGTGGCCGCAATCACGATAATTCCGGTATGGGGGTCAAACCCGTCCATTTCCACCAGCAACTGGTTCAAGGTCTGCTCCCGCTCGTCATGACCGCCGCCCATCCCAGCACCCCGCTGACGACCGACCGCGTCAATTTCGTCCACAAAGATGATACAAGGCGCATGCTTTTTGGCCTGATCAAAGAGATCCCGGACCCGGCTTGCACCGACGCCCACAAACATTTCCACAAAGTCTGAGCCGCTGATGCTAAAGAATGGCACCCCAGCTTCTCCCGCGACGGCTTTTGCCAGGAGGGTTTTCCCGGTCCCTGGTGCGCCGACCAAGAGGACCCCTTTGGGGATTCGGGCGCCCAGTTTCTGGTAGCGCTCCGCATTTTTTAGGAAGTCCACAATCTCTTCCAGCTCGGCCTTGGATTCATCAATGCCCGCCACATCATCAAACGTGACTTTGATCTTGCTTTCCATCATCATCTTGGCCTTGCTTTTCCCAAAGGCCATGGCTTGGGAGCCGCCCCCTTGGGCGTTCCGCAAGATCATAAAGAAAAAGAAGATGATAATGAGCGGTAAGAATACCGTTGTGAGCAGACTGAGCCAATGTCCGGTGGTTTGTGGCTCCTCAAAGGTAAATTCAACATCCTGGGCTTCCAGTTTGGGCAGCAGGTGGGCTTCAAAGTTCTCTGGCAGGATAATTTTATACTGTTCCTGCAGTATCGGCCCCGGTGTTGATCCAGACGGCTCAGGCTTTTGGTCGGCCTTAAGCTCGGCAAAGGCCACGTTGCCGGTAATCTCCACGCTGGCAACCTCATTCTGGTTCAGGTGGCGCAAGAACTCGGAATACTCCCAATTGTGAGTCACCGGGTTGTTGTTACTAAACATAAACGTACTGATAAACAGGCCGATCAAGATCACAAAGATCAGTATCCAAACGCCTGTCGACTGATTTTTTTTCATAGGGCCCTTTGCTCGAGTTAACTAAATATGGACACACCCTCTATGGATGTCCAACGGTCGGGAATGTTCCCCTTGCTGTTGATTATAGCATAGTTTATTCGCGTTTCCCTCTCATTTCGGCTCCTCCTTTTGGTTGAACTCTGCTTTCCCCTTCCCCGTCGCTTACTACAACCAGACCACACAGAGGGAAGCACGCTAAAAGCAAGGCTTCTGGCTAGAAAACCCGCTAGGCAACCGCTCCCCTTTTTTTCAGCCTCTGGTGCCCAGCCTGTAGGAAACGTGTGCTTTCTTTTTCCCTTCCAACCCTTGTGGTATCATTGACGGTGTATTTTGGATACCATCCTATTTTAATGTCATTGAGAATGAGATTGAACTTTCTATGACCACCCTGTCCACCGAAGATTTCCCCTATACCATTGGTTATGTCATGGAATTACTCAACTTGGATGAGAGCCGTTTAATGACGTACGTGCGTACTCTGGGCCTGACCCCCACCAAGGACGAGCGGACCGGGCACCTGATTTTCACCCACAGGGACATTGATCTTTTAAAAAAAGCCCAGGACATGAGTAACCGAGGCGAAGACATGACCACCATTGCCAATCGCTTAGGCACACCTCAGACCTTGCCGCATTCTGACAGTCAGGCATTGGCCCCGACCAAGCGGAGCTCTTCCCAGGCTCTATACACCCCTTCTTCTTCCGGGAGCAAAGACAACCTGGCCGTGATGCTGGAATCCATGAGCCAAATTAAAGAGGGGCTTCTGAAAGACCTGGCCCGACTGGTTGATGACAAGCTGTCCGGTTTGGATGACCTGGTAGTTGAATTGATTCGGTGTAAAAGCGAAAACGACTCTTTAAGAAAACGGCTGGATGAGGTCCAAAAATCCAAAGAGCGGCTAGAATACGAGCTTTCCCTCTTCAAGCCGGTTCAGTTTGGCTTCTACAAAAAAGAGGGGCGGAGCCGCTAGCCCTTATCGCTCTATGTTTTTACCACTCGGGGTTTTCAGGCAGATCACTCAATTTCAACAGAGCAAAGCTTCGGGGTGACATTTGATACATCATACTACCCTGCCAATAGGCGGGCATGGTATTGGGGTTGTCATGGTTGGTTTCAATGATCAACGTCCAGTACTGGCCTTCAGGATGCCGGGGCAGGGTAAAAGACACCGACTTATGGGAAGCATTCACCAATAGTAGAAGCGTGTCATCCTCAATGGGACGGCCCTTTTCATCCATCTCATCAATGGTTTTACCATCCAGTAAGGCGCCCAACCATTGAATTTCTGGGTTGTTCCAGTCTTTATCAGTCATTTCCTGACCACTGGCAGAATACCAGGTAATGTCCTTGGTACCACGGGGGAGGGATTTCCCCATGAAGAATTTTCGCCGCTGAAACACCGGATGCTGCTTTCGAATCCGGATCACTTTTTTGACAAACTCCAGAAACTGCTGCTCTTCCCAGTCCAGGTTCCAGTCATTCCAACTAAGCGGGTTATCCTGGCAATAGGCGTTGTTATTCCCCAACTGGGTTCGGCTGAGTTCATCCCCGCTGGAAATCATCGGCACCCCCAAGGAAAACAACAGGGTCGCCATCATGTTACGCTTTTGCCTAGCCCGTAGCGTCAGAATTTGCTTATCCTCTGTAGGCCCCTCCACCCCGCAGTTCCAGGAAATATTATGGGAATGTCCGTCTCGGTTCTCTTCTAAATTGGCTTCATTATGCTTTTCGTTGTAACTCACCAGATCCTGGAGCGTGAAGCCATCGTGGCAGGTAATAAAGTTGATGCTGGCATGGGGTTTGCGTCCGGTATCCTCATAGAGATCGCTGCTTCCTGCCAGACGCGTCGCCAATTGGTTCGCATGCCCCATATCCCCCTTCCAGAAGCCCCGCACACAATCCCGATATTGACCGTTCCATTCCGTCCAAAGCACCGGGAAGTTTCCGACTTGATACCCGCCTTCCCCAATATCCCAGGGCTCGGCAATCAGTTTTACCTGAGACAGCACCGGATCCTGGTGGATCACATCAAAAAACGAGGCCAGGGTATCTACATCATGGGCTTCCCGCCCCAGGGCAGAAGCCAGGTCAAAGCGGAAGCCATCCACATGCATGTCCAGTACCCAATACCGCAAGCTATCCATAATCAGCTGCAAGACTCTGGGATGTTGAACATTAAGCGTATTCCCGCAACCGGTATAGTCCATATAATACCGCTCTTCATCCTCCATCAGCCGATAATAGGATTTATTATCAATGCCTTTGAACGAAAGAGTCGGCCCAAAATGGTTCCCTTCACAACTGTGGTTGTAGACCACATCCAGAATCACCTCAATACCCGCCGAATGGAGGGTTCGGACCATGGTTTTAAACTCCCGCACATGATCATCCATGTAGCGGGTACTGGCGGCATAGCGAAGATTCGGCGCAAAAAAACCCAGGGTGTTATAGCCCCAATAGTTCACCAGCTTTTTATTCACCAGAAAATGTTCATCCAGGTGGTGATGGACCGGCAACAGCTCAATGGCCGTGACCCCCAGGTCTTTCAAATGCTCAATGACCGGCTCGCTGGCTAAACCGGAATACGTCCCCCGCAAGGCTTCGGGCACCAGGGGGTGAAGCTTGGTCATCCCCTTAACATGGGTCTCATAAATAATGGTCTTGTGCCATGGCGTTTTGGGAGGGCGATCCCCGCCCCATGAGAACGCCGAATCGATTACCGCGCAAAGCGGGGCATATGGGGCACTATCCCGAACATCCATGCGCAAGTCGTCATTTTTTCGGCCTTTACCCATAATATAGCCGTATAAAGCATCATGCCATTTCGCGCGGCGAACAATCGCCTTGGCATAGGGATCCACCAGAATCTTATTGGGGTTAAACCGATGCCCTTTTTTGGGATCATACGGCCCATGAACCCGGTAGCCATATATTTGACCCGGACGGACATCGGGCAAGTACACATGCCAGACATGATCGGTATATTCCGGCATCTCAATCCGCACGGACTCTTTTTGAGCCTCCGGGGAGTCAAACAAACACAGCTCAACCCGGTGGGCATGCTCGGAGAAGAGGGCAAAGTTCACGCCCATTCCGTCCCAGGTCGCCCCCAAGGGATATGGATTCCCCGGATAGATTCTCATTGACAGACTGTCTCCAATAAATGACCCTCACCCTAACACTCAAGCACGTCAAAACGGGTCTCATCCTTTGCCTTTTTATTATCCCACGAACGGGACAAGCTGCCCATGATTCAAGCGGCCACATCCGTCAAACAGGGGAGCCCGCCTAATGACCAAACCGGGCAAAAATCACATCCACCTGCTTGAGGTAATCATCCGGGTCAAAGCAGTTGGCAATCTCCTGTTCAGACAAATGCTGCCGCACCTCTGCATCGGCAAGCAGGTTATCTTGAAAGCTTTCCCCTTCATGGTTCCAGGCTGCATGGGCGTTTCGTTGCGTCAGCCGATAAGCCTCTTCCCGGCTGACGCCTTTATCCACCAATGTTAATAACACCCGCTGGGAAAAGATCACCCCACCATATCGGTTCATGTTACGCAGCATGTTTTGCTCATGAACAATCAGATCCCGCATGATCCCATTAAAGCGATGGAGCATGTAATGCATCAGAATGGAAGCGTCCGGTAAAATCACCCGCTCCACGGAACTGTGGCTGATATCCCGCTCATGCCAGAGGGCGATATTTTCCAGGGCAGGCGTCACATAAGATCGGACCAGCCGCGCCAAACCGGTAATATTCTCGGACCCCACCGGGTTGCGCTTATGGGGCATGGCCGATGAGCCTTTTTGCCCCTTGGCAAAGCCCTCTTCCACCTCCAGAATATCGGTTTTCTGCAAGCCTCGGATTTCCACAGCGAATTTTTCCAGCGTGCTGGCTAAAGAGCCTAAGGCCAGCAGATACTGGGAATGGATATCCCTGGCAATCACCTGGGTGCTCACCTTAGCGGGTTTGAGTCCCAGTAATTTACAGACTTCCACTTCCACCTTCGGATCAATATTGGAATACGTCCCCATGGCTCCACTGACCTGCCCCACCCGGTTTTCCTCCAGGGCATCCCATAGGCGTTTTTCTTGCCGGTCCAGCTCATCCACCCAACCCAGGAGCTTAAACCCAAAGGTAATGGGTTCCCCATGAATGCCATGAGAGCGTCCCACCATCACGGTTTTCTTGTGCTCTATGGCTCGCTGCAGCACCGTATCTTTCAGCCGGGCCAGCTTTTCCTGCAAGAGCTTACCGGCTTTCTGAATCTGCAAGGCCAGCGCCGTATCAATCAAATCTGAACTGGTCATTCCCAGGTGGATAAAGCGGGCGTTTTCCCCGACGGATTCCCCCACGCAGGTTAAAAAGGCGATGACATCATGCTTGACCTCAAGCTCAATCTCATCAATCCGCGCAATCTCAAAGCGGGCTTTGCCCCGAACATCAGCTGATACCCCTGCTGGCACCATCCCCAGTTTTTCTTGCGTTTCCAGAACGGCCAATTCTACCTCCAGCCAGGTTTCAAACACAGCTTGCCGTGTCCACAGGGCCTGCATTTCTGGCAAGGTATACCGTTCAATCATGGGCGGGGCTCTTTACTTTCCGACATCACCGGAGGAGAGAATCTCCTCTATCTCTCCGATTATTTTCTGTCAGACACCGCACATAATCAAGGAAGGACCCAAGTTCACAGGGAGTGATTGATAATGATGTGGAAGAATGGGAAAAAACCCTTAACGCTTGCCATAGCCGTTTGTTTGACCATGATACTCTCCCAGCCAACCGGGTGGAGTGCCGAAAAATCGAAGCCCCGTATTTCTCCCACCCCTGAAGTATCGGCATCTGCGCCGCAAGCCATCACGCCGGTATCCCAGCTTCAAGAGACAGGCGATACCAAACCTACGGTTGTGCAACCGGCAAACTTGACCCCGGTTCATACACTGGAAACCCCAGCCGTAAATACTGAACCTGCCCCCTCCTCTGTAGAAAACACCCCAGCCTCTGAGCTTATCCCCGTGAGCCTGAATACAGAAACCCACGCGCCCGTTAAGCAAGAGCTGCCTCCAAAGTATTTACCCGCCCAGGCCATTGCCATTTTCCCGGTACTGCGGAATGGTCCAAACAAGGCATTTGGCGATTTACCCCTGGTACTTTCCAAGGAGTTCGCTCTTCGGCTGGAGGATAAAGCCCCGGAAACCAAGATCCATCATCCCATCTACACGGTTGAAGAGTTTAAAATGCGGGGTCTGGACCATGTGTACCACAAAATTATGAACTACTACCTCAAAGCTGATCGCCCGGATCCGGCCAACATGGCCTATTTGCTGGGACAGCTGAATATGGACGGAAAGCCGGTTTCCCGCGTGATCTTTGTAGAGGCCGATCTGGATACCAACCGCCCTCTAGACCCCCATATGCTTGAGGTTGGAGGTATTGTGGACAAGGTGCATGAATGGCTGAATGATACACCTCCCAAGCATATGAAATACACACTTCGCTCGCGGGTTCAGGTTTTTGATGCCGAATCTCCAGGAATGCCCATGGTTTGGGCTTTTAACTGGCGGAAAACCATTAAAGCCAATAGTTTGGGGAATGTCACCGCATCCGTTTATCAGGACAGTGATAGCCACCGGGTATTTTCTAACGCCTGCCGCGCCATCAGCCGGGAAGTCTCCTGGATCATGCCCAGCAATGCGTACATGCAGCCAAATCCATTCTATGAAACCGGTGTACGGGGGCATTTGATTTCCCAAGAAGCCAGCATAACAGAGTCAGGCACGATTGAAGCATCCCACCATCCATCCTCCGTAGAGAACCGATCCGTGCTCCAACGTATCCTAAAACGAAATTCCTATTAAAATGTTCTACACTTCTACTACATCTTTTTAGACTTCAACGACACTTCTATCCGTAGAGTTTACTTCAAGCGGGAAAACTCCTGGATAAACTATCCTAGAATCGTATTGCGAAACTGACCGGGCTCCTGGTTGCGCATATACAACCGAAGGGCTTCCCGAATCAACTCGCTTCTGGAGCGTTGCTCATCATCAGCGATTTGATCAATCTCTTCCAAAAACTTTTCCGGAAGCGAGATTAACACGCGGGTACTCTTAGCCATTGTCTCTTCCTTTCTCTTCTCATTCTCAGTGACTGTTTGACTATTCAATTAGCATAGATTCAAGCACCAAATCCTGCTTGCTCTGTCGATGTTCCATCAAATAGTGACGTAAAGCCTGGCGAATTAACTCACTGCGAGTCCGTTGCTCCTGTTCAGCAACTTCATCTATTCTTTGCAGAAAGTCATCTCTCATTGATATTAAAACCTTCGCCATAAACCATCTTCCTCCTCAAGGATTCAGATTACGTCAGCAATTTGTCTGCCGTTAAATAAATAAAAACAAATAGCCCTATCGAATTGCTTACAAATATTTATATGTTACATACTTTTTACAACATCCCTCAGGGCCTGTCTCTACCGGAATATCTTCTCGGGTCTGGTCCAACCGCCGGGTTTGTTCCCACCGGGAACATGGATAGACAACCAGCAACAGGGGTTCGCCGAACCAACTTTCCAGATAATGGCAAATCCCTGTTACTTGATCATTTTATAGAAAGAGAAGAAAATACCCAGCAAACCCAAGTTGGATCTCCCATCTTATGACACACCCCTCACAAGCGAATCATCTCTCTTCTGATTGCCCTTCCGTCGCGTTCCATACACTGGGCTGCAAGACCAATCAACTGGAATCCTCCACCCTGGCCAACGAGTTCAAAAGCCATGGCTGGCAAGTGGTACCTTTTGACGCTCCTGCCTCAGTGTATGTAGTCAATACCTGCACGGTCACAGAGCGAGGGGATCAGGAATCCCGCCGCATGATCCGCAAGGCCAAGCTCTCAAACCCTCAGGGCAAGGTGGTGGTAACCGGTTGCTACGCCCAAGTGGCCCCAGAAGAAATCGCGGCCCTGGAAGGCGTCAACTTTGTCATTGGCAATAACTTCAAGGATCAGATTTATCAAATTCTCCAAAGCGCCCCGGAGCTGGATCGTCCGTTGGTTCAAGTCTCTGAGATTGACAAGAGCCGCATTATGGAAGGGGCGGAATCCGCTGGCATTGACCGAACCCGCGGAAGCCTGAAGATTCAGGACGGTTGCGATTATAAATGTACCTATTGCATCATCTGGGAGGCTCGGGGCCTGAGCCGGAGCCTGCCGGTGGAAGATATCAAAGCCCATCTCTCTCGCATGATCGAAGAAGGGTTCAAGGAGGTCATGCTCACCGGCATCAACATTGGCCAATATGAGGATCAGGGCCGGGATCTGGCTGATCTGCTCTCTGAGCTGGTTGCGCTCCCCGGTGATTTCCGGCTCCGCCTGACCTCACTGGACCCTTTAGAGGTGCCGAAAAAACTGGTGGATGTGGTCGCAGGCTCCAACGGAAAAATCTGCCCCCATTTTCATCTCTCGGCCCAGAGCGCCGAAGATACCATCCTAAAGCGTATGGCCCGACGGCATCATGTTTCTGAGACGCTGGAAGTCTGCCGTTACATTAAAGAACAGATGCCCCATGCCAATATTGGCTCGGATATCATCGTGGGCTTCCCCGGAGAGACCCCGGAACGCTTTGAAACCACCTACCAAAACCTACAAGCCTGTCCCATGGATTACTTTCATGTATTCAGCTACTCCAAGCGCCGGGGAACACCCGCCGCAAACTTTGACGAGCAAGTGCCGGAGCGAGAAAAGAAAGGCCGGGCCAACCGCCTCAGAGCCCTTTCAGATGAAAAATTCCTGGCATATCGATGGCAGTTTATCGGGCAAATGTTGGAAGTGATTGTAGAAGACAGCGGCAATAAAGGCATGAGTGAAAACTACCTGAAAGTTCAGCTGGATACTAATGGCTTTGAGCTTCAGCCCAACGATAAAGTGGCGGTTCAAATCCAGATGGCCACCCAAGATGAGACTCAGGGCCTTGTGACACATATTATCTCGCCTGCGGTAGCAGCAGTGCAGACCTGCCTCGTATAGTATTGGATTATTGATACAGACCGAGAACCCAATATTTGAGGTCAAAAAGTGCGCGGGTTCGGATACGATTCAGCCTATTATCCATTCAGGGTCGATACTTAAGGCGAAATCACCGGCCCCGCTAAGAAATCATGGTTGCCCTAGCCAGAGTTTCAGTGAGAGAATAGGTGATATCGGACGTTCCAGAAAGTGAGAATGCTGTGGCACATCAATTCCAGGTGGACCTTCGGTCCTTAATTCTTTCCAATATTGTGATGGCAGTTGGACCACTGGTTCCCGTCCCGCTCATGCTTTTGCTGATGTTTTTTCTTCCTGAAGAGTTCAACAAATACCCTTTTCTTCCGCTCCTTATATTTGCCGGAATCTTTACCAGCCCCCTATTTTTCATTTCCATCTACAAACAACTGGGGAAACATACCCTCACCATCGGCCCGGACAGTATTGCCAATTACAATACTCAAAACAAGCCGGATGCTGCCCGCTGGGAGCAAATTCAGGAAGTCATCCCCATCCAAATGCTTTTTTCTCGCATCCTCTGGCTCAAACACGCCAATGGCACCTTGATTCTCCCCTTAAGTTATTACCCGAAAAAAGAGATCCCGAACATCAAGGCGGCGATCTTGGAATTTGCGCCGGAGGGCCATCCTTTGCGAAAATATATAGAATCCAATCTGTAATATCGGCTTGAAAGATTCACCCCGCCATGAGCAAGAACTCTTTTTACCTCACGACCGCCATTGATTATGTCAACGCTGCCCCCCACTTAGGGCACGCCTACGAGAAGATCGCCACCGATGTCATGGCCCGCTTTCAGCGCCTGATGGGGAAAGACGTCTTCTTCCTCACTGGGACCGATGAACATGGCAGCAAGGTGGAAAAAACCGCCCGTTCCAAAGGCATGGAGCCCAAGGCATATACGGATGCCATGGCCGAAGAGTTCAAGAAAGCCTGGGCTTATCTGAACCTTTCTTACGATCGCTTTATCCGCACCACCGACCCGGACCATTACGCGTTGGTAGAAAAGCTCTGGCGAAAGCTTACCGCCCAAGGGGATATTTATAAAGCCAGCTATACCGGCAATTACTGTACCGGCTGCGAGACGTTCCTCACCGCCCGAGACCTGAATGACGCCGGGGAATGCACCATCCACCTGAGCAAGCCCGAGGCGGTGGAAGAAGAGAACTATTTCTTTAAGCTGACAAAATACCGGGACGCCATTCGAGCGCATATCCAACAGCATCCTGGCTTTGTCCAACCGGATTTTCGGGCTCAGGAAGTGCTGACAATGCTGGAAGATTTGGAGGACATCAGCGTCTCCCGTTCGGTTCATGCGGTCAGCTGGGGAATCCCGGTGCCGGATGACCCGGATCAGCGGATTTACGTCTGGATTGACGCCCTCAGCAATTACATCACCGGGGTGGGCTGCTGGAAGGATGAAACCCTCTTCAACAAGTTCTGGCCCGCCGATTATCATGTGATCGGCAAAGACATTCTGCGCTTTCATGCCATTTATTGGCCCGCCATGTTGATGGCCGCAGGCATTGAGCTACCCAAATCCATTTTTGTCCACGGCTTTATTAACCTGAATGACGCCAAGATCAGCAAAAGCCTGGGCAATGTGATTTCTCCCCAAGGGCTGGGTGAGCGTTTTGAGCTACCCAACCCCGATCCCATCCGTTATTACCTGATGACGGTGGCGAAATTCGGGCAAGACGGGAACTTTACCGAAGAAGACTTCAAGCTCACCGTCAACGCCGATTTGGCTAACAACCTGGGGAACCTCCTCAATCGCACGCTGAATATGACTAACAAGTACTTTAACGGCCAGGTTCCCGATTCCACCAGAGCCTCTCTGGAAGAAGGGCTGTTACTGCCAGATTGGGTCGGCCAGATCCAGGCCGATTATGAGGCGTTTGCCTTCCAGCAGGCCGCTGAAAAAATCTTTACCTGGATTGATCATGCCAACAAGTATATTAATATCAAGGAGCCCTGGACCTTACACAAGGAAGGTAACGTCAACGAGCTGGCCCAGGTGATCTATACGGTCCTGGATACCTTGCGGATGGCCGCCATTGCTCTATCTCCCATCACGCCCACCCTATCACAGGAAATCTGGGAACAACTGGGCTATACCACACCCATCAGCAGCCAGACCTGGGCAGATATTACCGAACGCCCTCTGCCTTCCAGACAGCCGATTCAGCTGAAGGGGCCGATTCTCCCCCGGCTGGAAAGTGAAATCGTAGGAGCTGGGAAAAAGAAATGACCACCTCTCCAGTTGCTATTGTCGATACCCACGCTCACCTGGATTATATCCAGCGGCAGGAAGGTCATGCGCCTTCTGAGGTGATGGCACGGGCCCAGGCAGAAGGGGTGGCCTTTATCATCAACCCCTCTGTGACGCCCAAAACGTTTTCTGAGGTGATGGCCATCGCCGAAGGGCAAGAACATGTGTATGCGGCGGTCGCCATCCACCCCACCGATGTGGCGGATACGCTGGAATTTCCAGATTGGAAAGCGCAAATCGAGGCGCTGCTGAAGCATCCCAAGGTGGTGGCTATTGGGGAAACGGGCCTGGATTATTACTGGAGCCTGGAGCATGTGGATCTGCAGAAGCACTGCCTGAAAACGTTTTTAGAACTGGGCGTACAGTATGACCTCCCGGTGATTCTCCATGACCGGAATTATCCAGAGCCTCGCCCTGATGCCTCATCCCATGAGGACATTTACCAGATGGTGTCCAGCGTGCCGGGCGTCCGGGGCATTATGCATTGCTTCTCAGGGGATGCCGAGTTTGCGCTGCGGATGATTGAGCGAAACTTTTATATCAGCTTTGCCGGGAACGTGACCTTTAAAAAAGCGACCCAACTCCAAGAAGCCGCCCAGGCCGTCCCCCTGGATCGTTTACTGGTTGAGACCGATTCCCCGTTTCTTTCGCCCATGCCCTTTCGGGGGAAACCTAATGAGCCCGCCAGAGTACGTTATGTGGTCGAAAAAATCGCCGAACTCAAAGGGCTTTCATACGAAGAAGTCGCCGAAGCCACCACGGCCAACGCAAAAGAGGTCTTTGGCCTATGCTGATTGTCTTGCCTTCTACTCCCACCACCGAGAAAGCCAGTGAGTACCTCACACAAAAAGGGGTCCCCCACCAGGTGATCCCGATTCCCGACTCGCTTAACTACAAGACCGGCTCAGAGATTGGGATTTACATCGACTCAGAAGATCACACCGGCGTGCCTATGGAACTCACCCGACAGCGCTTTATTGTGATGCGGGTCTTTAAGGATTTTAAACTCTGATGAAAAAGCTCTCGCTCACCCTGGTTACGCTGTTTGTCGTGGCTGTCAGCCTGATGTTTTCGGCCTGTCAAAGCCAGTCCAAAGACGCCCCGGAAGGTCAAATCGTTCTGGAGTTCTGGACCCTACAGCTCCTTACCTTTGAGCATGTGCTCCAGCCGATGATTGCCGAGTACGAGCAAATGCACCCCCATATCCGGATCAAATGGGTGGATGTGCCGTTTTCTGAGGGGGAAAAGCGCACATTGACCGCCATGATGAGCGCCAACGTGCCTGATGTGGTCAATCTCAACCCGGATTTCTCAGCGGTTCTGGCCAGCCGGAACGCGGTCCTGAACATGAACGAGATGGTCGCCCCGGAAGCCCGGCGGCAATACCTGCCGGTAGCCTGGCAAGCAGCCACTCTGAACCGTCAGGGAGAGGACTTTGTCTTTGGCTTACCCTGGTATATTACCTCCAGTGTGGCCCTGTATAACAAGCAGATTCTGGAAAAGGCCAATCATGCCGTTCCTCCCTATACCTACGAGGACCTGGTACCTTTTGCCAAAAACATTCAGGAAAACACTTCGGCCTATGCCCTGATGCCCACCATTGGCGAGAGTGGAAATTTCCTAAAAGAGCTGAAAAAGCGGGGGGTAACGCTTTACAACTCGGAAGGCCAGGCGGTCTTTGCGACCTCGGAAGCCATTCAGCATCTGCAAATGTATATTGACCTGTATAAAGCTGGCTATATTCCCGCAGAGGCCATTACCGAAGGACACCGGGCCGCGGTGGATCGCTATCAATCTGGGACATTGGCCATGCTGCTGACTGGACCCAACTTTTTGAATATTGTGCAGGAGAACGCGCCGGCGGTGTTTGAGCAAACGGCGGTGGCCCCGCAGTTCCCGCCGGATTCAGAGTATAAAGACTTTTCCCTGATGCTTTTGGTAGTACCCAAAAAGAGTGAGCATCCCAAAGAAGCCGTGGATTTCGCGCTCTTTATCACCAATAAAATAAACCAACTGGCGTTTTCCAAGGCTGCTCCGATTCTGCCCTCCATCACCGACGCCCTGAAAGAGCCCTATTTCCAGATGGAAGAATCAGAGAATTTGCTCGATCGCGGCAGAAGCCTCAGCGCCAACCAGTTATTGGAAGCCACAGAAGCCTATCAGATCCGCCCCCGGCAAAATCAAATCAACGAGATCATCAACTTCCATGTGCAATCCGCCTTGCTAGGCCGGATGAGTGCCCAGGAAGCCCTGGAGAAAGCCCAGCAAGCCATCAACGATTTGATTCAAAGCGGTTAAAATAAGAAAGCGTGTCATAAAGGATGGTATCACCATGGCCTCAGCCCCCACCGCGTCTAACCAGCAACAACCGTTTCTGCTCAATGGCAGCGATCAGTTTGGCGTCTCCAGAGAAGTCCTGAAAGTATACTATCCAGCGGATCAGGCCACGGAAGTCGGCAGTTGCTACCTGATTGGACCGGAACACGTGGAGTTGATCGAGCGTGCCGCAGAGCAGGGTTTTCGGGAATACCGCCAGACCTCCCCTGGTCAGCGGATGGAGATTCTGAACAAGCTTTCCAATCTTTTAGAGCAGCACCAGAACGCGCTGGCCCGGTTGATTACTCTGGAATCGGGCAAACCCATTACATTAGCTCAGCAGGAAGTGCAACGGGCCATTGGCCTGTGCCAGGATTACGCCCAACACATTCGGCATTCAGCCGATCAATTGTATTATTTCCATGGGAGAGAAGCCCGGATTGGGCTGTTTCCCTTGGGGCCGGTTCTGGCCATCACCCCCTTTAATTTCCCGCTGAACCTGATTGTCCATAAACTGGCCCCGGCCATTGCGGCAGGCTGCTCCATCACCATCAAACCCGATCTCAAAACCCCGCTCACGGCCCTGTATTTGGGTAGGCTGGCCATTGAAGCGGGTTATCAGGCCATTAGCGTGGTTCCCGCTCAAAACGAGCTGGCCGAAGCGCTGGTAAAATCCTCCGCCTTTGCCAAGTTATCCTTTACCGGCAGCGATCAGGTCGGCTGGTATCTCAAATCCATTGCCGGAAAAAAATCGGTCACCCTGGAACTGGGCGGCAACGCCGCGGTGGTTGTGGAAGACTTGAGCATGCCGGTAGAAACAATGGCTGAGCGCTGCGCCTTTGGGGCCTTTTCCTATGCCGGACAGGTCTGTATCTCAATTCAGCGCATTCTGATCAACGCCCGCCTGCTGGATGAATTTATCCCCTCCTTTCTGGAAGCCACAAGGGCGCTGAAAGTGGGGGACCCGATGAAACCGGAAACCATGATTGGCCCGATGATTACGATAGAAGACGTCCAGCGCACCCGAAACTTGATTAAAAACGCCATTTTTAACGGGGCCAATGTCCGTTACGGCGGCAACACGTACAATATGTTCACCATGAACCCAACGGTGCTCGATCGCACCACCCCGGAGATGGACGTCAACAGTTGCGAGTGCTTTGCGCCCATTGTCACCCTCACCGCTTACGATGAGTTTGAACAGGCGCTACATCTGGTCAATCAATCCCGGTACGGGCTGCAAGCCGGGGTATTTGTGGCTGAGGCCGATAAAATGCAGCAGGCGTACCGTACCCTGGAGGTGGGTGGGGTGCTGATTAACGAGATCCCCACCTTTCGCTCCGATTTTCTTCCCTATGGTGGCGTGAAAGACTCCGGCCTGGGCAGAGAAGGCGTTCTTTCAGGCATTCGGGAGTACTCTTACGAGAAAACCCTGCTCACCCCGCTTTAAGTAAGAACCAATTTGCCCCCTCAGCGTCCTTAATGCGTAGCCAATCGGGATTGAGGGGTACAGATGGGGGATAAGCTGCGCAATCTGTGGGAGTCGATTCGGACCAGCCTCTGGCTGATTCCCTCATTTATGGTCATTTTGGCCATTATGGTGGCCTTGTTCGCCCTGGAGTACGACTACCGGCTGACCGGGCAAGAGGAGCTGGAAACGGTCTGGTTTTATACGGGCAGCCCGGAAGCAGCCAGAGCGGTGCTGTCTGTTGTGGCCGGATCCATGATTACTGTTGCCGGGATTGTCTTTTCCCTGACGATGGTCACTTTTACCCTAGCCTCTTCCCAGTATGGCCCTCGCCTGCTCAGAAACTTCATGCGCGATGCTGGCACCCAGGTTGTCTTAGGCACCTTTATCGCAACGTTTATCTACTGTTTAATCATTCTCCGCTCTGTTCGGAGCATTGAGGAAAGCGTGTTTGTCCCCCATATCTCGGTGACGGTCGGCCTGGGCTTTGCCATGGCCAGCCTGGGGCTCCTGATTTACTTTATTCACCATGTGTCCGCATCCATCGAGGTAGAAACCATCGTCGCCCGCATCGGCAGTGAACTTCTCAGTGTCATTAGGCGTATCTACCCTGAGCTTGAGGAGGGAGAGAGCACAGATACGCTTTCTCCTCCTGAGATAAAGCGGGAAAGCGATGAAAAATTCACCCAAGACGGACATTACATTCCCTCGCTACATAATGGGTACATCCAAACCATTGATTACCCGGCTCTGGTTGAAATCGCCAGGGATTTTGACTGTGTCATCCGGGTAGAACACCCAGTGCGTCATTTTCTGGCAAAGGGCGACCCCATTGTGGCTGTATATCCCCAAAAACATATCCAGAACGGGTTGATTCACCGGATCAATGACGCCATTGTCTTTGGACGGCACAGAACCCCAACGCAAGACGTGGAGTTTGCCGTGGATCAGTTGGTGGAGATCACGTTAATCGCTTTATCTTCAGGAATTAACATACCCTTTACCGCCATGGCCTGTATTGACCGGTTGGGAGAGGGTCTGAGCTTGCTGGCGGAAAGGGGCAACCCTTCCCCGTACTGGTATGACAACCATACGCTCCGCCTGATTGCCGAACCTGTAACCTTTCCCGATGTGGTTGAGTCGGCCTTCAACCAGATTCGGCAAAACATGGGGCATCAGGTCTCGGTCATCATCCGCCTGCTGGAGGTCATTGCCGATATCGCCCATCACGTCAGGCTCCCGGAAGACAAGGAGGCCCTTCATCTCCATGCCACTCTGATTGAACAAGCAGCCCGCGCCACCATCCGGGAAGCAAAAGATCTAAAAGATATTCAGGAGCGCTTTCGTCTGGCCATGAATGTCCTTCAGGCCCCGGAACGGGTCAGCGCACACAACGACTGACCCGCTTTTCCCAAATGGTCTGAATGGTCCGAATTGTTAACATGCGCTTTCAATCACCTTACTTCCCATGTAGAATTCATGAACCAACCCTCATCAGGTCAATCATTCTCAACTGAACAGGTTCTCCCGTGCGAATTCCAACTTTTCTTCCCCAACAGCCGCATTTTGCGCTTTTTCCCAAGGCAGTACGCCCTGTCGTCCAAAGCGATCGAGTCCATTTTGGTCAGCAGCCGGATCAGCCCGATTCCTACCCCCTGGTCATTGTCGGCGGGGGGCTGGCCGGAATGACGGCGGCTTATCTGGCGCATCAAAAAGGCCTGAAAACCCTTTTATTGGAGGAAAACAACCGTCTGGGTGGTAACGCCAACACCGGTTATCACAACACCATCAACCGGAAGAAGCTGATTTTTCCGGTAGGGGCCAGTGTCCTGGCAGTGGCCAATGACTCCCAGCGCCGTTTTTTTAAGGAACTGGGTGTGGATGTAAGCAATCCTCAATATAAAATCCAACCAGATATCGTGCATTATAACGGGGAATGGGCCCCCATTGCCCCCAACCCGGATTCTCCCCTGAAGCCGCCTGCCTGGACCCAGGAGTTCCAGTCCCAGGTTGACCAGTTTATCCGGTTTCTGCGCAATGCCCTGCAGCCGAGAAAGGGCGCAAGTCACTTCCCCCTGAGAACCGCTCCACCCGAGATTTTCGAGTGGGATAAAATCAACCTGAAAACCTTGCTGGAAGCCTGGCCGGACAAGGTCAAGGCGTTTTTCGCCACCGGCCTGCGCTCTGATATTTCCGAGGATTTAGAGCAAGTCTCCGCCTTGGCCGGCATGATTGATCAGGCCGCCGATATGGGCGAGCGGGTTCTGCTACCGGGGGGAAACCACTACCTCATCCGCCAAATGATGAAATCACTCAAAGATCAAAAGACGGTCCAGATTCTCAAAGACAGCAAGGTCCTGGATGTACGGGATCAGAAAACCCATGTCAGCGTTCAGTATCTGGATTCCACCGGTCACCTCAAGAGAGTGAAGGCCAAAAACGTCCTGATGGGAATTCCCGCCCACCGGATCCCGGAAGTGGTCAAGACCGTATCACCGGAACAAGCCAAGCTGTTACGAGGGATCCGCCGGGGTTCCTACGCCCTGATGAATATTTTCCTGGATCACTCTCCGCTGCAATCCAATACCTATTATATTTTCCCGGATACCAAGTGGGTGGCCGACGTGGTGCAGACCAATGAGCGTCTGGACCCCATGCTGCCTCCCGGTGCCAAAGTGCCCTCGGTCCTAACCTGCTATATCGCCATCACCAGCCAGATGAAAAAGGAGATGACCTCCCAGAAGCAGTTGATGGGGGATGTACTGAAAGAACTCTCCCAGAAGTGGCCATGGCTGGAGAAAAGCATCCGAGGTACCCGCCTGACGTATTACCCCGAAGCCATGTCTGCCCCAGCGCCTGGCCAGATGACCCAAATCCGGGATTTCAACCCCTGGTTGACCCCAAGAATCCGCAATATTCACTCAGACCTCAGCGGGACCTTTGCCGCCCGAGGGGCCATAGATGAAGCGATGACCGCCCTTGAGGAACTCTCACTGAAAGAGAGAGATTCAAAAAAAGACTCAAAGGAAGTTGTTACTTGAAAACAACAGGTTGATAATCAGGTTGGGTCCATTCATGGCGTACCCTGGGATAACTTTTCGGCTGCTACCGAGGGCCGGGGCTGTTTCAAAAGGGGCGGATCGTAGGGTATCGCATCCACCGTTTGCTTTTGCCCTCGTTTTTTTAACTGGGTGGCCACTTTCAGCACAGCCCCAGGCACAGGCTGAAACGGAATTTTGATCAGGTGCGGTTTTGCGCCATAGGGGGTGGGGGGAACAGTCAACGGCAGTGTTAACCCTTGTTTTGCCTGAAATTGAGGCACCGTTTGTCCCGCCGCATCCCAGAAGATGGCGGTGACCTCGACCGGTTCATCCAAGGGGTTCACCAGTTCCAGATACGGATCGGCATGTTCCGGCTGAACGGCATAAGCATAAAGAAGACGGGCAAATTCTGTTTCTTCATTGGGGAAAGCATAATGACGGTAGGATTCATAATTATCCTGATTCACTGCCAATAGCATCCGGGCACGGGCTTTGATGGGCTCAAAATCATACGGTTGCAACAAAGGAAACTCTTGGTGCAACATCAACAGGGTTTCCGCTTCCAGCTGTTTTAGATGCGTCAGGATTTCCCCTTCAGTGATGTCTTTAGCGATCTCTCCAAGGGCTCGTACATACTGCTTTCGAATCTCCGGGTCTTTTAATAGAAAGGCCGGAAATGGCGTACTTTCCGGTAAGCTGAGTCCAACAGAAAAGCTACGTTTTTGCACTTCCGTGTCATAAGAAACAGGCTCTAATTTCGCGGTCGTGGGGTTATAATAAAACCGCCAATTAATCCAGTCCATGCCATGCGTTGTATCCCAAACCTCGGTCAGGGCCAAATAACGCCCCATTAATTGCGTGTCAAAAACCTGAGAGGCCGGTAAGTCTTCGGTTAAAAATGCACGCAAGAGCCCTCTTGCGATTTTCAAGTCCTGTATCCGGCGAGGGGATTGCTCAATCCAGGAGGATAAAAACGGTTTAATCGGCGCGGTTCTGAAATTCTTGTAAATGCTACGTTCATTACGATCCCGGCCAATCTGATTCCAGACATCCGATTCATCCAACCGCAAAATCACACTCTCCGGGCGTTTCTGAGCAGTCGGCAACTCCGGGGCAAAATGCTCCTCAACAGCCATAATGCCTAAATCTCTCCCGTTAACCCGGACCTTGGCAAATTGATACCGTGGCGCTAAAATGCCCAGCTTTCGGGCATGTTCCAAAAAAAGCAATTCTCCTTGATATCCACGGGTTTGTGGGGCTTGTAAGGAGAAATGACGCATACCCAGGAGTTGACCTTCATCGTCTTTCACATGGACCCGAAAAGACCACTTGTTGCCCCGCAAATGATCGGTCCAATCGCCTTTCAAACGCATTTTCACTTTCACAGGACGACCGTTTTCATGAATAACAGCGGGTACCTCATCGTCCCCGCTGGCAATTAAAACACCTGTTTTTAGCGCCTCTTCCCGTTTCTGATGAATTTGGTTCAAATGCTCAAACTTGATGTCAACGGCCAACTCATCCATTTTTGGCGCACTGATCCAGGCGTTTGCATAGTGAAACGGGGCGGATAAAAACGCGCCACCCCACTTCCGAAAATCCGTTGCCGGACTCAAGGCATGCTCGACAATGTAATAATTCTGCCCGGTATAAAACAGCAGAGGGCGAAAAAACATTCCACAACCAAATAAAATGGCAAACATCACCATCAGGTACAGGTTAAAGCACACCCTGCGCAACCAGACCTTCTTGGCGAATGGTTGTTCCGGTTTCTTCAACGTAAACTGCGTGTGTGAAGAGGAAGGGGTTGGGGAATGATGCTCAATTTTCATACGATATCGTCACCTTGCCGCCCGATCAGAATTCACTTTCATTATAAGGAATTATAAGGAATTGCGGCCTGCCAGTAGCACAAATTGAGAAAAATCCCCCGGACAATGCACCGGTTTCTCCTTCGCCTGGAGGACAAGCCGGGCTCATCAGGTAACGGGCACAGCTGTTACCTGAATTTGGTTAAACTGGGTGACGGCAGGATGTTTTCCAGTGGCCGGTTGATGATCCCGCAGCGATTGAACCACTTGAAAGCCTGCTTCAAAAGCCGCATCCAGTTCAGCTTCCACATCGGATAAAAATAAAATGTGCTCAGGAGGGAGTTGAAGCTGTTTTGCAATGTTTTGATAGGAGGCTACTTCCTTCTTTCCTCCGACCTGGGTATCGAAATAATGGGAGAAATAAGGCGTTAAATCCCCGGCCACCGAATGTCCAAACAGAAGCTTTTGGGCCTGAACCGATCCAGACGAATAAATGCCCAACCCCAGCCCTTGTTGGGTCCACTGTTTCAGGCAGCCCGGTACATCCTTATATACATGCCCTTGATACACTCCGGTTTCAAAGCCTTCTTTCCAGATCATCCCTTGCAGGGCCTTCAGTGCCCCATGTTTTCGATCCATTTGAATCCAACGTAATAGGGTCTGAATCACCTCCTGATCGGAAATATCCCGCCTCTCCTCATCAGACGCTTCGTCCTGGACCGTTGCCTTCACCTGTTCCAGGGCATGTCTCACCTCAGGCTGATTAATATGTTTCTGGACAAACACTGCCAGTCGTTCTGCCGAATACGGAAACAGGACCTGATGCACAAAATGGATATCGGTGGTGGTGCCTTCAATATCCAGTAAGATAAAGCGGACATTCTCAATGTGCATTATGGCGTGACTCCCTGATAGCGGGACTCTACCCCAGACTCGGTATACTCAGGCACCCAACCGGCTGGGTCGATAAAAATCCGAATGGCCTTCACCCAGGCGGGCTCTCCCAGATCAAACCAATGCTTCACCCCGGCCGGAACCGAGAGCAGATCCCCGGCCTCACAGGTCATGCAGAAAACCGGCTCATTGCCTTCCAGATTGAACCAGAAATAGCCCCGTCCTTCCACAAAAAAGCGGACCTCATCTTCCGAATGGGTATGCTCCTTGAGGAATTTGGCCCGGATCTCCGGTAAATTGGGGGTATTTGAATGAACACACACCACATCGGCAGTCTGGTAGCCGTGGGCTTCCATATAAGGTTTAAGGGAGGGCGCGTATGCCTCCAGCACTTCTTCCTGAGTGGCCTCAGGGAGAAATTCACAACTGGCTTGCCACTGATCAAACCAGATACCGCGAGCCTGTAAATACACCCGAATTTCATCTGCCCCGGTCAGGGTGATATTGTGATCAGGTACCGTCAAAATGGCCATTGTTTACGCCCCGTGTTGTCTTAACTTCAGGATCGCTTCAAACAAAAACTCAAACACTTCCACATGCCGCTTGGCCTGAGCGGGTGTCGTCCCCCAGGTATACAAGCCATGGCCCGCCAAAACGAAGCCATACACCGGCAAATTGTCCTGAACCTGCTTCCTTAAGACTGCCTCAACTTCTTTTGAGAGCGTTTCCATCTCCTGTGAATTTGGAAAGACAGGAAGCCAGACTCTGGCCTCATGGGATTTAACGCCTTCCAGACCTTTGAGGATCTCAAAGTCTGCCAACCACAATCCCCCACCAGATTCCACTAGCTTTGAGAGCACCGTCCCGTCCACCGAATGGGTATGCAAAACCACCTGGGCTTCCGGGAACAGGCGGTACACTACAGCATGTAACAGGGTTTCCGCCGAAGGGCGGATATGCGCCTGAGCCGGATCCGAAACGACACCAGCTTCATTGACCTGGACAAAATCCTGGGCAGTAAATGTCCCTTTGTCCAAGCCCGACATGGACACCGAAAATCCACTTTCAGTCTGTCGAAAGGAAAAATTAGAACTGGTCGCCGGGGTCCATCCCCGCGCGTGGAGGAAGTGGATGACTTCGGTGACCTGGGTGGCCAGTTGTTGGTCCGTGGCAAGCGGTGTGTTTGACATAAGCATCTCAACGGGTTCTCCACAGCTCCCTGCAATGGTCGGGAAAACGGCTGCTGTCTGGGTAAATGTATCAGAGACGCTCAGGCATGTAAATAGTGCCCTCCCGGTCCCGCTGTCCCCTATGTGAGCAAGTTCAAGGGTTACCCGGCGTGTACCCCCAGTCAGGGACCCGCCAGGAGATTGAATAGCCACCGGAGGAATAGGTTTTTACCAGTCAAAATGCTAATCTGGTGTGAGAATGGCAATCACAAGGGGGGAACATTCGCCATGAAAGTACTGATACCCGTTGACGGTTCAGACAGTTCGATCAATACGGTTCATTGGGCCGCAGGATTTTTAAGCCCGTCCAAAAACGAAGCCCTGCTTATCAACATCTATCACTGTTCTCCGGAAGGAGGGTACCGATACCCCTCCCTGGAAGAATCCAAGGCCATACTCCAGCAGGCTGCTTCCATTCTGGAAGCACAGGGCATTTCCGTTCGTAAAACCGATTGCCTGCTAGGCGGGGAAGCGGAAACCATTTGTGATTACGCCGAACGGGAAAACGTGGATCAAATCATTCTGGGGTCCCATGGCAAAGGGCTGAGCAGGCTGTTGGTGGGTAGCGTCAGCGCGGAAGTGATCCAGTGCGCCAAAAAGCCGGTCTTTGTCTTTAAAAATTTGGAAAAATCTGAACCCAGCAAAAAGCAGCCAGGCCAGCGGTTGAAGATCCTCCTGCCGGTAGATGGATCAAAACCGTCTCAACGTACGCTGGAATGGGCTGTTCAGTTTCTAGATCAGGATTGCTCGGATATTTTTATCCTTCATGTGCTGCCGACCCCGGCCAGACTACTTCCAGCCAGCCAGAACATCCTTCCCCATGAGATTGACGAGGCCGAAAAGATACTAAGTCATGCCCGTTTCTGGTTTGAGCACCAAGGATTTCATGTCGTGGACAGCGCTTACAAAATTGGCGATCCCCCCAGTTTAATCTGTGAATATGCTGATACAAACGGCATTCACTTAATTCTTCTTGGCTCTCATGGCCATGAGGGCGTTTTCAGCAAGCTCTTTGGCGGGGTGAGCAGCAAAGTGTTCCAGTGGGCCAAGCAGCCCGTTGTTATTTTCAACAACGCCGATCACATCGAATCACCTCCGGCGGAGTTCCCCCAACAGAAGCCGGGGATCGCCTCATACCCGAGAAAGCCGTAAAGAAAATACGGGCTGCAAATTTGGAGTCATCAGCGGGCTGTGCTAAAATTTTCCGGTAAACGAGGCGCATCATGGCAAATTTATCCAGGCATACAGAACACGACAGCCCAGCATCTGAAAGCCAGCCTACGTTTGCAGACGCTGACACGGTTATCCACCGACTCAAAACCTCACCGGATGGCTTATCCCCGGAAGAAGCCCGGCAGCGACTGGAAGAATATGGCCCCAACCGCCTGCCCGCGCAAAAGGCCCCATCATTGTTTCAGGTGGTGTTTAACCAGTTCCGAAGCCCCTTGATTTACCTGCTCCTGGTTGCCGGGGTTATCTCCATTTTGATTGGTGAAACCACCGATGCCGGTTTTATTTTTGCCGTGGTGTTTTTTAATGCGGCCATCGGGGCGTTTCAGGAATGGAAAGCTGAACAAAGTGCTGCCAACCTCCGGGGGCTTATTGAGACCCAGGCCTATGTTAAAAGGGGCGGTGAAAAGCGAAGCGTTCCCATTGAGGAAATCGTTCCCGGCGATTGGGTATATCTGGATGGCGGCTTCCGCGTCCCCGCCGATCTTCGACTGGTGCAGGCGGATAACCTAGCCATTGATGAGGCGATTTTAACCGGAGAATCGGAAACAGCAAACAAGCAGACCACTCCCCTGGAACCCGACTCAGACATCACACCAGGAGATATGCACAACATGGCCTTTGCTGGCACGCTGGTCGCTCGGGGCAGTGGCTGGGGGGTTGTGGTGTATACCGGCTTACAAACCGAAATTGGCAAAATTGCTGAAGAGATTGCCAAGGGCAAAACCACCGAAACCCCCTTAATCCAGCGTATGGAGCAATTTACCCACCAGGTCAGCTGGGTTATTTTGGCGGGTTGCGTGCTGGTTGGCATTGTTGGCATCCTGCGCGACATGCCCTTTCATGAGATCTTTTTCACCATCATTGCCCTGGCCGTCGCGGCCATCCCGGAAGGCTTGCCCGTGGTCATGAGCATTACGTTATCCATCGCCATGCAACGGATGGTCAAGCGCAATGTCATTGTCCGTAAGATGAGCGCCGTGGAAGGGCTTGGTAGCTGTACGTATATCGCCAGCGACAAGACCGGTACGCTTACTGTCAATGTGCAGACCGCCCGGATTATATCCATCCCCAAGGGCCTGCAATATGAAATCACCGGGGAGGGTTATGCCGGGGAAGGAGAAATCCGCCGAATTAAGGAGGACCATGGAAATAGCCAAGACGCGTTTTCTGAAACCGAGCATCAGCACATACAACGCCTGGTCAAAGCCAGCCTGCTTGCCAATGAAGGGGTGCTTCGAAAAGACCCCCAGGGAAACTGGTGCCATGAGGGCGATCCCATGGATGTGGCTTTACTGGCCATGGCGTATAAAACCGGCATAAACCCGGATTCGGCACGCCAAGAGATTCAGGTACTGAAAGAAATTCCCTATGAGCCGGAACTACGATACGCGGCCCTGTTTTACCAAGAAGGAGATGCGACAGAGGTTCAAGTGGCGGTCAAAGGGGCCGTGGAAAAGCTCATTGGGTTTTGCGATCTCGCGGATCCAGACGCCGTCCACCGGGAGATGGAAGCGTTGTCACATCAAGGTTATCGGGTGTTGGCGATAGCGACGGGCACAATTCCCAATAACAATCCTGAAACACTCAAAGAAGCTGATCTACAGCATCTGTGGCTTTTGGGCTTGGTGGGTTTTATGGACCCCTTGCGCCCGGAAGCCAAAGAGGCGGTAAAAAAATGCCTGGATGCCGGGGTCCGGGTGGCCATGATTACCGGAGATCACCCCGCTACGGCTGCGACCATCGCCGCTCAACTGAATATCATCCCGGATCGCTCTTACCTGGTGGTAACAGGCTCCCAACTCAACGCGCTGGGTACGCCCGATAACCCGGCCTTTCAACAGGCCGTACAATCAACCAGCGTGTTTGCCCGAATTTCCCCCCTGCAGAAAGTGCAGATTGTAGAAACCCTGCAACAGGCCGGGCATTTTGTGGCAGTCACCGGGGATGGGGTTAATGACGCTCCGGCCCTGCGTAAGGCCCACATTAGCGTGGCCATGGGCTCAGGCAGCGATATTGCCAAAGACATTGGCGCCATTATTCTGGCCGATGACAACTTTGCCTCGCTGGTGGTGGGGATGGAAGAGGGTCGATTTGCCTATGAGAACCTGCGCAAAGTCATTTATTTTCTCATCGCCTCCGCCATTGCGGAATTCGCGCTGGTGGCCCTGGCGATTTTTGCGGGATTGCCCCTGCCCTTGATTGCCGTGCAGATTCTCTGGCTGAACCTGGTTAGCAACCCGGCCCAAAGTGTGGGGCTGGCCTTTGAACCGGGCGAGGCCGATACCCTGAACAAGCCGCCTCGGGACCCGAAAGAGGGGATTTTTGATCGCCAGATGATTGAGCAAACTGCCCTGTCCGCCATGCTCATTAGCGTGATTGGCGTGGGCGCCTGGATGTGGTTTTACTTTAAGGGGCTCAATCCGGTTGAAGACCGGAACCTGATCTTGCTTCTCATGGTCCTGATGGAAAACTTCCACGTGCTCAATTGCCGCTCTGAAACGCAATCCGTATTCCAGATGTCCTGGCGGAGTAATATTTGTCTGATTCTGGGCGTAATTGGGGTTCAGGCGCTGCATATTGGCGTGATGCACTGGCCGCTGATGCAAGGGGTGTTACAGGTGCAGCCTGTTTCCTGGGAGACCTGGCTGGTGTTGCTGGCGTTGGCGTCTTGCGTGCTTTGGGGGATGGAGCTGTACAAGCTCTGGCGGCGAAGACATCCCCGGCCACGGGCAGCTATTCTCGTGGGAGCAGCCCATGAGCCCCAAGCGGTTTTGTGATTTATACCCAACCACCCTCCCTTTGCGTATTGGGATATTCTGCGGGGTATCAAAGGAGACGGATAATCCTTTCGTCGGGTGGGATCTTTGATAAGATGGAGTGAAACTGCTGCTTTGGTTGTGGCGAAGGTAAACGGAATGCTGTAACCACTTGGGCGTATGACGGGAAAGTTGTCAGAGGTTGAGGTCATGGTTAATATGTATGTTCGCTATGCTTGCGCGGGCTTGTTGGCGTTGCCTTTGCTTGTTCTGATGACCTGGATAACCTGGGCCTCTCCTACCCGGGGCTTCCAGCTGTTCTTATATATATTCTGCCTGGTTCCACCACTTTTCGTCATTGCGCGCTACGCGGTTGCCGGGCTGGAAGGCGTCGAAGGCTTCATTTTTCGGTCCATGCGAGCTTTCATGTTGGGCGTCATGTTTCTACCGCTCTATGGTGCCCTTGCGCTGATAGTGTTGTTTATGACATCCGTGCTTTCCGAGTTCCTGCTTCCCTTACCCGAAACCATGCTGTGGTTACCTGTTTTCGTACTGGTCGGCTTTCCTTTTTTTAGGCGATTTTGGCCCATTTTGGGTGAAGGTACGGTTGCCGGGGAGATTAGCAATCACTCTTGGCATCCGGGCCTTTGGTTAAGCGCATGGTATTCGCTTCGGGAATCCTGGCGCCTGACGGGAGGACCTGGCAAATCGGTTTCTCCTTGGCCGGTATTTCTCGGTTTCAGTCTGGTGGCGTGGGGTGTGATGCTCTTGTGCAACTTGCCCTTGCGGTCGTTACCGTATACCATCACGTTATTTTCCCTCATCTGGTTCTGTTTACCGTTTCTGGCCTGTGCTACCGCCATCCAGAGCTTGCGTCTGTACGCGCTACAGGAAGCCGATGCGGAGGCTTATCTGGCAGCGTCCAGGGCAAAGTCTGCAGGGCAAGCCCGGAAACGCAGGGTTGAACAGGAGGAAGCCGACGCACGATGGCGTGAGGAGTACCGGCAGAGTATTGCCCGACAACTGGAGAATCCTCCCAACAAACCGGACACAGTCGAGCATGCCGCTTTCCATTGCCTGTTGCCTGAAGCAAAGGGGGGTACGCTTCAATCTCCCTTTGATGAGGGGAACGAAGGGGAACTATTTCTGCGGGTAGGGCGAGGGCAGAAAATGACTTTCATGATATCAAAAGATCTGGCCGTTGAGATCAGGATGGCCCTAGAGCAGACGCCGAATATAGAGATGACCGAGTTTCAGGTGTATGAAAAAATCTGCCACTTCTTTTACAGCCAGCTGGACGTGTTTGATGAGGCACGGATTGAGCAACTGGTAAATGATACCCGGCCTCTTGAGAAAAGAGAGTATTTTACGGCTCTGGCGGCCCCGGAATTCACCTATACAAACCCCGAGGCCCAGCGGATTGGAAAGTCGTATAACGTCCTCCGAGATCTCCGCTCTGCGATTGAGTTTGGCAAGGATAAGTGCCGCCAGACCGGTGCCCCAATTGTTATTGTCCGCCGTGCAGACCACTACCTGTATCCCCTTCTCTAGTATCTCACACTCTTTACTGGAAGATCTGGATTGGCGTCCCTTTCTGTAGTAATCTAGGTAAGTATGGGCCTATAGCTCAATGGTGGAGCAGGGGACTCATAATCATGCGCTCTACCCGCTCCAGGACTGGCTTTTCACCTTTCGGTTACTGGGTTTCCAAAACTTCAAAAGGCTATGGGCCCAGCAGGACTCGAACCTGCAACCTACGGATTATGAGTCCGCTACTCTAACCATTGAGTTATAGGCCCATAGC
>CAYLWC010000002.1:0-126139 GCA_964387265.1 uncultured Vampirovibrionales bacterium | reverse complement strand
TCCTTGATAAATGCCATGGCTTGGCCATGCGTGGTTTGGTGCAGGTACTACCCGGTCTGTTCGGGGTCAATGTCAGAAGCCTTATCTGCAGGTGTATTTGCCGGGGATGGGTTAACGGGGTGGGCGGCTATCTTGGCAATGGAGTTTGACTGACTGTTAGGCGGGGCCAGATCCTGGAGCCGCTGTTCCAACTGCTGGATATATCTGGGGAAATCTCCCGCAAAGCCCTGTACTTGACGGCTCAGTGAGGGAACCACCCGCACCAGCAGGACGGTAATGACCAGAAAAATAAACAGATAGACGATGACAACGGATAGAGCCCGGTAAAAAGACAAGGAAGGTTCCCGGCGCAGTAACCTGGCGGAAAGGCGTTTTGGAAAAAAGCGATGAAGCAGTTTTTGCAGGACCTCAACAGGTTCCAACAAGAGATACGTGACAATCAGTGAGACACCCAGCAATATAAATACATTGGTCAGGTAGTGGGCAACCAGCAAGACCGAAAATATCATGCCCAGGATGCAGAGCAGCATGACGTTGACTTTAATCGATGTGGCTAGATTGCGTCTCATGAGACGTTTCCCTCATAACGGCCGTGACCTGTAAAGAAGAATGTTCCGAGTCCAGCTCCCGAAGATAGCGAATCACAACGTTTAAAGCGCTTGCCATAGGAAGTGCCAGTAAAATACCCACCAAGCCAGCGGTTTGCGCGCCGATTAAAATGGATAGTATAACGACCAGGGGGTGTAGCCCCATGACCTCACCAACCACTTTGGGGGCCAACACATTGTCTTTGAGCGTTTGATAGACATAAGAACACGCCCAGACGGGCAGAATGAGTAAGGGGGTTCCGCTAAAGAGGATGACGGCAATGGCGGGGATAAAGCCAATATAGGTACCCACCACCGGCAAAATCTCAGCAACCCCGAAAAAGCAACCTAGAAAAATGGCATACGGTACGTGAAAGATGCTGAAGATGGCGCACATATACAGTCCAGTCAATACCCCCAGCAGGACTTGCCCCTTGATGAACGTGAACATGACCGTGTGGAAATTGTCCAAAAAGTAGCCGGTGGTATCTCGGGCGCTTGTTGGTAGCAGGCTCATAAAGCCCTGGCGGAGTCGGGGCCCATCCAGCAGTAGGTAAAATACCAATAAGAAGCCAGAAAGCGTGTATAACAGCCCGTTAAGGGTGCCGGTGATCAAGCCCAATGCCTGGTTAACCCAGTTGTGAAAGGTTTTTTCCAGAAGCCGGGTGACCCGGCTGACGGTGGACTTGACTACGGACTTCTGGATCACCTGTTTTTCTTCCAGGGTAATCGGAGTATCCTCTGATCGAGTGGGGTGATGCACCAGCCCGTCTCGTTCAGCCTGGTCGATATCCGCCCGGAAGATTTTTTTCAGCAGGCTGCTTCCCAGCTGGGCATTGGACCAGTCCACCAGGATGCTGGAGATGTTGTTGACGTTGCGGGAAAAATCTCGGGTAAATTCGCCAATCTGCTTGTTAAGTACTGGTACGAGCTGAATGCTCCCTACGGTTAGGGCCATGAAAAATACAAAGTAGACAATCAGTACGGCCAGAATGCGCGGGTTGGCATGGGGCGTATGTGAACGGAGCCACTGGATGGGAGGGAGTTTTTCTAGCCAGTGGGAGAAATGCAGGATGGCTTTTTCAACCCAGTCAACCGGAGCCAGTAGAATGTAGGTGATGATCAGCACCACGCCCAACAGGGCCACAATGGGATAATAGGATTGGGCCAGTTTTATAATTCCCCAAATAACCAGTAAACTGGTAAAAATGGTTACCAGGATAGCAAAAGCCTTGTCAATATCAGGCTTTGAACCAGATTGAGGAGGAGGGGTCACTATGCGCACTTTCTCAGATCACGTGGCCTCACGTCTCTATTGTATCGAAAGTGCGTCGGTTCTGTGTGCTTTTCATGGAGACCGCTCCTCTAGGGGATGGATGTTTTACACCGGGGGCCTACCAGATGAGGGAGATCCTGTACAATAAAAGGTGCAACGGAGAGAGGAGAGTTTCAGGCCATGATTCTGGAAGAACTGCTGGAGCAGGTGTTTGAGCGGAAAGCAAGCGACCTTCACTTGTCCCAGGGTCTACCCCCGGTATTTCGGATTGATGGAAGCCTGGTTCGCTCGGAATACCCGCCTCTCACAAAGGAAGACTGCCAGCGACTTCTCTTTAGTATGCTGACCAATGAACAGCGTCGGGTGCTGGAACAGAACTGGGAGTTGGACTGCTCCTACGGGGTTGGCGGATTAGGGCGTTTCCGGGTCAACGTTTACAAGGATCGAGGTTCCTATGCGGCAGCGCTTCGGGCGATTAACGATGATATTCCCTCCTTCGAACAACTTCAGCTGCCGCATATTGTCAAGGAAATTTGCGATCGCCCCAAGGGGCTGGTGTTGGTGACAGGCCCCACAGGGTCTGGGAAATCCACCACACTCGCGGCCATGATTGATTACATCAACACCCACCATGCTCACCATATTTTGACCATTGAAGATCCAATCGAATTCTTGCATACTTCCAAGCGAAGTATTGTCCACCAGCGGGAACTGGGGCAAGATACCCGGAGTTTTGATAACGCGCTCCGGTCCGCCTTGCGGGAAGATCCGGATGTGGTACTGGTCGGTGAGATGCGGGATCTGGAAACCATTCGTCTGGCGCTCACAGCCGCTGAAACGGGCCACTTGGTAATGGGAACCTTGCACACCTCTAGCGCCATGCAAACTGTAGACCGGATTGTGGATGTATTCCCACCTGAACAGCAGCAGCAGATCAGGATTCAGCTTTCCAATAGCTTGGTTTCGGTGTTCAGCCAGGCGCTGTTGCCTCGGTTAAATGAAGTCAAAGAGAAGGTGGGGCGTATTATGGCTCTGGAAATTATGGTCATTACGCCTGCCATTGCCAACCTGATTCGGGAAGGGAAAACCGCCCAGATTTACTCCTCCATCCAAACCGGCGGCCAATACCAGATGGTGACCATGGAAGCCTCATTGCGGGATCTCTACCAACGGGGGTTGGTGACACTGGAAGATGCGTTGGGGAAAACCACCCGGCCTGATGATCTCAAGCGCCTGTTAACCGGCCAGGGCGGCCGGTAGGTTCGAATGTACCTGCTTCTTTCCGAGTACATCCACCACTTGGCAGAAGAGCGGGGGTACTCCCCCCATACGCTAGAAGCCTATGAGCGGGATGTTCTGGATTTTCTGAGTTTCTTTGATGCCCGAAAAACCCCACTATACCAACTCAATCGCCGGGAAGTCAGCCACTACCTGGCCCATTTGCGTAAGCGGGAAAACGCCACTTCCACCATACTTCGCAAGATGAGCGGGTTGAAAGGGTTTTACCAGTGGCTGCAGGAAAAAGGATATATTACGGAAAACCCTTTCTTTCTGTTAGATTTGCCCAAACAGACCAAGCTCCTTCCCAAGGCCCTCAGCGTGGGGGAGGTGAATCACCTTCTGAATAGCGACTTGTCACTGCAAGACAAAGTGATACTGGAGCTGTTATACGCTTGTGGACTCAGGGTCTCCGAGTTGGTGCAGTTGCGAGTCAATGCCCTGGATCTTTCAGCAGGCTTTTTGCGGGTGTTTGGTAAGGGCGGTAAAGAACGTTTGGTGCCACTGGGGGAGATCTCAGTGACGCTATTACAGCGATATTTGGCTATCACCGGGGTGAATGGGGAAGATCCGCTTCTGTTTCGGGAAATGGGGGAGGCCAAGCTGTTTCGAACCCCGATGACCCGAAAAGATATCTGGACGCGCGTCAAGGGGTTTCAGGAGATTCTGGGACGGGAGGTTTCTCCGCACACGTTTCGCCATAGCTTTGCGACCCATCTGCTGGAAAATGGAGCAGATCTTCGGGTTGTGCAGGAATTATTGGGGCATAGCGACATTTCAACCACCCAGATTTACACCCATATCAGTAAGCGGCATATCAAACAGGTCCATCACCGGGTCTTTGATACATTTTAATCCGCTTTTTAATACTTTGTAATAGAAAGTTCCAAAAACCGGCATCGGTTGTTTTTATATAAATACAGATAGGCTTTAGGGATAGTCATTTAACGGGGTTCTTCAAAGGGGTTTAATTTAGGGGCTCACCTCAATGGAGGTTTGCTTTCAGCTTCTTTTTCTCTCTCTGCTATATTTTCTCTTCTCTTCTCTTCTCTTCTCTCTTCCTTTCTTCTCTCTTCGTTGCTCGAAGGGAGTTTTTTCTTTTGAGTCGGCTTGGTGGATCGCCCTTTCTGGGTAGGGGACAGTCTCTGGGAGGGCTTACGCCACCTGATAGAGATGAGGATGCTCTCTTCTCCTGGGTTTGATCGTCTACGTTTGCATGGCGTTATGCCCTTTATTCCTGAGGGCAATTCCAGTACACTGGGTGTGGAGATTAAGTCTTGGGGAACGGTGGTCCATGATTGAAACGTATATACCCTTATACCGAAAGTATCGTCCACAGTCCTTTGCCGATGTGGTGGGGCAGGAAGCCATTGTGCAAACTTTGTCTAACGCCATTCATCATCAGAAAATCGCGCATGCGTATTTATTCTGCGGGCCTCGTGGAACCGGAAAAACCTCCATGGCCAGAATTTTCGCAAAATCACTGAATTGCGAACAAGGGCCAACGGTGACTCCATGTCAAACCTGCCCTAGTTGTACCGGCATTACCGAAGGCAATGCCCTGGATGTGGTGGAGTTTGACGCGGCCAGCAACAATAGCGTTAACGATGCTCGGGAATTGATTGAAAACTGCCAGTTCAGCCCCATGGCGGGCCGATTCAAGGTCTATATTATTGATGAAGTCCATATGCTCTCGACAGCGGCCTTTAACGCCTTGCTGAAAACTCTGGAAGAGCCGCCGCCCAATGTGATCTTTATTTTTGCTACCACCGAAGCCCATAAGGTCCTGCCGACCATTATCAGTCGCTGCCAACGTTTTGATTTCAACCGGATCACCAACGGGCAGATCGTGCAGCGTTTGCGTCTGATTGCCGATCAGGAAGGCATTGCCATTGATGAAGAGGCTTTGACGATGATTGCCCGTCAATCCCGCGGAGGATTACGGGACGCCACCGGACTCCTGGATCAGGTAGCGGTACTGGGCCGGGGCCAGGAAGGTAAAATTATCAGCCGAACTGATGTGGCCCTGTTTATTGGCGCGTTGGAAGAGGATTTACTCTTGGAAATGGGTCAGGCCATTGCCGAACGTCGGGCAACGGATTTATTATCTCGCCTGGGCCAGCTAACCAACCGGGGTGTGGAGCCGGCCCAGTTGGTCAAAGACCTGACTACCCATTTTCGGAACCTGCTCATTGTCAAAACCTCAATGGGTTCTGCTGATGCTGGTACGCTGGACTTGCCGGAGTCCTATTTTCAGGGGCTGTTTAAGCAGGCGGAGTATTATGCTACCGAGGAGTTGCCACAGATTTTGTTTCGCCTCTCGGCTGTGGAACGGAATATCCGTCATACCCAGCAGGCGCAGCTTTGGCTGGAAGTGGGTTTGCTAGAAATCGCCTTTCGGGAGCAGATTCATCGGGTGGAAGACTTGGCTCAACGGGTTGCGCAACTGGAAGAGCGCCTGGCAGGTGGAACTCCTGTCACCCCGGCCCAGGCCAGCGCCCCTGCTGTACAGCCACCTCCCAGGCAAGCAATTCCGATTGCCAAGGCACCAGAGCCTCGGCAGCCTGCCCCAGCGGCTCCGGTGAGCGTGCCTGCCGTGCCTAAAGCAGTCCCGTCGCCAGCCGCCGGAGAGACTGGTCACGGGGTGTATGCTGAAATCTGTCAGCGGGTGGCCAGCCCATCGGTCAAATCCCTGTTACGGGATCATGTGTTCCTGATTCGGCAAGAGGGCAATACCCTGTATTTGGGCTGCTCCAGCGAGCCAATTTTGAGCATGCTGAAAGCCAAAGACAAATTGATACACCTGCAAAAGGCGGTAGATGGCTATTTTGGACAACCGACCCGCCTGGATCTGGCGTTGCAGAAAGAACGTCCTAAAACCGGGGAGGAAGCTTCCGAAACCACCCCGGTCCAGCAGCCACCACAAAGTGTCGCTTCTCCCCAGTCGGAGACGCCACCGGCGGCGTCTCCTGAAGTATCCGCTCCGCTTGCCCCTCCTGCGGAGACGCAGTCGACGCCTGTTGAAGCAACCTTGTCTGCAGAGTCGATTCCCGTGGCGGCAGAGCCGCCAGCGTCCTCGGCAGTATCTTCCGAGGGGGCCAACGATTGGGATGAAGCCCGAAAACATGCCATCGACCTGCTTCAAGGTCGTGTGATTACATAAGCCGGGTTGTACCAGACGCCGGGACCTAAACGAACCCGCTTCGGGAACGCACCGAAGCGGAAAAATCCTGTACAATAAAACATGAAAGAGAGAAGAGCGGTGAGTCCTGAATGATTGAGGTATCTTCCCTCCCACCGGATAAACATGGAGCGAAAAAAAGTCGGCTGTCCTTTTTCTCATCGGAGAACCGGATTCTGCTGGCGGTTATTTTCACCATTTCATTTACGTTTCTGGTCGTGGCCTTTATTTTCTACATTAACTACCAGTCGCGACTGGAGGATAATTACCACCGTTTTGCCGAGATGATCACCAAGGTAGTTTCCGCAGGTGCGGCGGAAAGCCTTTCTTCTCCGCTGAGCCCGGAAATGCGGGTGCAGCACTTTGTGGACAACATGGTGCTGTCTAGCGATGACATTGCGGCCATTGAGCTGTATGACGAGCAAGGTCAGCTGATTTATCAAAGCACCAAACGTTTGCCCGGTGAAGAATTGAAGCTCGCCATGGATTATTCGGCCCCGATTCCGCGGGTGCATCATGGCGTCGCCAATGGGGTCATGGGAGAAGCCCATGTCAAATTAACGGGAAAAACTCTCAACGACATTAAATCCGCCACCAGCAACATTATCTTTATCGTGTTTATGAGCGCCTGGTTTACCTCGATTCTGGCCGTCTCGCTGAACACTTATATCCTGAGTAAACACCTAAGAACGTTTGTCCGGGGGGTTAAGCGGCTTTCGACCGGAGATTTTGGGTATAAGATTCTTGAGCATGATCTTTGGGGCGAGCTCAAGATCCTGGCGGAATCCTTTAACGATATGTCCATGCGTCTTCGGGTCTATGAGGATCAGAATTTAGAAACCATCACCTTTGAGCGAAACAAGCTGAAAGCCATCTTACTTAGTATTGCCGACGGGGTTGTGGTGTGCGACACCAGTGGAAAAATTACCATTATTAACGATTCGGCCTGCCAAATGCTGGGTTTTAAAACCATCAACTGGGCCATGGGCTCCAGTATCCGGGAGTATGTGACGGTGGAAGGGACCCGGTGTTTTGAACCCCTGCTCAATGAGTTTGACGAGTATCTGAAAAACAGTCAGGATCATCTGCTGGAGGGTTTTTCCAATACCGTCGAACTGCCCGACATTACCTTTAAGATTATTATGTCCCCCATTCTTGATTCCGATGGCGACACGCTGGGCTTTGTCATGATCATGCACGATGTGACCAAGGAAACCCAAGTGGACAAACTGAAAACCAACTTTATTTCCAATGTCAGCCACGAGTTGCGTACTCCGGTGACCACGATCAAAAGCTACGTGGATACCATCTACCATCATGGAAAAGATCTGGATCACGACACCTATCAGGAGTTTATTGAAACGATTAACGTGGAAACCGATCGCCTGAAGCGGTTGGTCAATGATATCCTGGATTTTTCCCGTCTGGAGGAAGGGGCCTACAAGCTGGAGAAGGAGTGGGTGGATATCACACCGGTCATTAACCTGACAGTGCAGTCGGTGAAGGTGCTGGCCGAACAAAAAAAACTGAGTCTGACTACGGCCATCGAGTCGAATTTGCCCAAAATATGCATCAACAGCGATAGTATCGAGCGGGTGCTGCGGAACCTGTTAAGTAACGCCATTAAATACACCGATGATGGGGGGCGGGTGAAAGTTCGGGTGGAGGTTACGGAGGACGGGAATTACCTGGAAGTGGCCGTTCAGGATACGGGGCATGGGATCCCGGAAGAGCATTTGCCCTTTATTTTTGATCGCTTTTACCGGGTGGAAAACAAGGTCCATACCATTAAGGGCACCGGTCTGGGCTTGCATCTGGTGAAAATCGCCATTGAGCAACACCATCAGGGAGAAATTCTGGTCAAGAGCGAAGTGGGCGTTGGAAGCACGTTTGCCTTTCGCCTGCCACTGCACGTGACCGAAGAGGGAACCTCAACAACTGGAACCGGACCGGTGGAATCGACACAGCAGGGGTAAAAAAAGAAATGCGGCCTTTTCTGACCGCAAACTTACGTAAGAAAGAAAGGAATGGTTAGACTGTTCTTATCATATCAGATGACGGGATTTGTTGAATCAACAAATAGTTGAACATATTCAAAAATTTACAATCGTGGGCTTGCGAATCAAGAATCCGGCTGGGACGATAGAGGGTGCTTGTCAGAAACACTCATAGAAAGATCCTCGTGAGAATGGCGTGGACATTACCGCTGAACCGGCCTGGAGCGTCTCCCCCTGTGAGGTCCCTCCGGTTTATGGGGAAAGAGCAGGAAGATCGGTACTACCGCTGGATTTCCCAATTCCCGGAGCTAAGCCGCCAGCGTCTGGCCCATGTGCAGTATCAGCATCAGGAGGCTGGGCGTAGGCATATTGTGGACTCGATTTACCATAGTCTGGTCGACCCCTACATGCGTCGGCTTCATAACCTGTTTATCAAGCTCCATACCAAGCGGGTGTTTGGGTACCGGCAACATCACATTTCTCAGGCCAAGCGGGCAGAAGAACAACTGCACGACTTACACCGGGCTGTTCAACGTGTGGTGGATGAGCTCAACCAAGGTCAGGGCTAATTAGGCAGAAGCGGCCTGGTCCGGTTCTTGGGGGGTGTCGTATTGGGCCCCTACCTGGTTTCGGCCATTCTCCTTGGCACGGTACAGGCCTTGATCGGAAAACTCAATCAACTCATTAGGGTGTAACCCATGGGTGGGGTAGGTCGATACTCCGGCACTGATGGTGACGTGTTTGGCGACCCCTTCGGCAATGGGATAGGCTTCTTCCGCCACAGCTTTGACCAGCTTGTTGGCAACGGTCAAGGCCTCCTCCTCATTGGCTCGGTCTAAAATAACGGCCATTTCCTCACCCCCATACCGGGCAACGACATCAGAGCCACGTACCGTACCTTTCAGTTTTCGGGCTACGGCCCGAAGTACCTCATCACCTGCCTGGTGACCATATGTGTCGTTAAACTTCTTGAAAAAGTCAATGTCGATCAGGATGAGCGAAAACTTGGTCTTGGTCTGCTCGGCCCGCTCGATGGAAAGCTTCATGTGTTCCTGGAAGAATCGGTGGTTGTACAGGCCTGTCATACTGTCGGTATTGGCCAACTGATAGGTCTCTTTGTAGTCTTTATCCCGGCTAATGTACTTCACCATGAAGGTCAGGGTGATGGTTAACATAAGGCAGACCAGAGGCATGGCGATGTTGAGCCAGAGGTACATGTCTTTGTATAGAATAATGGCGATGATGATGTAAGTCACAGCCAGTAGGGCGGCACTGAGGAAACCTGCCAACGCGGAGCGCATCTTGGTGGCCATCAGACAGGAGAGTAAACAGAGGATGGCGGCGGCCAGCAGGTTAATGTTGGGAGAAACCCGCCGGACATAACGTTCATTGAGCAGGTTGTCAAACAGGTTGGCCTGGAGAATAACGCCTGCCATCATCGGGTCAATGGAGGTGTTCTTAATATCGTAGGTCGATAGGGCCGTGGCGCCGACAAAGATGATCTTGTCCTTGAGTAACTCCTTGAGGTGTTTATCCTCTTCAGTCAGGATTCCCTTGGCCTCGTTATGAATGCTGCGGATAATCAGCCAGGCAGGGATCTCCTGATACGGCTTTGGACTGAAGGAACGTTGGAGATCACGCTCGTATTCATGGATTAGGTAGGTCACCTTGCGCAAGTCTTCCTGCTTGTTTGGGGAGGACAGCTCTGGATCGGCCAGGAGCTTGCTTTTATAGGCCTCCAGTTTCTTCAGCGTTTTTTCCTTCTCAACCCGCTCCACGTTGACGTTGTGCCAAGCGATCTGAAAGTTGCCATTGTCGCTGAGAGGGATCACCCGATCTGCAAATTGCAGCTCCCCTTTTTCAGTCAGGGTAAACTTCAGGTTTTGATCGGGATATTTTAGATCCAGCAGCAACCGAAGCCCCATGTAGGGGAAGTACTTGTAGGTGAGTTTGAATTGAGGGGTGCCCGTTGTGTCCAAAAGCTGTCCGTCTTGGGTAACCGGGTTTCCTTGGCTATCATGCCATTGGCCGGTTTTCTTGTCCTGGGTCAGAGGCTGGTGTTCGGTGAGCGCAGGAACATAGTGCTTGTATCGAAAGAACAAGGGGTTCCCCCGGCTGACGCCGTCTTGATCCCGGCTGTGATTGATAAAGGCGATTCGCTCCCCTTCTTCCATTAGGGGGGGTAAGATGGGCCGAAAATTATCGAAGGTCATTTGCGGGTTTTGGAAAAAGTGGGATGAATCCAGGGGAAAAGACGTGCTGGATGGGTTGAGTTGAGACTCCAAATCAATGGCCAGCGGCATAATACGGTTGACTTCTTCTGGCGTGAGCGCCTTATTCAGCTGTTTACTCACTTCCAGGTTGTGATCAAAGTTCATGCTGAGGTAAACGTTGTCATACTGCTGAAACGCCTCGATAAATTTCCGATCGGATTCCTCAAACCCTTTTTTGGAGGAGACAAACATAATGTCATAGGCGATCATTCGGGTGCCGGCCTTGTTCATGAATTGGATCATGTCGGCATGAATATCTCGCGGCCAGGGCCAGGTGCCGTACTCGTCATTAAAGTGGTTGAGGGTATTGTCATCAAAAACGACAATGGCAATCTCATCGCTGGGAGAGTGCTTGGGAGAGTCGGTCATCATGATGGCCCGAATATCAAACGTCCGCCGTTCCAAGTCCTCAATGAAACGGTCAAAGTGGAATAATGAGAATAAACCATAGATGACAGCCACGATAAACAGCGTAATCGAGCTGACCAACGTAAAGTGCAGGATTCGTTTACCTCGGCTTAACTGTTGCTCTTCATCCTCAAGCGGGAGATTCATACGGGGACACTCCAAATGCTGTTTTTATGGGGAACGACTACTTTATAGTTTCATATCGGTCGTCCCCGCAAAATATTGAATTTAATATGAAATTTTTTAAGGCCCTCTTCTTTATAGCCCCAAGGGCCCCCAACGATCAGACAGCCCCAGAGCCAGGAGAAAGCAAATGAAGGCCATCATGGTCAGGAGGTATCCCAGTTCCTCAGTTTTTTCCTCAAAGTGGACGGAACGATCCCGCACTTCTTCATAAATTCGCTTGAAATCGGCTTCGGTAAAGGCCCGGTGGTATTGCCCTCCGGTAATTGTGGCAATCTGCCGAAGCGTTTGCTCGTTAAAGTTTGCGGGCAGCATCTGCCCCTGAAACGGAATGTAGACCATGCTTTTGCTGCCAATGCCGACGGTGTGGATGGTAATATTGCTTTGCTTGGCCTGTCGAGCCGCCAAGTCCCAGGGATATCCTTCATGGCTGTCGCCATCGCTCATTAAGATAATCACCTGTTCGGGCGGGGGCGCCTCGGTATCCGTTTGGGTGATTTCCGACTCCATGTCCAGAATGTTCAGTGCGGTTCGAAGGGCATTTCCAATTTGGGTGTGGGTTTGCAAGTGGTCTTTGGAAAGGTTTTCCAGAAAATCGATGACCTCCTTGTGCTTGGACGTGGGGCGGCTTAACACCCAGCTGTCCCCGGCAAACAGCTCAAGACCAATTCGAACGTCATTGGGCAGGCTTTTAACAAACTCAATCGCCGCGTCTTTCGCAGCGGTAATCCGATCGGGCTTGAGGTCTGTGGCCATCATGCTCAAGGAAATATCCAGAATCAACATCATATTCACCCGCTGGGTGGGGATCAGCAGTGTGACCGTGGGCCGGGCCATGGCAAGGATCAGGAATGTCATCATGGTCATCATCAGGACGGGGAATAGCAACCGCCTCCAACCGCCAGGGCGGTGCTGGAGCTTTTCAACCAGGGCGGTATAACTAAACCGCATGGCTTGTTCCAGCTTTTGTTTCTGGGAATTTCGGTACCAGATGAAGAAAATTGGCACCAGCACCAAAAACAAAAGCATCCAGGGCCACTGGAAAGAAAAGGAATCGAAGTGATCCATCAGGTTTTCCATCAAGGGGCCCTCAATAAGGATAAAATCGTCTCTTCAGCGGGTGTTTCGGTAGAAGCGATTTGTAATTTCCCGGTGATTTTTAATGTTTTCAGGAGCGCTGTCCGTTGGATTGTAAACAGTTCCTGATATTGAGCCAGATGTTTGGGGTTGTTGGTATCGACAACGGCCATGGTTCTGGTTTCGGGATCCAGGAGTTGAATCACCCCGATTTGGGGCGGAATTTGCTGTTCTTTTTCATCTTCCAGCAAGAGATGATACAAGGTAGTATGTCGGCCCAAATGATCCATGGCCTTTTCCCATCCTGTTTGCAGGCTGAGAAAGTCACTGAGAAAAAAGACCACGGCATGGCGAGGGAGCATCCGGTCGATTTTTTGGCAGCATTGGGCGAAATAATCGGGCGGCACAGAGGCAATCACCCGCTGCTCTGTCTCAGACAATTTAAAGAGTTTCTTCAACATATGCTGTAACTGAACGTATCCGGGTCTAGGGGGTACCAGAACATCCTGTTCCGCTGAGAAAGCGTACAGACCCATTTTATGATGCCCTTTTTGAATCAGAAGTCCCAGCATCCCGATGAGTTCCAGCAGTTGGTGCGCTTTGGTTTTGGTGTGACCAAAAAACATGGAAGGGCTTAAATCCGCCACAAACCAGATTGTAAGCTGCTTTTCCTCATGATATTCCTTGATGTGCGGGGTGAGTGTCCGAGCAAAGACGTTCCAGTCAATTTTTCGAATGTCATCGCCAGCCATATATTCCCGTAAGTCGGCAAAATCCAATCCATGACCCCGGGTGAGGCTCTTTTGTTCTCCAGCCAGGGCACTGCGCATCCGGTTGGTCAGGCGAAGCTCCAGCTGCTTGAGGAAGGACTCTACATGGCGCCCCGGTGCGGGGGGATGAGGCTGTTGGGCTTCGACATAACCTGCCGGATCCATCACAGGGGCCAGCCACTGGGCTGTTTTTTGTTTCAGCGAGCCCAACATTGGTTTATACTCCTGTTAACACAGGGGGCGTTATGGCGCTGCGGATCTCTTCAATGACCTGATCGGTGGTCAAACCCGAGGCCAGACCTTCATAAGAGAGGATGATCCGATGGCGCAGGCAATCGGCAATCAAGGGATCCACATCTTGGGGGGTGGCGTAATTGCGTCCCCGCATCAGGGCCATGGATTTTGCGGCATGGGCCAATGCCAAGGAGCCCCTGGGCGAGGAGCCATATTGAATGTGGCTGTTACTTTTTTGCCGAGTGGCTTGTACGATATCTACAATATACTGCATCAGCTTCGGGTCCATATACACATCCACGGCTTGTTGCTGCATGGTGAGCAGGGTGGCTTGATCCAGAATGCTTTCCAGGCGAGGCAAAGCCTCTCCCGACATCCGCTGAATAATGACCAATTCTTCCTGGGCATCGGGATAGTTAACCAACAGTTTGAAGAGAAAGCGATCCAGTTGGGCTTCCGGGAGTTGGTAGGTTCCTTCCGATTCAATGGGGTTTTGAGTGGCCATTACCAGAAAGGGCGATTGCAGCGGGAACGTTTCCCGACCAATGGTGACTTGATGCTCTTGCATGGCTTCGAGTAAGGCGCTTTGCACCTTGGCCGGAGCCCGGTTGATCTCATCGGCCAGAATAAAATTGGCGAAAATCGGCCCGAATTCAGTGGTAAACTCACTTTTCCCCGGATTATAAATTCGGGTGCCAATGAGATCGGCGGGTAACAAGTCCGGGGTGAACTGAATCCGCTTAAATTCCACCGATGTGACATCGGCCAGACATTTGAGCGTTAATGTCTTAGCCAGTCCTGGGGCACCTTCCACCAGGACATGCCCATTGGTCAACACCGCCAGAAGCAGTCGTTCCAGGAGGTATTCCTGACCGACAATGATTTTTTTCAGCTCATACAGGACCCGTTCCAGTAGATTTCGGGTGTCCTGCGCCTCTTGTTCCGTTAGCTGTCCCATACCCCTATTCTACTATTGAATGGTAGATACAGCATTGGCCGGTTGGTTAGATTCGGTGAATTGCTTTGCTTGAAAGGGGCCTCTGAGGGCTCAGTCAGATTTCAGGCAACCCAGCCAGAGGTTTGGTTGCTTTGGGCTTGTCGCAGAACCCGGTACCCCAAGGCGATGTTGTTATTGAGCATGGGAGTCTGGTGATCGGGGGTTTCCAGGGGGAGCTGTCCGTATTTTTGGATCACCCGGTTGATCAGGGCTTTTTTATAGGGATCCGGGTCAAAAAAGAGCTTGGAGTATAAGGCCACGCCATCATTAATGAGGTTAGAGTTACTGTTACCTAAATAATCGGCGGGTGAGGTGGTACGGTGATAGCGATGGGCCAATGTGTTGAGGGCCAGGCAGTTTAACTCCTCCTGGATGGAAGCCTGATTGTCTCCATGGCGCGCGGCATGGCCTGCTTCATGGTAAATGGCTTCTGCAATGGCGTTGATAACCGCCGGTGCAAAGTTCCCCCGGTATTTTTGGTTAATCATGATCATGTTTTGTTCTTGAATCCACTGGGCATGGGCCGGACTATCACCCATATCGCCAAATTCCACCCGGATACTTTTGTTTTGAATCAGGTTCAGGGCTTCAGAGCCGTGCCGAAAAATGACGTCAATGCCCATTTCTCGCATGTAGGCTTCATCAGCGGGTAAGTGTTGAATGCGCCCTAGGACATCGAGGGCCGCTTGAATCTCAGGGGTAAAAGCGGATGTGTGATTGGCAACAGGATGTACACGTGCCGGAAAAGGCATCTGAAAAGGATTTTGTGGTACTTGAAAACCGGATGCGATGGCCATAAACTGCCTTACCCACTTGGTTGAATGGATGGATTCTGCTGGTTAAAAACCACTCAAAGCGTTTTGTTGCGAGGGCTTTTTTGTTAGAGTGATAAACACAAATGACATGGTTCAATTGACAGGAGCGCGTTATGGGTACCACGGCGATTCATCCCTCTGTAACAGTTTGTAATCACCCCCTGGTTCAACACAATATCAGTATTCTCCGAGACAAAAGCACGTCTACCGAGCTGTTTCGCCTGGCATTGAAGCGAGTCGGCTGGTTTATTTTCCAGGAAGCCGCCAAAGATCTGCCCTTAACCAAAACTATTCTGGAAACGCCTATTTGTAAAACCGAGGCCAATATCTTATCGCCGAATGTCCCGATTATCGTGGCACCCATTCTTCGGGCCGGTTTAATTCTGGGGGAAATCGCGACCGAGGTGATGCCTTCGGCCAGTGTGTATCACATTGGCTTGTACCGGGATGAAGAGACTTTCACGCCGGTGACCTACTATAACAAGTTACCGTCCCACATTGATTACGCCTCAGCCCGGATTTTTGTCCTGGATCCAATGCTGGCCACTGGAGGATCAGCGGTTGCTGCCGTGGATATCATCAAGAAACTGGGTGTTCGGGTGGAAAACATCCGCTTTGTTTCTATTCTAGCTGCCCCGGAAGGCATTGAAAACCTAACCAATTGCCATGCGGGGCTTCGGATCTTTACCGGTACCGTGGATGATCGGCTGAATGATAAGGCCTATATCATTCCTGGTTTAGGCGATGCCGGAGACCGGGCTTTTGGAACCGTTTAAAGGGTCTGGCCCTTAAATTTCCCCCAGATTCAAGATCCCCACTTTTGAGTCGAGCGTTAAGATAGTAAGTAGAAACTCGATGAAGTGAGCGCGCTCGATGTTTGATTTGAATTACTACGGGACGGATGGTCAGATTCCAGATGAGGATAAGCCCAAATCCTTGCCGGATCTCTGCCATAAGTGCGGTAAGTGCTGCCGTTCGGCAACAACGTACAGTTCTCATAAGGTCCTTCAGGAACGGGTGGCCCAAGGGGATCAGGAGGCCATTGATTTTCTGGAGATCTTTGAGCCGTATGAGTCTATTGAGGTGGCGCGGGCTGTGGAGCCGGAACAAGTCGAGCAGGTGCTGAAGGTCGTAGAGCAGCGGGAGGACATGAAGCTGGAGGATGTGACGTTTTATCATTGTCGATAAGTCACGCCAGAAGGTTTGTGTGGGATTTATGAGCGCCGCCCCCGATGCTGCCGGGAAGCTCCTGGACATGGGTGGTCCGTGATGCCGCCAGGATGTGGGTTTGAAGGTTGGCAGTTTGAGCAGCGGGAAAAACACAAGCGCATGGTACGCGATCTCAAAACCAGCGCCTATATTATGGAACAGATGTCGCCCGATGGGAAAGCCCACCCGGTCCGACCAGATACCACGTTGGATGACTTGCGCCAAATGGTATCGGAGAAAATTGGTCCCTGGAAGCAGTTTGGCGCGGATTACTGGTAAGGGAATTTTGTATGAGCGATACGGATAATCCGATGGGGTTGGCCCAACAAGTGGAACAACTGCTCAAGCTCCCGCAGCACTTGTGTAAGCAGCGAGGGATTTGCTGCAAGGTAGCAACGTTTAAAGGCTCACTCAGTTTTGAGGAGATTCAGGCGTTGGCGGCGGATCCCAATGCCGAAGGCCATGAATCAGCACGGGATTTTGCATCCATTTTTGAACCCTATGAAAATCAGGCTGTGGTACGGGAAATCGCTTCGGAATTTGTGGATCGGGTGCGGGATTTTGCGGCGGCAAAAGGGCAGAACCCAGACAATATCAGTTTTTTTAAATGCAAATATGTCCTGGAGGATGGTCGCTGCGGTGTCCATGAGGATCGCCCCGTCGGTTGCCGGGTTTATCCGTTTCCGCATAAAAATACCATCTACCACCCAGGATGCGGGTTTGAGAAGCAAGGTCTGGAAAACTGGCAGAAAATCGAAGAGATTCTGGTCAGTTTGGGTTTGTCTACGGCGTTGGAAGATTACAAGTAGCTCGTTAGAAAGCTTATCCCATCAGCTTAAAGCTGGTTTGGATGTTTTTCTTGAGTACTTTATCCACGGCTTCCATCTCGGTTTGAACCGCCTCGTGTTGCGTATCCAACCGTTTGGATTCCATTTCCAGTCGCTTATCTTGCTGTTGATACATTCCAATTTGACTCTGCAATTGCTCTGTTTGTCCTGAATTAGGATCCAGATTGCCACCAGCCCCGAGCTGATACAGCTGGCTCATCATGTTGGCAAGCTGCATCCGCGCCTGGTTGACAAACTGAAGCTGCAATTCCAGATCGCTTTTGCGAGCGGTGAGCATCAGCAGTCTTGCTTGGCTTGCTGCCATCCCCATAGATAGTTACCCCCTATAGCCCCATGTTAAATGAACGTAGCTGATTGGACTGTGACTGTGGGTCCAATCAAGAGTATTTCCCCAGTTATATAAAAACGTTTGGGGAGGGTTTTGTGTTAGGTGCGTAACATTCTGTAAACTGGCCATAAATCAACGGGCGCGATTAGGGGTTGGTTTTGGGTGTAAAACCTTGAATACTGGCCCTTTGAGACTGTGTGGCTGGTGGCTGCTGTCCCCCGATTTGATAGGGTTTTTTACTTTCTTCTTTTAAGAACAGAATGCTCTCGCTATCCACTTTGTGAATAAAGCCCAGGTTGATCAGCACGTTGGCGATGCCGGTCCGTTCGCCCATGGATTCCTCAATGTATTTTTGGGTTCTCAGCGCCTGATCCAGCTGTTCTACAGTGAGCCGGTTGATTTTTACCAGATACTCACCCAGTCGGGTATGCCCAGCCAGGTAATCAATGGTTCCCCGGATAACCGGGGATTTGGGCGGGTTGATAAACTGCTTATCTAACGCCTCTTTCAGGTAGACAGCACATTGTTCCAGTGTCCAGCTATTGGCAATGGCAATATTAATGACGGTTTTTTGATGTTTGGCCATTTGCAGTAGCTTCAAAACGCCTTGAGAGGTCTGGGTATTCGGTTGGTCCAGCTCTCGCTGGCCAAGTGGGGTGACCTCCGGGACCATCAATTGCATCAGGTCGTCGTATCCAAAAGTATCGAGGGTACGCTTGGAAAGGGTACTTTCCAGCTCCAGACGCAACATGGCGTAGATGACTTGCTTGACCCAGAGGGGCATCACCCGGATCTGTTGAATAAAAAAATCGAAGGAGTGGGGACCAGATTGGGACATATGAAAAACCTAACTTCCAAACTCTGATGCACTTTACATTTCATTATCGCAAACTTCTGCTAATAATGCCTACATTATCGGTTGTATAATGGAGATTGTTTCAGCAGGCTCAGGGAACATTCTGAAAACCCGGTAGTCATGAGATAATGCAACCTCAACGGAGTTTGTTAGACAGGAGAGATTTATAGTGAGCAAGCCATTTTCACGATCCACCCATTCAGGGAAAGTTCTATTAGGTGTGACGCTGGGACTCCTGATCCCTCAAATGGCATTAAGTCAATCATTACCGCCGCTGCAACCGAACAATGCATACACTCCGTATGGAAACACCTATGATAATAGCTATGGCGCCACTACTCAGGCCCCACTGCAAGGTCGTGTTGTCAGCGCACCTGCCGGGACCTATGTGATGGCCAGCGTCAACCGCCCCATTTCCAGCGAGTACGCTCGTGTGGGCGATCGTTTTACTGCGACCCTGGGAACCGCCATTATGGGTTCGGATGGAAGTATTATCCTCCCTGCCGGGAGTGCTTTGGACGGGCAGGTGGTGATGGTTAAACCGGCTGGCAGAACCGGAAAAAATGGAGAGCTGGATATCCGCTTTACTTCTGCGATGCTGCCTAACGGGCAGCGCGTTCCCCTGTCTGCTCGGGTGCAGACCGAAGATGGGTCGGGTGTTATTAAAGGCGGCACGAACAAAGAACGTTTAAAAGACGCCGCTGTTAATACCGCTGTGGGTGCCGGTCTGGGTGCCGCACTGGGAACTGCCATGGGACCGTTGTCTGGTGGTAAAGTGGGCCGGGGTGCCATTTATGGAACGGCCATTGGTGGTGGTGCGGGCCTGTTAAAATCCGCTTGGGAAAAAGGTGAAGACGCGGTGATTCAGGCAGGCCAGCCGGTGAATATTGTCCTGGATCAACCATTAACCGTTACACCGCCTGCTGGAGGGTACTCGACGCCAGCATATGCACAACCTACCAACTATAATAACTCGCAGCCGTATGCGAACCCACAACCGTACAGCCCGTATGGAAACACCCAGCCGAACTATAGTCCACCGGCTTATAATAATAGTTATTAGAGTTTAATGCGCCATGGTTAAACCGAAACCATGGCGCAATTAAATAATAGGACCGGCCTTTATCTTGTATGACGACCCTGCCCACAGAATAATTTAGGAATTCCTCTTGCATGTCTGTTTCCGGTAAGCCCTCACCCTTTCAGCTTCAACAGCCTAAAACAGCAACTCCTTCGGTGGCGGCAACCTGGGCTGGTCCAGTACGGATGCAAAGCCGACTGAAAGAAATGCCGTTACCGGTGGCCACCGGGTTATCGGTGGGTGTACATGTTCTCACCCCCGTGGTGATGGCGGTGTCTTTTCTGTTGATTCTGATTTTGCTCTCCTGGCTGATGAACTTTAACTGGATGGACTGGCTGAAGCCCAAACCTCGACAGCAGGAGATGGTTTTTACGCTGATTCCCGACACCCAGGCTGAGCGCCCGGATAAGGCCCGCTTTAAGGCGGCCTTTAACCAGATTGCCGGGGGAGAGCATGATCCCAACCGGGAGATTGCACCGGTGGAGACGCCATCCAGTACTCCGCAGCAAGCCGCACAGCCTCAGCAACCGATCCCGCAACCAACCGCTCCGTTAAAACCGCAACCACAGGTTACGGCCCAAAAACCAACCCCTAAGGCGCCTGAGCCGAAAAAGACCCAGGTGCAGCCAGTCCAACATGCCATGGTGCCGGTGCCAACGATTCCTATCCCAAAAGCACCTTCACCGAACTTAAAGCCAGCGCCAACACCGGATATGAGTGATGGTCCTGTTGTTTCCAGTTCACCTACAACGAGTTCTTCCCCCGCGCCGATTTCAATTGGTGGAAGCAGCCTGGCTTCCGCCAGTAGTACGGCTGGGCGTCCCGGTTTGAGCAGTCAGTTGGGTGAGGGTGGAAGCGCTGGAAACCCGGAAGCGGGGCATGGGAGTCGCCCAGGGGTGAACGCACAACAGGATATTGATTATGGGCCGTTTATGGCCGAGCTGGAGCGGCGGATCAAGCGCAACTGGAGTCCGCCTCGGGCCGGGAGCAGCAAGCGGGTCAAGTTGCGATTTCTACTTGCCCGGGATGGCAGGTTGCTGGATATCTCTGTCCTTCAAAGCTCTGGCGAGACTGCTACGGATGAAGCCGCTATTAAAGCTGTGAAGCTTTCTGCCCCTTTCCGCAACATTCCGCCCCAAGTTCGAGATGAGACACTTCCGATTGAGTTCACCTTTGACTATAATGTGTTCAATCCTGCCAAACAAGCTGTGAAAATGTAACGTTAGGAGTTACCTATGGACATTCTTTTATTCGCGATACAACAGGACTGGTTTCTGCTCCTGCCCATTGTTGCCTGCTCGGTATTGATCATCGGGGTCACGATTGAGCGGTTGTATTTCTACAACAAAAACCAACGGGATGTGGTGCAGTTTATCCACCGGTTGCAACAGGCTCTGCAAAGAAACAACCTGGAAAATGCCCGGATTTTAAGCGCCCAGTTGGGTGGTATTATCGGGGAAGTGTCTGAAGAGGGGATTCGGGTTTTAGAGGAACAGCCGGAAAGCTTTGACCGCTCTTTTGATATTACCGCCGCCCTGGCATCCCGCAAGCTGGAAAAATATCTGCCGGTGCTGGCGACGGTTGGGACCATCTCTCCCTACCTCGGTTTGTTTGCCACCGTGGTTCGGATTCTCTTGACCTTTGGCGAGTTGTCTCAAGGGGCGAGCGCCGCTGGGACCAATGAAGTCATGTTCGGGATCGGGTCCGCCCTGATTGCCACGGCGCTGGGTCTGGCGGTCGCTATTTTATCTGTTACCCTGAACAACTACTTCCAGACCAAAGTCAGTCGGTATGAGGATGACTTTCAGTTACTGAAGCTCTTGTTCCTCAGTTTTGCCGATCAAGACGCTGCTCCGGCCCCGGCAGGCCCGGAACGTCGTCCGCCTATCCGTGAAACCGGGTACTAGTTATGGGTGGCGTATCGTCAAAACGAGGTGGCAAACAGCTCTTCGATGAGATTAATATCACGCCGCTGACGGATATCTTTCTGGTGCTGCTGATTATTATGATGGTGGTGGCACCGATGATGGAGCAATCCCGAGCGGATATCCAGCCTCCTAAGCTCAGTAGCGGGACTTCGTTGGAAAAAAACCGCCTGACGGTGGAAGTCACCAGCGACGGGAGCTATTATGTCAAAGGCAAATCGGTTGCTCCCGATGAGCTGACGGCCAGCCTGGTGGAGCATGGCGTGGATATTGACGAGAAAAATGTTGTCATTCGGGCGGATAAGGCCGTTAAAAGTAAGGTCATTATGAAGGTGCTGGAAGCGGCCCGGGACGCCAAATACGAGAAAGTAACCGTGGCCGGTGAGGCACTGTCCTCGGATCGCCAGCAGGAGCTTCAGCAAGCCAGCGCAGGAGGAATGTAGCCATGCGAACCCGGCAAAAGCGAGAACTCTTCAGCGAGATTAACATCACCCCACTGACCGATATCTTTCTGGTACTGCTGATTATTATGATGGTGGTGGCGCCGATGCTGGATACCTCGGGCTTGAAGCTTTCCGTTCCGACGATTGGGCCTTCGGAAGAAGCCAAGGAGGAGCCGAAAGTGATGCGTCTGGAGATTAGTCCCGACGGGCAATACACCATTAACAAAGAACCTGTTTCCTCCACCCTGCTGGGTGTGGAGATCCGCAAGCTCCAGACCGAGCATCCCGATGGGCTGGTGATTGAGGCCGACCCGGAATCCAGTCATGAGGCCCTCACCTTTGCCATGGACGCGGCCCAGTCGGCGGGGGTCAACAAAATGGCCGTCACTTCTACCAAACCGGAGGAAGCCGCTGCCGAGCTCTCCAAGTTGGAATAAGTGTTTTCTGAGCTATAAAAAAAGAAACAGTGGAGCTTTTGCTATCACTGTTTCTTTGCTTTTAAGGTTTAGTCCTACCAGAACTGCTTTTCCTTTTCTAATGCTTTTAATTTTTGATCTCGTTCTTCCAGAAGTTCAATGATGAGAGAACCTTTGCCTTTGTGTTTAAGAAGCGAAGGGAGATAAAGGCTTTCAGGGGCAATCTGACTTGATGGTTCCTCGGAGAGGGATTTATCCTTACAAATTTTTGCCCGAAGCTCCTCAATCAGGAGGTTATGATCTTTTTCACAATGAAGTGCCAATATCTTTTCTTTCGAGAAGCGATTGATCAGACGGTCATACGCGCCGTGAGACCCAACTCCTACAATATCTCGATCCAGGATTGCTTGATTGAGTACACGGCGATCCTCATAGAAATCAAAATTATTGGAATCCTTCCAGGGAGCATAGCCTCCTTTAGAGAGACATGATTCTATCGCCCCTTCAACTGCTTCATGTTTCACTTTAAGCGAAGGATCCTCTAATGCCTTAAAAAGGAGTGTGTATACCCTTTTTCGTATCCCGGTACATCTCCCCACCCAATTAGACATGGGGTCACCGTAGTTGTTTCTTGTAGCTTCCGCTTTAAGCGTCTTGTCCCAGGTGGCACCGTATCCTCTCAGGCCTTTAATAACTTCAGTTCGAACGTTTTGATCAGGATCATTGATGGCAGCCTCATAAAAGGCCATTCTTACCGGGAAAGAGTCCAGTTCATGAACCATGGATATGGCCGTTGCCCTTACCCTGGGATCTGGGTCCAGACAAGGCTTTTTATAGAGATGGGCTTTAATTTGAGTGACAGTATCGAGTTTACCTAATGATTTTAATGTTTCCCTTCTCTGTCGTGGGTCTTCCGCACGGAGACCTTCCTTGATCTCATCCATCTCAATAAACCAATTGGTTAATTGAGCCGTTGTCATTTCCAATTTATCTACCCGGCCTGCCAGGGATTCTATGGACTGATCCACTTTTTTCAGTTCCTCTGCAACGGCAGCGAGACGGGTTTTTACGTTGGATCGTACGCCAGCGATTTCTTCTGAGAGTCTTTTATCGGTCTCTTTCAGCTGTCTCTCCTGTTGGGCCTGACCGATTTCAAGGTGTTGTATATCCACGTCATCCGCCCCAAAATGAATGAGGGGACTCTGGTTTGATTGTAGTTGCTGCGGTTGTTGTTTGAGAGACACCGACTGGAAGGTAACGGGTTGTGTACGAACTGAAAAGGACATTAATGACTCCTCAATAATCTTATGTCTGTAAATTCAATGTACACTTATTTAAATTTCTGAATATTTAAAATTGCTTAGGTTGCATACCCAGTTTGAGGCTGGTATAGGGCTTACGTATGACCTATGCTAGGATAGATGCATAAATGATTAATTAGGGGATGTTCGGGATGGCTGAGATGCATAATCTGAACGTTGTTTTTTGCGCCGCGGAGATGGTGCCGTATGCCAAGGTCGGGGGGTTGGGCGATGTGATGGGCAGCCTGCCACCGGCTCTGGCTAAGCAAGGGGTAAATGTGACCGTGATGATGCCCCGCTATGGGTGTATTGAAACTGATGAGCTGACAGACACCGGCATTCATTTTGATATCCAGCACCACGGGCAAACCTACCCGATGATCGTCTGGAAAGGGACGCTGCCAGGGAGTTTGGTGCCAGTGTACTTTTTAGATAACCCGGAACTCTACAGTAACCGCAAGGAAGTCTACCCCCCTGGACGCTTTGATCTGGAAATCAACGGATTTTTGGCCTTCAGCAAGGCAGTGTTTGAGTTGTTTAAGCAGTTGAAGCTTTACCCCGACATTCTGCATTTGCATGACTGGCACATGGCCCCGACTGTGGTCGAGCTGGTGAAGCAGCGCCAGCAGAACCCCGAGTTTGCCCAGACCCGATCCATCCTGACCATTCACAATTTGGCCTACCAGGGGGTGTATGAAGGCACCAACTGGCTGCGGGAAGGCTTGCTGAACGCCGATTTCCTGACGACCGTCTCACCCACTTACGCCCAAGAAATCCAAACCCCGGAATTTGGTGAGGGACTGCATGATGTCATGATTCAGCGCCGGGACCGGTTGATGGGGATTTTGAATGGGATTGATACCGAACTGTTTAACCCGGCCACCGATGCCTTTATCCCAACTCAATATGACTCAAACACGGTGAAAACGGGGAAAGCCCGGTGCAAGGCCGATTTACAGAAAGAGTTTGGTCTGCCTGAGAAAGCCGATGTCCCGGTGTTTGGGATGGTCAGTCGCTTAGTTGAGCAAAAGGGGCTGGATATCCTGATTCCGGTGATGGAAACCCTGGCCGAGTGGCCCATTCAGTGGGTGATTCTGGGTACCGGGGAGCCGAAATACGAAGAAGCTTTGAAGCGCTTTAACGAGCAATATCCAAACATGCGCAGTTACATTGGGTTTAATTTGGCTATGGCCCAGCGGATTTATGCCGGGTCCGATGTGTTTCTGATGCCCAGTCGCTTTGAGCCGTGCGGGTTGGGGCAGTTGATTGCCATGCGCTACGGAACCGCCCCGCTGGCCCGAGCGGTGGGGGGCTTAAACGATACCGTGCTGGATGTGCGGAAACGACCCAATGAAGGCACGGGCTTTCTCTTTAGCGAGTACACCGAGCAGGCCCTAGCGGATACGGTCCAGTCCACGTTGGCCTATTACCAGAACCCGCAGCACTGGGCAACACTGGTGGCTCAGGGCATGGCGCAGAACTTTGGCTGGGAGCGGAGTGCGCGGGAATACCAGTCGCTGTATCAGCGGATTCAGGTGGAACAGCCAGTTGGGACGTCCTCTTAAGGGCCATCATGATGAATATCATTTGAATTCAGCCAGCCCTTCGGTTATCTTGTTAGGAAGTCTGGAAACGGTATAAGAACCCCTCACATGGCGAACCTGATTTCTTTCATACGAACCCTGCTCTGTCTGGTGGTGGTGGCGTTGCTGTTTTTCCCCTCCCAAGGGGTGTATGTTGCCTGCTTTATCCTCACCGTGATCGTGATCTGGATGGATGGGTTGGATGGGTACGTGGCCCGCAAAATGAATGAGTCTTCCAAGGCTGGAGCGGTCATTGATATTCTGGGGGACCGGATTGTCGAGCAGGTCTACTGGGTCACGTTTCTGGCCCTGGGATGGATCCCTCTCTGGATCCCATTAGTGGTGATTGTCCGGGGAATTCTGGTGGATGGCATCCGAGGATTGGCCTTTGAAAAAGGATTTACCGCCTTTGGCAGCACCAGTATGATGGAATCCGGTATGGGCAAGCTCTTGGTTAGCTCTAATTTCAGTCGCTGGACCTATGCTTTTGCCAAAGCCGTGGCGTTTTCCTTCCTGATTCTGGCGCATACACCAAGCCTGGACCCGGTGATTGCGGAACCCATCTGGATGATTGCCATGAGTGGGGTGTATATCTCTGTCTTTTTCTGTATTGTTCGGGGTTTGCCCGTACTGCTGGAAGGCCGCCGCTTTCTGGAAACTGAAAAAATCGCTTCCTGAGCGATGACCTACAAGCCGTAGCGTAGAATCAGCCAATATACCAAGGGGGTGTAAACCGCTAGGGCAAACCCTTTGGCGGGGCCTTCCGGTAAAACGGTCAAGAGAATCACGCCTCCGAAAAAGACGGCAATCATCAGCAGCATAAAGCGCTCTAGGCTTCTTTTTCTCTTCTTGAGGACCGGTTTGGAGGGTGTGTTCTGGGGGGGGACTGTTTGCTCAGACACCGTTACATCAGACATAATCGTGCAAAAACCTCATCAATACGGACAGGGACGTGTTTTTACTCTAGCACAAAAAAATCAGTGCGCGCTGAAGGCGATTTCATCCCCGAGGATTTTTTTCCGCAGCGACATCATGTTTTTGCCGTAAACCAGCTCACACTCTTTTTCCAGCTTTTCTTCCACATCCAGGAGGAAAATATCGTGGACGATCAATTCCTTAATAATCAGGACGATGCCGGGGTTTCGGGTTAGGACCCCTTGCGGGGGACGATCAGCGTCATCAGGCGGGAGCGTGGCAACCATACCCTGGCGGCTGTCCACCGAGAGAATAATCCACCGGCCGCCCAGTGATTGCTCAATGGTTCGGGCCAACCCATGCTGGTAGATTTCAATGCCTTCCAGCTTGACGTTATTATAGCCGACAATTTTAATGTCTACGCCCCGCTTTTTGGCGGCCAGCAAGGCAGCCCCCAGACGCTCGGCATCTTCTTGCCAGAGTTCCAGAAAGAGGGTCTTTTCGGCGTTCTCAATCATATCCATCACATGTTTATAGATGGAGGCCTCTCCCCGCAGGTTGATGACTGGCTCGACGGTTTCGCTGGATAATGAAGGCAGGGCGTCTTTTAAGTACTCTACAGAACTTTTGAAGGACCGCTCCCAGCGTTCAATCAGGTCATCCGGGGAGACGGGAATGTATGTCACGGGTTTTCCGCCAATGGCCACCACCACATCCCGACCTTCTAGGGCCTTCAGCGTGTCATAGGCTCGGGCTTGGGGCACGCCGGATTCTTTGCTCACTTCATAGCCGGTGGCCGGATGGTGTTTCAATAGGGCCAGGTAGACTTTCGCCTCGTAGGTGTTAAACCCCATATCTTTCAGTTTATCAATGAGTTTTTCCATTGCTTAGTTGCACAAGGCGTTTTTTCTGTGGTTACATATACTACTTACTATAATGAGTAGTATAGGGTTGCTGGATCAAAGATGTCAATATAAAGTAGCGTTTCTTCCGATATGGGAACTTCATTCGCCCTTCTGCATGTTTATGCTATAGTGATCCGCTACGACCGTTTGGTTTGATGTCGACCCCTCGTTCTAACCAAGAATTAATAGTGGAGAAGCAAGGAAATGCAGGTTATTCTCAATAAAGATGTGGAATCTCTGGGTGCCAGTGGAGATGTGGTTGCCGTCTCCGATGGGTTTGCCCGGAACTATCTGTTCCCCAAAAAATTGGCTGTTGTCGCCACCGATGGGGCTTTGAAAGATTTACAGCGCCGTATTGACCGGATTCGGGCCAAAGCCGAGAAAAAACATCAGGACGATCTGGAAAAAGCCAAGAAATTCAACGAACTGGGCATGGTGACTCTGGAAGCCAACGCCGGAGATACCGGAAAGCTGTATGGTACCATCACCACCAAGGAACTGGCGGTGGTTCTGAAAGAGAAAACCGGGCTGGATGTGGAGCGTCGTAACCTGAATGTGGATCACCCCATTAACAAGGTGGGTGAATACACACTGTATATCAAGCTCTCTGCCAAAGTGACCGCTCAGGTGAAGCTGAACGTAAAGGCCGTTACCACGGATAAAAGTGAATTTGTGCTGGAAGAAGCCTTTGCGGATGAAGAGGTCACTGAGGCCTAGTCAGCGGACGATTCGATATACCAGAATCGCGCCTGTAGGACTTTTCTGCAGGCGCGTTTTCTATACGCCAGAGTCCAGCTGGAAGTAATCCTCATAGAAGCGAAGCAGCTCTGGGCTTTCCTTCTTCAGCAACTCCGGCTTGTCCTTAAACACCTCGACGGAGCTGGCGAGGAATTCTTTATTGTTAAAAAACGTGTAGTTATCAATGCCCTTGATCGATTGCTTCATCCACCAGGGGTGTTTAGGGTCCTTTCGGATCTTGGCCCGCTCTTCGGCGTCGTATTTTTTGGCAAACTTGGCATCATGTTTATCAAAGAGCCGGGCACGGCCTTGCTCAAATAACTGTTTTTGCTGCGGGCTTATTCCGGGTAGCAGCCCGTCAATCCGGTTACTGCGGTCCAGTTGATGAACAAACTCATGGACGATGACATCTTTCCCGTCGCGTCGGTTTTTGCGATTCCGATCGGCGGCCGCTTTGTGCAGGTAAATTTCATGTTGAGAAGTGGCCAAGCCCGCTGTAAAGCTGCTCCCATTGCGCACATTGGTCTTTTTGTTGGTGCTGAGAATAAACGTAGTGGGTTTGGACAGTCTGTTATCCTCCCCTTGAGGATCTAACACCCGTTCGATCAGGTCGGGCCGGTTTTTAAATACGTCATCCAGCTCGGCGGCGATTTCCTGCTTGTATTTAAACGGCGCTGGCATCAGCTTGGAACGGTCCATGGTCTCTGGTAATGAGGTAGTTAATACCTCCTTGGTGGTATAGGCATCAATCTGACGTGCCATTGTATCGACCCGTTCTTTCCTGGGTGGCAGTGATTGACGTGTTGTAACTGGTGAAAGCTGTGTCGTCATTAGCTGAACCCCCTCGGTTGTTGAATCGGGTTCAGCTGGAAGTATTCCTGATAGCTTTGATACAGTTCCGGGCTGAGCTGATGAAGCGCCTCTGGATTGGTCAGGAAGGTCTCCACAGTGGTCGCTAGAAACTCCTTGTCATTTCGAAACGCATAGTTGCGAAGCCCTGGCAGGGATTCCTCCTGCCACCAGGGATGGGTGTTTGAAAATTTCGCCAGAATTTTTTTCATCGCATGAGGTGTGGAATGGTCTTGATATTGTTGCTTAAGCCGTTCCCGGCCCTGGGTAAACAGGGCTTGTTGACGTGGACTCATGTTGGGTAAGATTCCATCCAGACCGTTGACGCCATCCAGCAGGTGAACAAATTCATGGTTGACCGTATCCCCGTTGGCCTCATTTAATGCCTGACTGGAGAGATGAAGGCGGTTCTGCCCTTCATAGGCAAGCCCAATGGTTTGTATGGGCTGTTGCTCATCTTGTGGGTGAATGATAATCTCCAGTCCTTCTGGGGGCAGCTGGTTATTGCCGCCTTGTGGATTGAGCACCAGATCCATCAGATCCTGGCGATTCTGAAATAGGGTGTGGAGTCGATCAGCCACCCGTTCCCGCGCCTGATCCGTCGCTGGCATGGTGTACCCGTTTGGGTTGTCTAAGAACTCGGAAATCGGTTGGTTGGATGAGCGTACCTCGAGCTGATGGGTCAGGCCGGATGAGCTCTTGCCAAAGAGCTGATTGATAAGTGTCCAAGCCGTAGCGGCCCCTGGATTTACCTGAGGCGGATAATACGCCCCCGACCCCGGAACTGGATAGCCTCCCCCATAGGCAGGCCCATAATACCCAAAATATGGGTTACACCCGTAACACCCCATGTCTGAATACCCCCCTGAAAAAACAAATTGTATAAATATAAAAACAAGAAATTGCTTTCTTGTGCCTTTTAGCGGTATACGTGATCAAAAGGCGGACTGAAAGGGGTGATGGGTCAATCAGCCTGGGTTTAAGGGACTGAAACCCAGGGGTTGTCTTTTAGATAAAACCGCCACGGGTATTCCTGGGCTTCTTTAATCCCAATTCGGGTGGTTTGGACAATCTTGTCGCTTAGATCGGGATCACCTGGCCTGATATACAACGGGCTTTGGGGGGAGGTCAGGGGGATTTCATGATGCAGGGCTTTGGTGATGCCCAAAGCACGGGTTAAACGACCTGGACCGTTGGTTTTATAGGAGCTCCCCGCTGGCGGCTCCAGAGCGCGGAATAGAACCGCACCAGCGGTACCTTCGGCTTCAGTGACCACGTTGAGGCAGTGGTACATACCATAGATTAGGTAGACATACGAGAGTCCGGGGGCTTTATACAAGGTGGCAGCCCGCCCTGTATTTCGCCGGTAGGCATGACAGGCAGGGTCATGTTGGGTGTATGCTTCTGTCTCCACAATTTTAAAATGCTCAGTTTCTCCGTTATTGCTTACCACAAGATAACAGCCTAGCAGGTGTCGGGCCACAGTCAGCGTCTCTTGGGCAAAGAAAGTCGGAGACAGAATATTTGTTTGAATCATCCGGGAATTCTCCCACATGCTGTTTTGGGGTCTATGAGTCCTGCAAAAGAGCGTGTAGCCCCTTTTCCATAAGTATATGCTATCATTAACTATAACGTAGGAATGTATTGGAGATCCGAGTTGCCTGAAAAACTGGTCATTCAAGGTGGTCGTCCCCTCAAAGGCGAAGTGTCCATCTCAGGCGCCAAAAACTCAGTCTTAAAGCTGATGGCAGCGTCCCTGTTGACGGACAAGCCAGTTAAACTTCTCAATGTCCCCCAACTCAGCGATGTCAACGTTATGGTGGAGGTACTCCGCCAGCTGGGCTCACAGGTGGAGCAGGAAGATGGCTGCCTGTTTATGCATGCCAAAAACCTCCCTAGCCATGTGGCTCCCTACGAACTTGTTCGAAAAATGCGGGCCAGTTTTGATGTGCTAGGAGCTTTGTTGGGGCGTTGTGGCGAAGCCAAAGTGGCGCTCCCCGGTGGATGCTCCATTGGCAAGCGCGGCGTGGATCTCCATGTCAAAGGCTTGTGTGCTCTGGGAGCCGATGTCGAGATTAACCATGGGTATGTTGAGGCTCGGGCCAAGAGTCTCATCGGCAATGAAATTCTGCTGGATACGCCCAGTGTGGGGGCAACAGAAAACATTATGCTGGCCGCCATTTTTGCCAAGGGGTCTACCCTGATTTCCAATGCAGCCCAGGAGCCGGAAATTGTGGATCTGGCGGATTTTCTGAATGTGCTGGGAGCCGATATCAGCGGAGCCGGGACCAATGAGATTGTCATCAACGGAGTCAAGCGAGGAAGCCTGAAAGGGGCTACTTACGCGGTGATGCCGGATAGGATTGAGGCGGCAACCTACTTGATTGCCGCAGCGGGAACGCGGGGCAACGTGACGGTCAATAATATTATTCCTCATCATGTCAGTTCCCTGACCCATAAGCTGATTGAGGTGGGGGCGGATATCACCATGCCTACTCCCAATAGCTTGCATATTGAGGTCAGCGGAAGGTTACAATCCCAAAATGTTATTACTCAGCCTTATCCTGGTTTTCCCACTGATTTACAGGCCCCATTTGCTTCGTTATTGACGGTTTGTGATGGGGTTGGGATTGTCAAAGAAACCATTTACGAAAACCGTTTTAAGCATGTGGGTGAATTAAAACGAATGGGCGCTGATATTGAGCTGGAAAACAATGTGGCGGTTGTGACTGGGGTTGAATCCCTCAGTGGCGCCGAGGTGAATTGCAGTGATCTCCGTGCCGGTGCCGCGATGGTGATTGCGGCCCTTCAGGCCGATGGGATCACGCAGATTTTTGATCTGCACCATTTGGATCGAGGTTATGAGTTTGTGGTGGAAAAGCTGACGAAGCTGGGGGCTCAAGTCGAGCGGGTCCCGTCAGATCGGGAGCCCACTGGGGTGGAAGAGAATGTATGATGGATAAACCAATGACTGATGAAAAAAAGCAACGCTGGTATGATCATGATCCCTTATTAATTGAAGTATTGGAGCTGTTGCGCTCTTTTGAGGCGGATGTTCACCAGCAGGCAGAGATGTTTATTTCCAAAATCGAAGAACAAGTCGGGCCAGACGCACTCCAGAAGTTTTACGAGTCTTCTAAACCCAAGGCCTTTGGGAACCGCTGGTATGACAAAGACCCGATCATTTCCAAAGCCGTAGAGTTGCTTCGGGTGGTGCCGCAAGAGGTTCAGCGTCAGGCAGCGGTGAAGTTTTTGGATTCCATGAAAAAACAAGGCATATCTCCGGATCTGCTGAAGCAAGTCGAGCAACGCTAGGATTATTGAGACGGCATTGGAGACAACCTTGAACGCGTCCTGGGCAAATAGCGAGGCGTTTCATCAGGTCGTGGCCCAATTTAACGCCAGGCAGTTTTTTGACTGCCACGAGACGATTGAGGATGATCTTTGGCGCCCCATGGCAGAGGGGCCAGATAAAACCTTTCTGCAAGGCTTGCTACAAGTGGGTGTGGGGTTTTATCACTTGCAAAACGGGAACTATACTGGCGCGAAGAACTTGCTTGCTGCGGGCCTGGGCAAACTACGCACCACCCAGGGGCCCCATGGCTTAGATTGGCCCCGGTTGATTCAGGAAACCACTGAGGCCCTCTCCTATCTGCTAGATTTGGGACCTGCGGCGATCGGGGCATTTCCGATGGAGCGGATTCCGCGCATTCACCCTGCCTAGGAGCGGGAACAGGGAAACCCGAACAGAAAACGACAAAAAACACCCGCCCTTGTTTAAATGAGCGGGTGTAGAAGGCTTGGACTTGTAAAATCCTACTTTAAGCGGGATTCCACGGTTTGCCAGTCGATGTTTTTCAGGAACGCGTTGACGTACTCGCCTTTGGCAGCAGGCAGATAATCGACCATGAAGGCGTGTTCCCACATATCCATGACCAGAATCGGTTGGAAGCCAGCCGGGTGACCATTTTCATGATCAGTGACCCAGAAGTTCTGTAGCCGTCCGGCGTTGGGGTCTTGGTACAGGATGACCCAGCCAATGCCACGCATGGAAGCGGTGCTGCGGAAGTCTTTTTCCCAGGCTTCCACGCTGCCGAAGTCTTCTTCCAGTTTCTTGGCCAGCTTGCTGCCTTGGGGCACCGGACCGCCGTTGGCTTTCATGTTGTCAAAATAGTACTCATGGAGTCGCATCCCGTCGTATTCGAATCCGAAGCGGCGGCGCAGTTCGCTGTATTCGGGGGTGCCGGCTTTTCCAGCCTCAAAAAGTTCAGCGACTTTCTCGTTCAGGGTGTTGGTGTTGGCAACATACCCTTGGTAAAGCTTGTAGTGCACTTCCAGTTGTTTCTCGGAAATGCCATCGAGCCCTTGCAGGTTCCAGGTTTTGGCCTCATACGGTTTTACTTTGGTTGCAGGCATTACAGACCCTCCTCTTTCAGTTGAGAACAATACGGTTAACCTCTCGACTGAGAGGCACTATACCATAAACAGGACGTGTCCGTAAGGGTTTACTGTAGAGCCTGTAAAGCGCGGGTCTGGCGGTAGAGGGCCAGGGTATTGGCCATCAGGGTCGCAATGGTCATGGGTCCCACCCCGCCGGGAACCGGTGTAATATGGGAGGCTTTTGCGTACACGTCCTCATAGGCCACGTCCCCAGTCAGCTTACCGTTTACGCGGTTAATGCCCACGTCAATCACCACAGCCCCGGCCTTGATATGTGCCTCCGTAATGAGCTGAGGAACCCCAGCTGCCACGATCAGGATATCGGCCTGCCGCGTTACATCCGCTAAATGTCGGGTTCTGCTGTGGGCATAGGTGACCGTGGCGTTTTCTGCTAAAAGTAAGAGACCCATGGGTTTTCCGACAATGTTGGATCGGCCAATCACCACGGCGTTTTGCCCGGAAATTGGGATGTCATAGGTTTTAAGCAGAGTCATAATCCCCGATGGCGTGCAGGGCTTGGCCGGAATATCCTGCCCCATCATCAAGCGACCCAGATTCATAGGGTGTAGGCCGTCCACGTCTTTAGCGGGATCCAGCAACGAGAGAATTTCCAGACTGTTGAGGTGTTTGGGCAAGGGCAGTTGAATCAACACCCCATGGACCGTGGGATCGGCGTTCAGGCGCTGAATATCTTGCTTGAGAATCGCTTCGTCAACATCCTGGGGATACCGCAGGACTTCAGACAATAGGCCAATCTGCTGGGCAGTTTTGGCCTTTTTGTTAACATAAACCTGACTGGCGGGGTCCTCACCGACAAGCATGACCACCAGCTTGGGAGGGGGGAGCTGGTTTGCTGTCTGGTGCAGGGTCTTAACGTCTTGGGTCAGGGAAGCGAGTAATTCGGCGGAAACTTTCTTGCCGTCTAAAATTGTCGGGTGGGTTTGCGTGCTCATGGGTCTCTATCCAAAGGCTCCAATTACAATTTGCTTCCCTCTATTGTGCTTGGGGGATGAGACGGGTGCAAGCAGAAATGCAGGCTTAGGCAGGAAGCGCGTCAAAGTCGAGTACTTCATCCTCGGTACCGAAGGCGTTCATCTTCTCATCATCAAAGAGGCCTTCCCAACGGGCGACCACAGCACAAGCCACACAGTTTCCTAAAAGATTAATGGAGGTCCGGCCCATATCCAGGAAGTGATCGATTCCAAGAATGACGGCGATGCCCTCAATGGGCAGGCCAAAGGCGGTAAGCGTAGCTGCCAGAACAACCAACGAGGCGCGAGGAACGGCGGCCACCCCTTTGGTGGTCAGCATCAGGGTGAGCATCATAATAATCTGAGTTTCCAGCGATAGCTCAATCCCCGCCATTTGAGCAATAAACAGGGAGGCCAAGGCTACATACAGCGTACTGCCATCCAAGTTAAAGCTATATCCCGTGGGCATCACAAAGCTGACGACGGTTTTGGGGACCCCAAACCGTTCCATCACTTCCATGGCTTTGGGCAGGGCAGATTCGCTGCTGGCCGTGGAGAAGGCCAGCAAAAAGGGTTCCTTGATGGCTTTCATCAACTTGAGGAAAGGGATTCGGGCAATGGTGCAGGAAGTAAACAGAATCAATACGACAAAGATTGCCAGGGCAAAGTATAAAGAACCCACCAGTTTGGCGTAAATCAGAAGGACTTTCAGACCATTGGTCCCCACCGTATAAGACAATGCCGCCATGACACCCATGGGGGCAAAGGCCATGACTTTGCCGACAAACTCAAACATCACTTCAGATAAGCTTTCGAGCGCCTGGAGAATGGGCTTGCCTTTTTCTCCGGCGGACATGAGCGCCACCCCAAAGAAGACAGAGAATACGACCAGTTGCAGAATCTCCCCCCGCGCCATGGCATCGACCACGCTGGTGGGGAACATATGAATAAGCGTATCCCACAGGGTATGGTTTTGAACCGTTTGCACGTTGCCTGTGATGCTGCCTAACTCCGCCGCGTTCTGGGCACCCAAAAGATTCATGTCAATCCCCGCACCGGGTTGAAGAATGTTGGCTACAAGCAAGCCGATAATCAGGGCCGGGATGGTGAGGATCTCAAAATAGGCGATAGTTTTTAAACCCAGGCGCCCCAGGTTTTTATGATGGCCCGCACCGGCGATGCCGACAACCAGGGTGGCAAAAATCAGGGGAGCGATGAGCATTTTGATCATGCGCAGGAAGATCGTCGCCAAAGGTTTTAGCTCAATCCCTAATGCCGGAAACGCAGTTCCAATGAAAATCCCCAGAACCATCCCGATAATGACCTGAGTGACCAGTGACGGGGCTTTGAGTTTGGAAAATGCACTAGAGAACACTTGTTTCACAGGTTGAAAGCTCCTTTTGGTCGGCTAAAACACCATTTGGTCAATAGACCCCTGACGATATAAACGATCCTAACAAAAAAAAATGCCTCAACTGGAGGAAAAAAGCGTAAACATTCTTTGCAGGATTGGAAACATCAGCGACAATGGTGAAAAAACAAGTATTCTACTGACCCCAGGTTATGAATAAATGTAAACGGTGAGAATACCGTTTTGGTGTGTCCTTTACGAAAAACAGGGTGTGTGAAATTGAAGTTTTCGTGGTTCCTGCCGATGACCAGGGTGTTGTAGGAAGCCAATGGAAAAGGAAGTGAATGTGAAGTTGTGGCCGTTTACCAAGTCAGAGCAATCTGCGCGGAAAAAAATTTCGAACAAATCCAAAGCCCTTTTTGGGAATGCGTTGCAGGCAAAGACAGTACAGCCTGCTGAAAACCCTGAGGAAGAGACAACCTTGATGGTTGAGGAGACACCCGATTACCAGCCTCAGGATGTTTCTGTCGCTTTGGATGAACCTATGCCCCAAGCCTCGGCCCCCGTTTCCACCCTTCCCGTACATGGCGGTACACCAGATACGCCCATAATGGCTCTGGAACACATGTTTGATACGCCCAGCACGGCCACTGTACCAACCGCGTACTCTTTGGATACAGTTCTATCGGATAAACCCACCATGGCATCGACTGCATCCCCGGTAGATGCCATGACACCGGTTCTTGAACAAGCCGATACAATACCTGTTTCTGACCCGGAGAATCCGGTGGATGAACCGACTTCAGTCTCTGCTGAAAGTGCGGAGAGCCTGGTTTCCTGTGCACAGCCACTGGAGGGGGACGCCTCGGGTGATAATATTCTTAATGCGGCTGAAGTGTGGCCTTTAGAGCCCCCCCAGGAACCAACGGATTTGCCAGGTTTGATGGAAGCCCATTCCCTAGAGTTCGTTTCCAAAACACCGGATACGCAAGCTGACTCGATAGGAGACAACTTTGCGGGCGAACCAGGACCAACACCAGAAATCCCGGCTCTGAATCTGACCGAGCCTGAATCGGTGTCGTCCTCACCAGAAGCGCCCCCGACCCCGCAGGAAGGGGTATCCTATGTGGTGCATAATTTGTTTTCAACCCACTCCTATGTGGGTACCTTTGATGACCTGGAAATGACGGAAGGCCTGACTGCTTCAACGGGGCATGCCACAGTTCAACCTCTGGTTGCTTCTTATCCGGCACCAGTTCAGCTGACTTCTCAGTCCATGAGTGGAACTATACCGGAGGCGATGCCGGATCCATTTCCAGAGCCATCTTTAATGGCCGATGCGCAAGTTGAAGGACCAGACAGTTTATCCCCGTCGCTGTTAGATCCTGTCCTGGAAAAATTGGATGAATTGGGTGCTACGCCTCCCATGGATTCCCTCATGAATGTTCCCCCCACTGATACCGTACCATTTGATGCTGTTTCCAGTGATCCGTTGTTGCCGGTGGTAGAAGCTGATTCGGAGCCGCCTGCCAAAACCCCGGATCCGGTTTTAGATTCGGTTTCAGAGTCATGGGAGCCTGCCTCACCGGATCGGGCCGTGGCTGAATCCGGCATGTCTGAAAGCGACATGTCCGACTATAGCGTACCCGAGGCTGATGAGATGAGCCTGACGTTAACCACCCGCCTGACACCGCCAGAAAATGATGCGTTTGAGCAGGATCTGTTGTTCGGGGCTGTGATGGATGAATCGCCCATGGCGGAACATTTGGATTTATCCCAGCCCGAAGGGGATGCCCTGGCGGATTTCTTTAGCCAATACCCGGAAAGCCATGAGCCTTCTCATGAAGAAGAGGAACTGAGAGCTCAAACTGTTGTACCATCGGAATTGGAATCTTTTCAGCCCCTGACGGAACCTTCACCGACTGAAGCCTTTTTGGATTCCCTGCCTTCAGAACTGCCCGATGCGATTTCGCCTATTTGGGAGGAAGAAGAGACAGTGACTTCAGCGGTAGAAAGCCCGACCCGTATGCTGGGTGAGTCACCCATGCTGGAAGAGAGCCAGTCCACTGATCTCATGGCGCCTCCTGGTTTGTTTGATGAACCGGCAGCTGAGGAATCATTGGGGCCGGATGATCAAGCTGACTACTGGGCTACAGAGGCCGAGGGCTTGGAGGATGAGGATCTGGTAAACGCCTCATCGGACGTGGATTTGTCTGATTTTGAAGGGTTTGATGAAGATGCCTATGTGTTTGAACTAGGTGAGGAACCGCCTTCCAAACCATCAACGCCCCTTCAAAAACCGGAACTCAGGCTGGTTGATCCCACATCTACCATGACACCCCCCGAAGAAGTATCTTCTACATTGGAAACGTCTTCTGAGGGGTTATCAGAAGCGTCACTTGAGTCATCGGAGTCATCATTTGAATCTTCATTGGGATCGATGGATGAGGCTTTGGAGACTCCGTCGCTGGAGATCTCAGAAATGGCCTCTCCTGATGGGATGTCCCTGGATGCTCACTTGGAATACGCCTTGGAACCACCTGATCTGACTTTGGGTCTGACGGATGCTTTCGCATACGAGTCTGATATGCCAGAAGTCGCAATGGAATCCGGTTTATGGGCACCAGATAATGTGCCAGAACAACTCCCAGAAGCCATGCGGGCAGAGGAAACTTTGCCTCAGGAGCCGGTTTTGGAAGCTGATAACGTTTCATTGAATTATCCGGTGGAAAAGACAGAAGACGAAAATCAAGCGAATGAACAGAACACCCTGGCGTCAGAATCCGCCAATTGGGATCCTGAGCCGGAAGCGGCCTTCTATACGGCATACTCTGAAACCGCTTATCAACGCCCCGGTGAGGCCCTGGATGTTCATGAATTTGTGGGTCAAGGACCAGAGCCCAAAGAAGGGAATCTGTCTGATTTAGTTACCGTAGAAGGATTGGAATACGCGACGGCGGCTGAAGCGCAAACGAACCCGGCAATGGAAGTGGCAGTAAAGCCGTCTGTTGAGCCTGAATTCCAGGCAGAGCCGCAAATGGTCGAACTGCCCGCCGAGTTGTCTATGGAACAACCAGCGCCCAGTACGCTGGCACCAGTTAACCCAGAGCTGAACCCAGCCCCGAATAATCCGGCCCCTTCCATTGCGGCGTCGCTCAAGAGTTTTGAAGCCAATGTCATTCTGGAAGAAAGTCGCTTTATGAAGCGAAGCATTGATCATCTGGTCAATCAGTACTTTTCTCAACAGTCCAAGGAAGCCGACAACACTCATTAAGCCAAAACACATCTTCTGTCCGGTCTCCTCTGGCTGGTATTCTTGATATGGGTTTCGTATAATACCGTTGACACCATTGAAGCTTGAGGATAATTTGCATGAGCGCGACGGTAAACCCTGCGGCCACGCCGTTAAATGAAACCTTTTTCCCTGAAATTGACGTCTTCGATAATCGGTATCCGGAACGGGATTACATGATTTCCATTCAGGTACCGGAATTTACCTCGGTATGCCCAAAAACCGGCCTGCCGGACTTTGGGGTGATTGAGATTGACTATGTGCCGGATAAAGTCTGTATTGAGCTGAAAGCGTTTAAATACTATATGCTGGCGTATCGCAACTGCGGCATTTTCTATGAGAACGTGGTCAATAAAGTCCTGGATGACATTGTGGCCAAATGTAACCCGCGCTTTATAGAAGTGACCGGAAACTTTGGCGCACGGGGTGGGATTACCACCTCAGTGACTGCTCATTGGCGTCAGGAAGGCTTTGAATTCACGCCGTAATTTGTCCAACACAAGGGGGACAATGCAATGAAACGACTGAGCGTCTCATTAGGCATCTTATTAATAGCACTCTCCGGGCTGGTTTTGCTCAATGGATGTACCGGGTCTGATCACAAACCCAATGCCCGGAAAAAGCTGGATAACTTGCTGGGCTCTAATCATGGTTTATCTGAGCCGCATCAGGTACAGCCGCAGTCCCAGAAAAGCGCTATAGACCGGATGTTTCCGCTCGAGGGAATGGGTGGGCTCTTTAGCAAGCCTTTGGAGATGGCCTTTGCCCAGCCGGACATCCAAGTCCATGAGACCCCTGAGCAAATTGAGGTACAGATTCCCCTGGAGCGCCCTGAGGATGAGAAAAACATCGAGGTTCAGGTCAAACCCAATGGGGTTCAGGTTTCGGGGCGGTTTACCTCTGGCAACGGGGAAGGTTTTACCAGCAGCACCACGTTTATGAGGTTTTTTAGCTCCTCAGACCCTTTGGACCCGGAACATGTCAAACGTCATGTGACCCGTGATATGCTGGTGGTTAAAATTCCCAAGCTGGACCATGTGGGAGACCTCGAGCCTTTTAACCCGGAAGCTGCACCTGACACAGCAGATAAAACCCTGCCCCCAGAGGTGCTGGAGCAGTTACAACAGAGCAGGCAGCGGGCGATTTAAAAGATTCTCCTTATGCCACGCGCAGGGTCAGGCATTTAGAAGAGCCGCCCGATTTCAGGAACTCGCTGAGATCCACCTGAATCACCTGGAAGCCTCGCTGTTGAAGCTCATCGGCCAATCGGTGCGAACCCTGGTTAAAGAGTACCGTGTTGTTGATGTTGACTGAATTGCAGGCAAAGCGGCTGGCCTCTTCCGGGGTCACCGGAATCCGTTTCTCTTTCGGCACGTTGGCTTCAATCACCGTTCGGCCGTAGTCATCAAAGGCTTCCGGGGAATAAATAAAGTGTCCGTCGGCCAGGGGGCAGATACAGACATCAATATGGTAGAAACGGGGATCAATCAGCTCCATGGAAAGCACCGGCAGATTGGTTTCGGTCGAGAGCAGACTATGGGAGACAATATCGGTCCGGGTTTTGTAGCCTGCAAAGACCCGGTCTTCCCCGTTGGCGTTATACACCAGGGCGTCCCCAGCCCCTTCAAAGAAAATATGCTCCGGCAAGGTCACTACGTCAAAGCCGTGTTGCTTAAACCAGGCCTCGCAATAAGGCTCTTCTCCCCGGCGTTCAGGGTATTTGTAGTGGGCAATAATGGCTTTGTTGTTATACACAAAGGCAGCATTGGCGGTAAAAACCAGATCTGGTAGACCTTCAATCGGGTCCATCAGATACACTTCGGCCCCGGCTTTCTCCGTAATGGCTTTATACAAGGTTTCCCATTGGCGCTTGGCCAAATCTACATCACAGGGCGGGGCATTTTCCATCCAGGGGTTAATGGCATACTCCACGGTAAAGTGATCGGGAGGACACATCAGGATCTTGGGGGTCCCGTTACTGAGCGGGGTTTGGCCGACAGGTGACACAAAGGTTCGGGTGGAGTGGACAGACACTATGCTTCCTCCCATTTAATACCTTGATGACCCAACACGATTTGCTCTTCAGGCTGACAATCTTCCGGGCGGGCCAGTCGGGCGGTATTTTTATCGGGGTTTACCACTAAAAGCATGCCAGTGGCCCGGCTTTCAATGGGCAGCCATTTGTCCTGATACCGAACATGGCTAGGGAGCTTGAGTTGAAAGGCCTGCTCATGAGTTGAAGAGGCTGGCGTCAGGAGGGCGTTGCATTCGGTGGCAAGAATGGCCCCATAGGGTTTGAGTTCATCCAGAATCTGGTTGAAAGTCACAGAATCCGGGGCGTTGATGGTCATGCTAACAGAAGAAATGTCTTTTTTGGCGCTCCCGATCTGGATGTCATTCAGCTCATAATCCCCACCATGATGCTGTACCAAGTCGATGACCTTGGAGAGGGTGAGGGAATCAATTAAATGGCCGGTTAAAACCACAGTGATAGACAAGGAAGAATCAGGGTGTGTTACGCCAGACATACCAAATGGGCCTCCTGTTGATTGAAAGACACGAATATACTTCTATCCAGCCTACCGCAAAGAAAGTGGAATCTCATCTTTTTGGCGGATATTTTCAGGGGGGCTTGAAAATTGGGATTATCTTGCCTGGGCAGAAAACCCGGATGGATGCAGGGTTTGAAGAACTATATTGATCCGTTGGTCGAGGGAGGATCCATCCCCAGGCGGAGTTTGGCAAAGGGGGTATCTCGGGAAAAAGCCAAACAGGTGGTGTGGAAAATCCTTCGGAGAAATGAACTCAGAGGCCCAGACTCGTCTGTCCGGTGGATGAAAACATCCCCTATAAAAAAGTACTCTGAGGAGTGAGAGCTCTGACCCTCGGGGTCGATCAGGGAAAAGTCCAGAGGTGAACGTGATTCATTTGGAACACACATTACAGCGTATTCAGCAGATACAAGACCGAATGCAGGCCTTGCAGCAAAGCCTGCAACCGGCTGAATCCGGCTCATTTGAGGCGGTGCTGGAAGGTGTGACCCATTCCAACAGCCAACGATCTCAACCCGGACAAACGGTGCTGGAAGGGTTGATTCAGCAAGAATCTGCCAAGCAGGGGCTGGATCCGGGTTTGGTTAAAGCGGTTGTTCAGGCCGAATCCGGGTTTAATGTGGATGCGGTGTCCCCGGTCGGGGCGCTGGGCCTGATGCAGTTGATGCCAGGAACCGCCGCTTCCCTGGGCGTAAAAGACGCCTTTGATCCCCAGCAGAACATCAACGGCGGGACCCGCTACCTGAAAAGCTTGCTCCAAAAATACGACGGATCCCTTCCCAATGCGCTGGCGGCCTATAACGCTGGACCGGGCGCTGTGGATCGCTACGGCGGCATCCCGCCTTATCGGGAAACCACCCAATATGTAGATAAAGTGATGAATTTGTACCGACAACACGCCCAGGAGTCGGTGAGTCAGCGAGGTAACTTATGATTCGTGGAATGTACACTGCCGCTTCCGGCATGATCTCGACGTTGACGGCCAATGATACCTTGGCCAACAACCTGGCCAACGTCAGTACCGTGGGCTTTAAGCGCAATGGCGTGAATTTCCAGGCGTTCCCTGAAATGCTGATTCAGAAAATCCAAGGCGGTAACAACCAGGAGTTGGGCGGGATCAGTACCGGCAATAAATTGCTGGAAGCCCGCATTGACTTTACTCAGGGTGCCGTAACCGAAACCGGAAATACGTTTGATATGGCTATTCATGGGGATGGCTTCTTCAAGCTCCGCTCCCCGGAAGGGCAAATCTACTACACCCGGGCTGGGAACTTTACGGTGAATAATCAGGGATTTTTGGTCACCCAGGCTGGAGACTTTGTGCAAGGCATGTTGGGTGACATTCAGTTCAATCTGGATGAAGGTCAGGTTCGCGTGTCTAAAGACGGCTCGATTACTGTCGGGGAAAGGAACCTTGATAAATTGGTCATCACAAGATTTCAGGATAATAGAGCCCTGGAAAAAGCGGGAGATACAAAATTCCAGGAATCCCAGATCTCTGAAATTCTTCCTGAGGCATTGCCTGGAGAAGACCCAGGGTATCAGGTGTATCAGGGTAAGCTGGAGCGGGGCAACACCAATGTAATTACGGAGCTGGTCAATTCCATTCAAGGCATGCGCCTGTACGAAGCGCTCCAACGTAATATCCGTTTCCACAACGAGGCCCTGGAAAAAACGGTTAATGAAGTGGGCCGATACCGTTAATCGATGGGATGAAGGCTTGATGTTGAAGCTGAAATTTAAGAATGAAGAACCAATCGGAGGCAACGAATGTTAAGAGCACTGCATACCGCCGCAACCGGGTCGCAAACACAGCAATTTAACATTGATGTGATTGCCAACAACGTGGCAAACGTGAATACCACCGGTTATAAGAAGTCCCGGGCCGAGTTTCAGGATCTGCTTAGTCAGACTTATTCGGCGCCCGGTACGATTGGGGATCAAGGGACCACAGATCCGGTTGGGATTCAGGTGGGTCTTGGGGTTCAAGTGTCCGCGACTCAACGGGTGTTTCTGCCAGGCTCCATTGCCCAGACTGGAAACCCCTTGGATTTGGCCATCCAAGGCGAAGGTTTCTTTCAGGTGATGCTGGATAGTGGGGAAGTCGCTTATACCCGGGATGGGTCTTTTAAGCGGGATGCCAATGGGACCATCGTAACCTCGGATGGCTATCCGCTACAGCCGGGAATTACCATTCCCAATGATGCCACCGAGATCCTGGTGGGCCTGAACGGAACCGTATCCATCCGGCAGGCGGGCGCCCCCAACGTGAACCAGGTAGGCCAACTTCAGCTGGTGCGCTTTGCAAACCCGGCTGGGATGGAAAGCATTGGTCGGAACCTGTATCAAATGACGCCAGCTTCCGGTGACCCGATCCAAGGGACTGCCGGGCAGGGAGAATTTGCCAAAACCACGATCAACCAAGGGTTTTTGGAAAACTCCAATGTGCAAATCGTGGAAGAACTCATCAACCTGATTACCGCTCAGCGGGCTTTTGAGGCGAACTCCAAGGTGATTCAGGCATCCGATGAGGTTCTGCAAGTGACCAATAATACCGTTTAACAGAAGGCATGACCCATGAACCGTTTCCTAAATCCTGATTGCAAAGCATTGGCCAGCGTATTGCTGGGGGTGATCCTGCTTGGGGTGACTCCGGCCTGGGCTTGGACAGTGACGGAAGAGGCGGTTCAGCTTGCTGTTGTATCCCATGTTCAGAAACAATTGGAGCCCATGCTGGATCGCTCGGCGGATGAAGAAGTGAATATTGAAGTGATTAAAGTTCCTGGAGCCCCGTTCAGTTTCCCGGAAGCTGAATCACTTGAGGATATTCAGATCCAGACTGAATCCGCCTTGGGAGAGATGTACTCTAATCGGGCGGTGGTTCGGGTTCGGGTGATTGCTCCAACAGGCCGTGAGCGCAGCGTGGGTGTACCGGTAAAAATTAGCATCCAAAAGCCGGTATGGGTCTTGAAAGAATCTATTGATGCTCATCAACCGCTCAACTCTCGCTTTCTGGAACTTCAGGTCCGTCAAGTGAGCCGGGATTTTTCCCATGTTGTGGGAAAGGAAACCGATTTATCCCAGTATGTGGCCCGAGTGAACTTGCGCCGGGGGGATGTGCTGGATAGCCGCAAGCTGGTGATTCCACCGGATGTGGCGAGAAACAGCCGGGTTCGGATTATCCTGACCACCGATAGCGGCATGCACATTTCGGTGCATGGAACCGCGGTGGATGAAGGACGGATTGGAGAAACCATTCGGGTTCGTCAGGAACTGTTTGGAGTTCGTAAATACTATAGTGCTCGAATCGTAGACAAGAACAAGGTTCTGGTAGAGATCTAATCAGGGAGAAGGACATGGCTTTTATTCCGAACAATAGGCATTATCAGGCAGGCATTGCCCTTGCAGTGCTTTGCTTTATTGGCGCCATGGGTAGTGTACATGCGGAATCCCTGTTTCGGGCGGGAGCGACGTATCATGCAGAGGCTCCCTATACGCCAACCTCGTTGTTTACTCAGCCTAAGCCGCAGCATGTAGGCGATATCGTGACCATCTTGATTGATGAAACCTCCCAGCTGGATACAGACGCTGAGCTGAAAATCACTCGCAACCAGAATATTACCGACAATGGCACCAGCATTGTGAACAACGTGGTGCGGTTTTTTGTGGGCAAGCTGCCCTTGTCGCTGGAACGGGAGAATAGTATCAGCAATACCTTGTCCATGCCCAGCTTTAACGGGGTAGATAACCGGAATGTTCTGGGCAGTAAAGCGGAAAGCTCCAGAACCAGTACGCTCAGAGACAATGTCACCTGCCAGGTCCTACAAGTTCTGCCCAATGGACACTTGGTGGTTCAAGGACAAAAAACCATTCAGGTGAACAAAGAACGGCAAGACATGGTGGTCTCCGGGATTATTAACCCCTATTACCTGGACCGGAACAACCAGATCTCCTCCAAGATGATCGCCAACTTCCAGCTGATCCAGGGTGGGCGAGGGGTTATCAGCCGTCAACAGAATGATGGCATGGCCAACAAACTATACCAGTTCTTTAACTAGAGAGAGGTGCAAGTCGTATGAACGTAAAAAGGTTGAATCATATCGGAAAAACCGGGGGTGCGTTGCTCCTGGCTGCGCTTCTTTGCATGCCGTTTTCCGGATTATCAGCCGAAGCTGCCAAATTGCGCCTCAAGGATATTACCCATGTCAAGGGCGTTCGCAATAACCAGCTGGTGGGCTACGGCCTGGTGGTGGGTTTGAGCAAGACTGGTGATAAAAGCCGTTCTACCCAAAACGCCTCCTGGAACCTGATTCAAAATTTTGGGGGCCGGTTGAACAATGAAAATGACATCCGCTCTACCAACTCGGCTGCGGTGATTGTCACGGCCCTGGTCCCTCCCTTTGCCAAACCAGGGGATCCACTGGATGTGGTGGTTTCCTCCATGGCGGACGCCTCTAGCCTGGAAGGGGGGGTGTTGGTAACGACCCAGCTGCAAGCTCCCAACGGGGAAGTGGTGGCCGTGGCCCAAGGGCCGGTTTCAACTGGAGGAACCGCGGTTGAAGCCGGTGGATCTTCCAAACGGACGGCAATCGCAACATCTGGCCGAATTCCAAACGGGGCGATTATTGAACGGGAAATCCACACTCCCATTGGCGATGATTCCGGGCTGGACCTGGTGCTGGACCGGACCGACTTTACCATGGCCAGCCGGGTTGCCAACGTGATTACCAAAAACCTGGGACCTGCCCGAGCCATTGATGGCAGTACTGTCCGGGTTTTGGTGCCGGGGGAATACATTGATAACCGGGTGGCGTTCCTGGCGAAGCTTGAAAATCTGCAAGTGGACTCGGTGGATGAAATCGCCAAAGTGGTGGTGAATGAACGAACCGGGACTATTGTAATAGGAAGCAATGTCCGTCTGTTACCAGCGGCGGTGGCCCATGGGGGCATTACCGTCAGTGTGGAAACCACCAATGCGGTTTCTCAGCCGGGGGCGTTTTCCCAAGGCGGGCAGTCGGTGGGCGTCAGCAATAGCAAAATAGATATTGATAAAGGCACGGGCTCTCTGGTGACACTCAACGGCAATGCCACATTACAGGATCTGGTGGCGGCCCTCAATGCCTTGGGTGTAACGCCCAGTGACCTCATTTCAGTCCTTCAAGCCCTGAAGGCTGCTGGTAGCCTGGAAGCCGTGCTGGAGATTATTTAGGAGATGTTGGTGTGGAAACACATTCGTATTTAAACGTACCGAACCTCAGCGTTCAACAAGCCCAGCTCCAGCAGACCCAAAGTCGTCTGGAGCAGATGAAAGCTGATTATATCAATCCCAAAGACGCGGATCACCGTAAGCTCAAAGAGGCGGCTCAGAACTTTGAGGCGATTTTTATCAAGCAGATGCTGGATGCCATGGAAAAGACCATTGATCGGGAAAATAGCTTGTTGAGCGGAGGCTCTGCAGAAGGGTATTTCCGGGACATGATGTATGACGAAATCGCGCAAAACATGAGTCAACGCCTGGGTGGTAGCGGCTTTGGCCTGGCTGAAACGATTTATAAGCAGATGGCCGAACATGTCAAAGAAACGCCGCTGGCGCCGACAGAGGGTACGCTCAAGATGGGTACGGAGAATGAGGGCTAGGGTATGCGAGTTGAATCGGGATCATCCTTTATTCAGATGCTACAGGCTCAGCGGGCTTTCGTACCGAACACAAAGCCATCCGAGGAACCTGAACTGTCGGATATGCTTGGGGAATTGGCAAACACCCCTGAAGCCGCCCCGATGCGTGAAGAAAACCTGGCTTCTGCCGCTGGCTTACCTCTGGATGAGATTAAGTCCATCGCCTCCAGAGCTGGCTATGTCGGGCTGAATGATTCGGATATCCAGCGTGCCTACGTGTATGGGGAGAGCTTGATGACCGATTACCGGGTTTAGCGCTCAGGGATATTAACACCTCAGATGAACTAAGGGAAAGAGAAGCAGAGAGAGAAATAACAGAGGTATGAAATGATGAATACCCAGCAAATCAAAGAATTGGAACAGATTTTGCGCCAGCAGATCGATGTTAACCGGATTATTGTGGATAAAATGAACCACAAAAAAGGGATTCTCATTACCGGCACAATTGATCAGCTACCGGCTGTGGATCAGGAACTCATTGCCCTAGGCCAAAAGGTTGCCAATCTGGAACAAAAGCGCATCGAGCTGATGGTCAGCGCCGGGCATCAGGACAAACCTCTTCAGGAAGTTATTGAGAGTCTAGATATTCAATATGCCCGGGCTTTGCTCCCCCTTCGCACCGAATTAAACCGGGTACTTGGGGATGTACAAGCACTGAACCGCAACAATGAACAGTTGCTTGAGTTATCCAGGCAGTGGATTTCTGAAACCTTTGGTTTGCTAAAAAATCTGATGACCCCAGAGGGTGCATCATATGATGCGACTGGTGGGAAAAAGGCCGGCACGACGGAAAGCGTGATGGGAGAAATTCAGTCGACAATTATTCAGAATGCCTAGGGCGTTGGTTTATCGGGATATGGCTAGATCAAGAGAGGTTTAGTGATGATTACACCAGGGTTTTTTAGTATGTTCAATGCTCACCGTGCTATGCTCACGGCGCAATCAGCGTTGAATACCGTAAACCATAATGTCGCCAATGCGAATACGCCAGGCTATAGCAGGCAACGGGTGGAAATATCCGCGTTTAACGCTTATGCCTCACCCTCTATTTACGGGTTAACAGGGGGGCAGATCGGCCAAGGATCCATGGTGGATGCGGTCATCCGCATCCGGGAAAACTTTATTGACAATCAGTACCGGCTGGAGAACGGCTTATTGGGGTTAAATACTGTTGCCAGAGACGTGATGCAACAAATGGAAGGGATCCTGACCGAGCCTTCCACAAATGGCGTGAACGCGGTCATGCAAAACTTTTTTGACTCGGCACAAGAACTCAGTATTCACCCGGAAAGCGTTGCTGTACGAGCCAACTTCCTGCAGCGGGCTGCCGATTTGCTGAACACTTTCCAGCAGCAAACCAGCCAGTTGTTTGCCTTAAGGACTGATTTGGTTGGGCATGCCTCTCTGGGAGCGGGAAGCATGGAAGCCTCCCAGGCGGGCCGAACGGTCCAAGCGATCAATGACATGCTCAATACCATTGTGATCATTAACAAGGAGATTATCACCATTAAGGCATCCGGGGCCGAACCCAACGATCTGTTGGATCAGCGGGACAAATTGCTGGATGATCTGTCGGAGTTGGTTGATATTGATGTAAATTACCTGGACAACGGACAGGTTGAGGTTCGGATTGCCGATGAGCTGATGATCCAAGGGGCCCTTCTGGTAGATACCCTGCAATATACCGCCAACACGGTAGGTGCGACTCAACACGATTATCCGGGCTATGTGTCCACAGTCAACGGGGGCGTGAATTTAAGTGATGGCGCCGGAGCAGAGATTTCCTCCGGGAAACTGAAGTCCATTCTGGATATGGGTTATTACGATTCGACCCAACGAAATGAAGTGACCGTTTACGGGATGATTAATGATTTAAATGACATCATTACGACCCTGACCACACAGGTCAACACGATTCATGCGGCGGGCCGAAACCTGAGCGGGGACTTGAACGTCGCGGCCGCTCAGAACGTGTTCGTCCAGGTCGCCGCTTTGCAATCGCCTGCCGGGGACCCGGTGGAGATATCTCAATGGGTGGTGAACCCCAACCTGTTGAATGACCCAACGTTGGTTGCGGCGGCAGAGGATGATGCTGCGAGTCCAGGTGACTTTGCCGGCCCTGGGGATGGTCGTAACGCTCTGGCCATGGCGCAACTTCGGGAGTACGACACAGACCCACTGATGAATTTAACGACATTTATTGATTACTTCAACTCATCCGTTTCTGGCTTGGGGATTCAAACCAGAGCCCATGAAGACCGCGCCAACGCGTTGCAGAAAGTACTGACTACGTTGGATTTGCGTCGGGATTCTATTTCCGGGGTCAACGTGGATGAGGAGATGATTGACATGTTGCGTTTCCAGAGGGCGTTTGAGGCATCCTCCAAGCTAATCGCCATTTTTGATGAAGTTATCAAGAATATTATTAACATTACCTAGAGAAGGAGAGGGTTTCCATGGGTGTTAACCGAATAACTTCTGGGTTTATGAGTAAGCAATCGATTCACTTTCTCAACAATAACCTGTTATCGCTCTCCAACTTGCAGGAGAAGCTTTCCTCTGGGCAGAATATCAACCAACCCTCTGATGACCCGGTTGGTTTGACCCGGATTTTGGATATTTCCAACACGCTGCGTGTTGATGAGCGGTATAAGCGTAATATTGAAACCGCTATTGCCGAGGTCAATACCGTGGACACCGTTTTAAACAATATGGTGACCCTGGTCCACCGGGTTCAGGAGCTGACCACTCAGGCGGCCAACTTCACCAATAACCAGGATGGGCGGGATGCCATTGCCTTGGAGGTGGATCAGATAATCAGTCAGCTGGTCCAGCTGGGCAATACCGATGTAGGCGGGAAGTACGTCTTTGGAGGGGCACGGACGGATGCTCCTCCTTTTGAGCGGGTTTCCCAGTACCAGATAGATTATAATGGCAACGCCCCGGCAGAAAACTGGCAACGTCAGGTGGAAATCGCCAAGGGAATTACGCTGACCATTAACATTAATGGAGAAAGCTTGCTTGGGACCGCCAATGGCGCAGCAGGGGCTTTACCGGTCGGGGTTGCCGGTAGCGGACTATTCCAAACCTTGACTGAGCTTTTGATTGACCTGCAAAGTGGGGGCGATGTGCTTCAGTTGGATGAAATCCGGAACCGGCTGGATGACCTCACCACCGACTTGGCTGATTTGGCGGCAAGTCAGTCCGTTATAGGCTCAACTACAAACCGGCTTGAACTCACTTTGGGTCGAATCGAAGAACGGAAGGCGATTTTTACCAAACAATATGCCGAAATTCAGGAAATAGACGTAGCTGAGACCATTGCCAACATGAATCACCATGAAAACCTGTTCCAGGCCTCCTTGGGAGTGACGGCCCGAGTGATTCAGACCTCCCTCCTGAATTTTCTCAGATGACTTCTGAATGGGATCAGGTACAATAGGGATACCGCTGTATTAGGAATTGGTTGAGTGGAAAAGGTATCTCATGCGTAAATCGTTTGCTCTTTTGACAGGGCTGGTTTTAATGATTCAAGGGGCTGTACCGGCTCCCATGGTGTATGCGGCCAATCCGGTTTCTGCTGGTGTCAATATTGAAGGGGCCAAGGCCGATTCCCCGGAGGTTCGTAGCATCATGGCGATGATCCAGGATATGATGGAAGCCTCCAATAGCCATGATCTGGAAGGCGTTTTAAAACATTACTCCCCAAGATTTGTCAGCGGCGATAATTTGACGCTGGAAGAGATTCGAAACCTGATTGAAGAAACCTGGGAGACGTTTCCCGATATCAAGTACACGACCCAGACCCTGGAAGTTCGTATCAATGGGGATTGGGCAACAGTGGAAGGTATTGACACGGCAACCGCCAATGCCAAACTGGATCCGGCAGTCAGTGATCAGCCGGGAAAACTGGAAAGCCGCTCCCGTGGTCTGATGTATCTTCATAAAATTGGGAAAACCTGGCAAATCCTCAGTGATTATACGTTGTATGAGCGGGCGGTCATTCGTTATGGAGATATCAACGCTTTAAACGCCAATCTGGTAACTCCAGAACAGGTGTTCGCCGGTGAATCGTATTCGGCCAAAGTGAACGTGAATGTCCCGGAAGGGCAGTTGGCCATTGCGACCATCTCCAAAGAACCAGTGGTGTACCCGCAGCAAAAGCCGCGCGATCGGTTCCGCTCGCTCTCTAGTGAAAATACAGACCTGGAGCGTATTTTTGAAGCCAACGACACCCACAACAATGAAATTGTCACGGCCACCGTGGGGTTGACTGAAATTACCCAGAACAATGCGGATCGCCCAACCATCAAGCTGAACGGGATTGTGACCATTGTACGTCGCGTCAACGTGATTCCCAAAAGTGATTATGACACCGTAACGGCCAAAGAGGCTATTGTCCGGCGATCCGCCAGTGGCGAGATCGACTTAAGCGAGTCGGACGATTCGGCAGGCGACGATATGGAGCTGACCCCAGCGACCACAGAAGACTCAGTCACTCCGAACCACGAGTAGGAACGGTTGGAACGGGGAGATAGATGCGCTTTTGTCAGACTCGGGGCTCCTTGATTTTGCTGATGTTGGTTTTTTTCCTGCTGGATCGGCTGGTGAAAAACTGGGTTGTGACGGCCATGGCGCCAGGTCAGTCGATGGCGGTGATACCGGATGTCTTTCACATTACCTTTGTCTATAACACCGGCATGGCCTTCAGTCTGTTTAAGGAGCATCCGGGAGTCTTGCTGTTCCTGACTTCCCTGTTGTTTCTAGGGTTCCTGATATACAGCCTTCAGAAATCCGTCCTCACCCGGATTGAGTGTCTTGGTTTCTCCCTGATTCTGGGCGGGGCGTTGGGGAACATTGCCGATCGGGTGCTGGTGGGCAAAGTGATTGATTATCTGGATGTGACGCTTATTCACTACCCCATTTTTAATTTGGCCGATGCCTTTATCTTTTGTGGCGTGTTGTTTATTGTCGGGTCCTACTTTCAGCCGACCCCGAAGCGTTCATGAGTCAAGGGGGCAAAACCGTACTGACCCTGCTGGCCTCGGAGGAAAGCCAGACGGAGCGACTGGATAAGTTTTTGGCTGGAGAACTGCAGGATGACTTTTCCCGTGAACGGATTAAAAGCCTGATTCAGCAAGGGCAGGTACGTCTCAATGGGGTGGAACAGCGAAAGCCCTCAGTTCGCCTGAAGGAAGGAGATACGGTTACGGTCCTGGTCCCGGAAGATAGGCCTTTGCAACTGACGGCGGAAGCCATCCCACTGGCGGTGGTGTATGAGGATCATGAGCTCTTGGTGGTGAACAAACCGGCGGGCATGCTCACCCATCCCACCGGGAGAGAACGCCAAGGGACTTTGGTGAACGCGTTGCTTGCCCATTGTGATGGGAGTTTATCCGGGATTAACGGGGTGATTCGCCCAGGCATTGTTCACCGGCTGGATCGGGATACGTCGGGCTTATTGGTGGTGGCAAAAACAGACCGGGCGCATTACGGGTTATCCGCCCAACTCAAAGAAAAAACCATGCGCCGGGAGTACCGGGCCATTGTTCAGGGGAAATTTGAGGTGGATACGGGAACGGTGGACGCGCCCATTGGCCGAAATCCGAAGCATCGGGACAAGATGGCGGTCATTGAGGGCGGTCGCCCGGCAGTTACCCATTGGCAGGTGAAAGATCGCCTGGATGATCGCTTCGCTTTTTTGGAACTGCGTCTGGAAACCGGACGCACCCATCAGATTCGGGTTCATATGGCTTATATTGGTCATCCTATTGTGGCTGATCCGCTCTATGGAACGGGTTTAGAGAAAATTCTGAAGCTGAAAACCCAAGGACAGCTGTTACAAGCCTTTCGACTGCGCTTTATTCATCCGGTCACGCAAGAAGAAATGTCCTTTGAAATTCCCGTTGACCCGGAAATTCAGCGAATCTGGGCGGTATTATCCGAATGAGGGCAATGGCGCTTGTTACAACATTAAGAACCTCGGGGAGAAGGCGCAGCCTGATGATTATGTTTTGGATACAATAAAGAACCTGTCGTTGGACTCAGGGAGTCAAGCCGAAATGGGACGTTTTCAAAGCTTCTTGCTGAATACCCTTGCACTGGTATTCCTGTTGGCTGCCGGTGTGTTTGTGATACAAAACCTGTCTGTGTACGCGCCATTGCAGATATTTACGACCACGCTGGAGGCATCCGTTGGTCTATCCATGGGCATTGTGGGCCTTCTGGCAGCAGGTGGCTTCGCTTTAAAGGCATGGGAAATGATGCTGAAAGCCCGAAAAGATCGCTTGCGGACGGGCCGCCAGTTAGAGAAAGCGGAAGTTCAGGCCGAATCCTCCACTGAGCGAGTTAAAGCCCTGGAAAACAAGATTGAAACCCTGGAAAAAGCCCTCAATGCGGCTTTGAAAACCAAGTAGAAAACCAAGTAAAGGCTACATGCTTAAAGCAGTTCTGGAACTGATTGGCCCGAAAGGCAGCGGAAAATCCACATTGGTGGAACACTTAAGCTATGCGCTGTCCCCAGCGTCAATCCTTTTTATTGATGCCACCCCGGATCAAACGTTAACCAGCCGCCTGTGCCTGGATCGTCCGCCCCAAACGTTACAGCAGGTGGCTCAAAAGCTTTTGAACGAAGGGACGCAGCATTTTCCCCAGAACCGGGAAGCGGTGGATTGGGCCTTTCATGATCTGGCGGTTCACGTGGGGGAGGAGATGGATCTTCTCACAGTGGGCATGTTGCCGGAATACATTGCCCCGGATCTGTTTAAACCCCTCTCTTATGGCCTAAGTCGCTTTGTTCTGGGGTATGATTACGTGCTGGTGGATGGCTTTCATCCGGTGATTCACGTTATCTTGCCGGAAGAGTCTTTAAGAACCATCGTCCTTGCCACACCAGCCCAGGAGAGCTTGTTCCCGCCAGACTTTAAAGCCACCCGCACCCCCAGCCTGATTCTCAATATGGTGCCTGGGGAAACCATGTCCCAAACCATTGATGAGGCCATTGAGTCGGGGGATGTCAACCTGATTGGTCGCCTGCCCCGCTATCCCTCTTATGAGGCGGTTATTAAAGAGCTGCCCGATGCCTTTAAAAACTGCATCCTGCGCCTGAACATCCCCCTAGATATTTCAACGGTGTCAGAAACGTAATGGTGGCAATCGGGCGTCATGTTTGGTGTTGATTCCAGGGTAAGCGATCATAAAAGGCAACACGAAGCGCAATGATGTCGAGCTTGTCGATCCTGATGCTGGCGGGGTACTTTCTCATTGTCCTGCTGGTGGCCCAGGTCTTTTCCAGAAAGATTGAAAACCTGAAAGACTTTTTCCTGGCCGGGCGCTCCCTGTCCGTGGTTCCCGTGGCGCTGACTTTTGTGGCGTCCTGGTTTGGGGCGGGTTCAACCATGGGGTCCATCAACGCCTTTCATGAGCTGGGCCTGGAAGGGCTTTGGCCCATTGTCCTGCCTTCGGTGGGCTCTTGTCTAATTATTACGCTGCTGATAGCCAAGCGGGTGGCCCGCCATGAGGCCCTGTCGCAACCGGAAGCCGTGGAAAGCTATTACGGACGCTTTGGCCGTTTCTTGCTGGCCTTGATGATTCTGGCCTCCACCACCTCTTTTGTGGGTTCCCAAATGGTGGCTGCGGGAAAGATCTTTGAGACGTTCTTCGGGCTGGAGCTGGTGATGGCGACCCTGCTCTGTACGGCCGTGGTGGTATTGTACTCCATGGTGGGGGGCTACTTTGCCGTCGTCGTGACGGATATGGCGCAGTTCCTTTTTTTTACCATCGGCCTGGCGATTTTGGCGGTCTTTGCCGTAATGCAGGTGGCGGCCACCCCGGAGATGCTCACCCATTTTGCCGCCAGCCACCCTCCAGAATTCTGGGACCCCACCCAAAACCTGTCGCAGAACCTGGCGTTATGGCTTACTTTTGTTGTGGCCTGGTGCATTGCCCCGGAGATGTGGCAGCGGATGTCCTCCACCAAAAGCGAGCAGGTGGCGGTTCAATCGGCGGGCCTGGCAACGATGTTACTGATGTTCCTGTTTGGTCTGGTAATTACCATTGGGCTGCTTAGCACGGCGTTGGTGGGTCAAAGCGATGCGGTGATGGTGGAACTGGCCATGATGCTCCCCCACCCGGTCCTAACCATCCTGGTGATGGTGGGTTTTATTGCCGCCGTGACCTCGTCCATGGATTCATCCATCAATGTGGGCAGCTTGACCCTGACCCGCGATTTGTATCAGGGCTTTTTCCGTCCCCAGGCCTCCGATCGGGAGTTGCTCTGGGTGAGTCGGATGGCCACCGTGCTGATGGTGGGACCCGCCATGGCCATTGCCTTGTACTTTCAAAACATTATTCAGGTGCTGTGGATTGCGGCGGATATTTACGCTTCCACCATGTTTTTTCCGGTGATCGGGATCCTGTTTTTCAAGAACCCCGGCCGCTTAAGCGGGGTGTTGGCCATGCTCTTTGGGGGTAGCGCGGTGATTATCAGTGCGTTGGTCCAGCATGGCTTTCTGCATCTTCCCATTGCCTGGCCTGGCTGGCCGTACTCCACTCTCATTGGGGTTTTGATGAGTGGGGTGGGTTTCGGTCTGGGTTATTGGCTGTCTCGCCAGGAGTCGGTCACCCTGGAAGCTGCCTAGCCTACTGAAGCTGGGTTCTTTGCTTTACTTGGCTGAGATAGTTTTGAAAATTGGTTTGCTGAACAACTTGCTGCATCTGGGGACTGGCAGGAAGCACTTGACCAAACGGGTTTGATGTTCCCTGGGTCAGGGCGGGCTTTTTTGCCACGCCGGGGTAGAGCCAGCGGGCCAGTATCTCGGTACTGATCATGGGACGGATAAACCCATAGCCGACAAAGCTCATCAGGGTTCCCCCGGCAATTTCCAGGAGGGATTTGGACTGGGACTTTCTGCCAAGCCGCCCGACCAGCCAGGCGCCTCCAAAGTAGCTTCCCAGATGAATACCCGCGCTGACCAGTTGCCGGGCCATCTCTTGCAGCACCAGGAGTTTTCGCTCTTCGGCGGGAATCTGGGATTTTTTTAACTGGTGATCCGTTGTCAGGGGGGTGACAATGTTGGTGGCAATCGGCGCCAAGCCGTTGAGCCAAAAGATATGCCGGGTGGTAATGGGTTTGCTAAATATTCTCATCATCCTTCCTCCGCTGGCATTACCCAGATCAGGTTTAAGGGTTGCGTCTTTGCGCTCTCAGCCGGTTTGTTCCAGCACCCCTGTTTGTATGCCTGCCCTAGGGTAACGTAAGGGAATCCGGCTTGCAATCATGAACTTGATTTGGGCAAGGTGGCTTTCAATGCGGGTGTGTTAAGGGTAAGATGATTCCCGGAAGTCTTTACCCCATTAAGCCTGCTGAGCGGGCAACAGAGGAGAAAATACGGTGTCTCAACAACCACGTCTGGTCCGGGCTTGCCGCCACGAAGCATTGGATCGTCCCCCTGTCTGGCTGATGCGCCAAGCTGGGCGCTATATGGCTGAATACCAGGCTGTTCGTAGTAAAGTCAGTTTTCTAGATCTGTGCAAAACCCCGGATTTGGCTGTGGAAGTCTCCCTACAACCCTATCAGGCATTCAAGATGGACGGGGTCATTATGTTTTCCGACATTCTGGTGATTCCAGAAGCCATGGGTATGACCTTGGAATTTACCGAGTCTGGCCCCCATTTTCCCAATCCCTTGCAGGGAGCGGCGGACATTGAGCGGCTGAGTATCCCCGATCCCAATGAGAAAATGCCGTTTGTCATGGACATTTTGCGCACACTTCGTTCGGAGCTGGCCTCGGATCCGGAAACCGCCCTGATTGGCTTTAGCGGTGCCCCGTGGACCCTGGCTTCCTACATGCTGGAAGGAGGAACATCCCGAAACTTCGTGCATGTCAAATCCCTGATGTATGAACAGCCCCAAGCCCTGCACAAACTGCTGGATAAGCTCACCCAATCGGTTATCTTGTACCTGAACGCCCAGATTGAGGCTGGGGCGCAGGTGGTTCAGCTCTTTGATACCTGGGGCGGGATTTTACCGAAAGAGCATTACCGGGAGTTTGTTCTGCCTTATCACCAGCAAATTATGGACTCCCTGAACCGGGAGCAGGCTCCGGCAATTTTGTATGTGAACAATTCCCGTGGGTTACTCCCGATGCTGGCGGAAGCCAACCCGGATGTAATCAGCGTGGATCATTTAACTTCACTGACAGACGCCCGTGAACAAGTGGGTAATCGCTTTACCCTGCAAGGGAATCTGGATTCGGTGGCCCTGTTTAGCAGCCCGGAAGTCCTGAAACCCATGGTGGAAGCGATGCTTCTGGAAGGAGGCACCCGCAATTACATTGTGAATTTAGGCCATGGGATTCTGCCGAAAACCCCGGTGGAAAATGTACGTCTGTTTGTGGATACCGTCAAAGAAAGTGCCCTGGTATCTCGTTAGAGGAGGGTTAAGGAAATGACCATCTCATCGGAGATGATTCAACAGATTTTTTCGGTATCGAACGCCTTGCTGGAGAAATACAACACCACGGGTCCCCGGTATACCAGCTACCCTACGGCACCGGCTTGGACAGAAGTGTATGATTACCAGCAGCATTGGCAAACGGTGCAGGAAACGAATCGGGACAACCCGTTGCCCTTGTCTTTGTATGTTCATCTGCCGTTTTGCGAGCACCGCTGCCTGTTTTGTGGTTGCAATGTGGTTATTACCCAGCAGCGGGAGCAGGCGGAAAAGTATCTGGGCTACCTTTTCCGGGAAATTGAAAAGACCGCCTCCCGGATGGACGCCAGCCGTCAAGTAGTCCAGTTCCATTGGGGTGGGGGCACCCCCACCTATTTGGCGCCGGATCAGATTGAGCGTTTGTTCCAGTTTCAGAAAGAATATTTTAATCTGGCACCTGAGGCTGAAGTGGCCATTGAGGTGGATCCCCGAGTCACCACATCTGAGCAGCTGGCGACTCTGAAAGAGCTGGGCTTTAACCGAATCAGCCTGGGCCTGCAAGACTTTGATCCCAAGGTGCAGGAAACGATCAAGCGGATTCAGCCGGTGGCCATGACGGAAGCCATGGTGCGAGAGCTTCGGGATTTGGGCTTTAACAGCATTAACTTTGACCTGATTTACGGATTGCCCTATCAAACCGAAGCCACGTTTGCCCAAACCCTGGCTGAGGTGATTCGCTTGAGCCCGGAGCGGATTGCTCTCTATAACTACGCCCATGTGCCGTGGTTGAGCCCTCATCAGAAGCAGCTGCCGGAAGAGGCGTTGCCTTCCGGGGAAACCAAGTTTCAGATCTTCCGGCAAGCCCTGCAGACCTTTACCGAAGCGGGGTATGTGTATATCGGGATGGATCACTTTGCCAAACCCACCGATGAATTGGCGGTGGCGCTGGAAAATGGTAAGCTGAACCGTAACTTTATGGGCTATACGGTGCAGGGAAGCCGGGAAGGGATGGACCTCTATGGCTTTGGGGTGAGCGCCATCAGTGGACTGGAGCGTCATTACGCCCAGAACTGGCGGAAGCTTTCCCAGTATTATGAAGCGATTGAGCAGGACCGACTGCCTACCATGCGGGGGTATGCCCTGACCCCAGATGATCTCTTGCGCCGCCAGGTGATTATGGATATCTTATGTCGGACATCGGTCAACTACGCTGAAATTGAAGCAACTTACGGCATTGAGTTTCAAACGTATTTCGCCGAGGCCATGAGGCAAGTGGAGGATGCTGCTGCCGATGGCTTGCTTGAGATGCACGCCACCGGCTTTGCGCTCACCCCACTGGGCAGGATCTTCAGTCGCAATATTGCCATGGCCTTTGATGCCTATCTCAAAAAGCAGGTCCAACAGGATAAACCAACCTTCTCAAAGACGCTCTAGGAGGTCAGATACATGAAAACCGGGGTGTTATTACTGAATCTGGGCGGGCCTGATAGCCTGGAAGCTGTGAAACCCTTCTTGTACAACCTGTTTTCCGATCCCGATATCATTAAGCTGCCGCTATCGAACCTGTTTCAAAAGCCGTTAGCCCAGTATATTTCCTCAACACGGGAAAAAGAGGCCCAGGAAAACTACCGCCAGATGGGGGGATGTTCGCCTATTTTGCCTCTGACCCAGGAACAGGCCCAGGCTATTCAGGCGGCACTAGCGGAGAAAGGCCACCCAGTCCGTATGTACATTGCCATGCGGTATTGGCACCCGTTTACTGAGGAAGCGGTGGCAAAAATCAAAGCTGATGGGATTGAACGCTTAATTATCCTGCCGCTGTATCCCCATTTCTCATATACCACCACGGGCTCTAGCTTGAACGAGTTGCGCCGGGAGATGGAAAAACAAGGTCTTGATTTACCTGTACAAGTGGTGTCGCCTTATTATAATCATCCTCTGTATCTGGGAGCCTTGGCTGAGACGATTGAAGAGGGCCTCAGTCAGCATCCCTGGGAGTGCCCGAAAGAAAAAGTCCAGGTGCTCTTTAGTGCCCACAGCTTGCCTCAACGCCATGTCGAGCGTACTCAGGACCCGTACCCGGAACATATTTTTGAAACGGCCACCCTCGTGATGAAGCAGTATTTTCCTGAGATGGCCTGGGAGCTTTCTTATCAAAGCAAGGTGGGAAAAATGCCTTGGTTGGCCCCTTCAGTGGAAGACGTGCTGCATTTTTTTGCCGGAAAGCGCATTGATAACATTCTGGTGGTCCCGGTTAGCTTTGTCTCGGATCATGTGGAAACTCGGGTGGAAATAGATATTCAATACAAGGCTTTGGCCCATGAGCTGGGAATTCGGTGTTTTTACCGGGCGCCGGTCTTTAACAGCCGGTCCCGCTTTATTACGGCTATGGTGAGCCTGATTGAAGAAAAACTTCACCCGTGGGATGATCAGCCTGAGGCGCAGGATTTTAACACCCTGCTGGCTGCAGTGACCCCCAAGGCGGAGGCGTAGGCGCTTGCTCGATGCTGTGGTCATTGGGGCGGGGATCAGCGGGCTTGCGACCGCTTATTTTCTGCAACAGGCGGGTCTTCAGGTCAAGCTTGTTGGAGAGCGACTGGGTGGGGTGATACAGACCCGGCAGGAAGAGGGATTTCTTTATGAGCTGGGACCCAATACGTTTCCCAGTAGCTCAAAATCCCTGATGGAACTTTCTCGAAGTCTGGGGTTAACTCCAAAAGCCGCATCTGATAAAGCCAAAAAGCGGTACCTGTTCTATAAAAATCAGCTTCAGGCCTTACCTGGAAACCCGCTGGAGATTTTCACCACCCCGCTCTTGTCCTTGTCGGGAAAGGCACGGCTTTTCAGTGAGCCACTGAAACCCAAGGTCAAGAACGCGGATCCGACGGTGGCTGAATTTGTGACCGCCCGGCTGGGAGCGGAAGTTCTGGAACGGTTTGTGGATCCCTTTGTGTCTGGTATTTATGCCGGTGATGTACAGAAACTGTCCATGGCGGCGGTATTCCCCAAGCTGTCTGCGTGGGAACGGCAAGCCGGGAGTATTCTCAAAGGAGCGGTTCAAGCCAAAAAGAAAGCCCCTAAAACCCTAAAAAAATCCCCGTATCAGCTATTGAGCTTTCAAGAGGGTATGGCGACTTTGCCAAGCGCCCTCGCCTCCGCGCTGGCGGATCATGTAAGCGTTGGTTGCGCAACGAAGCTGCTCCAAACTGGCGAAGGCTGGGAAGTACTTCTGCAAGATGGAGAAAGGCTTCAGGCGCAATCCGTGGTTCTAGCCACACCTGCCTATGTGGCTTCCTATCTCCTTCGTCCTCGGGATCTTCAGGCCGCCAAAGTGCTGGATACCATTGAATACGCTCCCATTGCCACTGTGGCCATGGGCTTTGAGAAACCTGCTATGGGTCATCCGCTGGATGGCTTTGGGTGCCTGATTCCCCGCTCACAGCAGATTCCCTTGCTGGGGGCCATTTGGTCCAGCAGCTTGTTCCCGGAGCGGGCACCGGAAGGACGGGTCTTACTCAGTTGTTTTATCGGCGGGGCGACGCTGCCCGCTATGGTCGAGTGGGGCGAAACGCAAATCAGCGAAGAGGTCTTATCTGGCTTAAGGGCGGTCTTTCATCAGCCAGGACTTCAGCCGATCTTTAGTCGGGTGCAGCGGTGGGAGCGGGCCATTCCCCAGTATACCCTGGGGCACCGGGAACGGGTTCAAGCCTTGGAAGATCGGCTTTCTCATTTGCCGGGCCTGTTTCTGGCTGGAAATTACCTGCATGGGGTGTCGATGAACGATTGTGTCAGCAATGCCCGACAGGCGGCAGACGGGGTTACACGTTTCGTTGGGCAACAAAATCTTCAATCAGTTTGATTTCAGCTGAATTGAGCTGATACAGCCGGTATATGGCTTGCTGATTGGTGGGTGATGCTGAAAGAGCGGATTGTAACAGGTCTTGCTCAATCTTAGTGGGGATCACTTCTGGGAGGGGGAAATGGAGTAAGATGTCTTTATCCACCTGGAGCCGGTGGCCTTTGCGCTTTTGATGATATAGCCAGAACCAGGCCAGATAGGAGTTGAGAATGGTGGTGAGCACGTCTATATTCCACCCGGCGGGCTTGAGGATATAAAAACCCTCATTGACATACGCCGCTTCCCGAACAACGGCAAACGTGGGTTGTTGAGCCTGACGCAAGCAATACACTCTGGGGCTCCCTTCAAACCAGTGGGACTGCCGGGCCCGGTGCAAGCCGTAGGGGGCATGGGCAGAGGTGTTGATGGGGGCAAAACGCTCCAAGTGATGGCGGATATTGGGGTAATTTTCGGGATGGGCTTGTAGGGCCTGAACAGCGTGGCGATCGGTATAGATCACCCAGTCAGGGTCTGTGGTGAAACCAGCGCTTGCCTGAAAGCCAGCAGTTCCGTAATAAGGCCGAAATAGAGCCACTTCATCAGGCGTCCAGGCGATAGCCTCTCGTTCCGCCTGGCTTAGCACAAAGATCCCCGTGCCGGGTTTTGGTCTTTCAGTGAGTTTGGTGCTATCATTGGCCTTCAGGCGGCTTTGGGGAAAGACAATTCCTTGCTGAATCACGGTATCGGGTAATCGGCGGGGCTGTTTGACCAGCTTCTCTAGAAGCGCCATTTGGTTTTCTGGGCCATACAAGAGCTTGCCGCTTGGGGCATCCCATTGGATGAGGACTGGGGTAAGTTGCTGCGCTGATAGTTCAGGACCGGATAAATACCCGAACCGGCTGTGTCTTGACTTATTGCCATTTGTCGCCTGGGATGCTTTTTGCCAGACCAGCAAGCTGCTATGGAGTCCGGGGGCCTGTTTAAAGACCTTGTACTCCTGACTGATCCATAGCTCCTGAATGTGGCCGTTTTGCCAGATTGTTCGTCTCAGATCCTGGGTGCTGCTTCGTTGTAGCCAGTATTCCGGCAGAACCAGGGCTAGGCTCCCCTGAGGTTTCAGGAGTTCTGTGGATAAGGCCAAAAAAGCATCGCATAAGTCCATTTTGGCCCGGTAATGCTGCTGAATGCGAGAGTCGGTCTTGAGTTTTCGGAAGCGATCCGCATGTTTGCGCACTTCCGTCAGGTAGGGTGGGTTCCCCAATACAAAATCCCACTGGTCAACTTCCGGGAAAGCCGTTTCCCAGGAGAAGGGCTCCTTCATACAAGTCTCTTGGCCTGTCTCTTTGGTCATTGCCCCGCTCATTTGCTCCGCTTTGGCCTGCAAACGTGGCGCTGCGTCGATATGCATCTGAAGAGGCGTTAAGGCATCCCCAGCGCAGAGGTTGCTTGCTTTTGAATGGAGGGGGAACGGAGCTTGATCCAGTTCGATGGTCAGCAGGTGTAGCTGGTGTTGGGTCAACCGAACGGCTACGGGATCCAGATCCACCCCATATAGCTGATAGGTGAAGGCGTATCGGGCCGGAGGACACGGAAACAAATCCGGGGCCAAGGCCTGGGCTTTTCGGTAAAATGCGTGAAGTTCCTTCAAGGCCGCTGTCAGAAAGATACCGCAGCCACAGGAAGGGTCCACGACATGCAGGGCCTGAACTTGCCCCAAAATGTACGCTGCCTGCTCTGTGTTTTTCTGGCTCAGGGCTTTTTGCAGAGCGTTAAATTGTGTTTCCAGGGTTTGACCCAGGGTACGCTCGGTGAGATACCGGGCAATCCAGTCGGGTGTATAGTACACCCCATCTTTCTTGGCATTGGTGAGCAAGGCCTCATAGGTACCGCCGATGCTTTGCGCCGGGGTGGCCTGGATTTGGGCAAGTAGCTTCTCAAGGTTTTCAGATGACCGTAATACGTCTGGCATGGCTTGATTATTATAAGGGACTTTTTACGGGAAGAAAATATGGAAGAAAATGAGAATGATGAGAAACCGAGCCGGTTCTCATCACCCAGGAGAGGGCAAATAACTAATAACTTTTCGTATGCTAGATAGTGGAAAACAACCCAGACCTATATCCCACGAGAGCAGATTCCTCATCCCTTGTGCAAAATCTTTTTAATGCGGGTTTGCTAGACAAACAATATTCAAGTCACGCTATCGAATTCCTGGGAGGTGACTACCTGAACCAGGCAGTCAACCTCCATTGTGCAGTCGTATGCATTGAATTCATTTAAAAGTAAATATGTCTCTTTATATTTCGACCTACTTGCGCTTTCCTCTCTTCTTTCCGGCTCCTCCTTAGCTCACTTCAGACAATGAAAAATTCAGACGTGCTCTTATAACTGTATTATGATTGATTACATTATAAAAACAATACATGAGTTTTAGGGTGAGCGTGAGCGTTTTGAGGGGTTATTGAGGAGATCGGTGTAAAGTATATATTTAAAATATGAAATGATGTCATTTATGAATATAAATTCTGTCATGCAGGTGTATTTTTGTTACTTTACACTTGTTTAAACTCTAGCACTGTTTTCAGGCAGCAGGTTTTAATGACCGGTTTGAATGGTGAAAAACACGCTAGCAACAATGGGTCTTGAGGGGGTTTTATGTGAGGGCAAACGCGGAGAATATCAGAATGTCTATGCAAGTTAATCCGGCTCCTTATTCCAGGCTCAACGCTTCAACCGTTCAGTTTGGGGCCAAAAAGCCGGTGAAGCAGCCGGATCCGGAAAAATTTGAAAAATCCGGGGCCGATCCTGCGGATCAACCTGCCAGGCAAAGTCGGTTAAAAGCGGGCTTGAAAGCGGCCAAAGACTACGCATTGGATAAAAAACACCTGAAACATGACGCCTTGTGGGGTTTGGCGTTCAGTCTAATGGCCTCTATCCTGCCAGGCTCCCAGTTGTTTATCTTTCCCATCAGCGTAGGGGCACCCATGTTGTACCGGGCCTTTGTGGGCTTTCTGGAAGGCTATAAAAGAGCGGGTTAAACGTTATAGACTGGATGCACCGGGGCCAAAGACATGAAACAGCAGACAAAGGGTCTTGGCGTCCACGATTTCGCCTGAGCGGACCTTTGCAAACACCTCCTCCGGGGGCAGCCTGATGAGATCAATAAACTCATCCTCATCCCCTAAGTCATTGTTCGCATTGACCTGCCGCAGCCCGGTGGCCTTATACAGCCACAACTGCTCATCGCAAAAACCGGGAGAGGTGTAAATGTAGTGCATCGGCTCCCAGCAGTCGGCTTCATAGCCGGTTTCTTCCAGAAATTCGCGTTTGGCGGCCGTGAGGGGATCGGCCCGCTCTCCCGGATCCAGCTTGCCTGCGGGAAACTCAATCAGGGTTCGTCCCAAGGGGTAGCGCCATTGTTCCACCAGAATCATCCGGCCATCTTCCAGCATGGGCAAAATCACTACCCCGCCGGGATGCTCCACCACCTGGCGCTGACAACGGACCCCATCGGGCTGAATGGCTTCATCAATGCGGCTGTTGACAATCGGCCCCTTATACACATAGTGCTGGGAGACGGTTTTCTCATACAGGTGCAGTTTTTCCTGAATCTGCTCCTCGTTAAAACGCATGGCGGGCAAACTGCTCCATCATCTGGATAATAAAGCGGGTGCACAGGGTCATCTCGCTTAGGCGAACCCGCTCTTTCAGCGAATGGGGCTCCATGTAGCCCGCGCTTAAGACCACGCCCAGTAGGCCCCGGTGGACAAACACGTTGTTATCGCTCCCGCCGTTGGTGCGAATCAGTTGTGGGTTGAGCTGAAGCGCTTCAGCGGCAGCCTGAACCAGCTGGACACCTTTTTGATCGGCCGGGAGCGTGTAGCCCTGAAATTCAGTGTGATACTCAAACCGGGTATCGGTGCCAGGAAAGGCAGCCTTCTCTTCTGCCAACACCTGTTGAATATAGGCCAGCTCCTGCTCCAGAAACGCCGGGTCATGGCCTCTCAGCTCCCCTTGCAAGACCACCTGATCCGGCACCACATTGGTGCCTCTTCCTCCTTCCACAAAGCCGATATTGGCCGTGGTATCGGGGTTAATGCGGCCCAGGTGCAGCCGGTTAATCACCTTTGAGGCAAAGACAATGGCGTTGACCCCTTGTTCTGGCATAATCCCCGCATGAACGCTTTTCCCCAGGCACTCGATGGTAAAGCGAATGTAGGTGGGGGCTTGATGAATAATCACCCCTTGGCGACCGGTGTGATCAAACGTGACGGCAAAATTCGCGTTGAGGGCCTCATCAGAAAGCTCTTTCGCCCCAGCCAGGCCCACTTCCTCTCGGGTAGTAAAAATCAGCCGTAAGGCCGGGCGAGGGAGGTGATGCTGAAGGGATAAAGCCACCGCCTCCAGAATGGCCGCCAGGCCCGATTTGTCATCGGCTCCCAGCACCGTGGTGTTATCGGAAGCAATCACCCGCTCCTCCCCTTCTCCCGTCACCACGGGCTGAATATCCTGGCACGGCGGCACCACGTCCATATGGCCCGACAAGACCAGAATGGAATCGTGATCACACTGGTGTTTGGGGATGTCCGCAATGAGGTTCCCGCCGGCATCTACCGTGGAAGGGATGTCCAGGGCGTTGAGCCGCCCGATCAGATATTCCCGCATGGCCCCTTCATCGCCGCTGGGGCTGTTAATGCGGACCATCTCCAGAAAGGTGGTTAAAACTTGCTCCGATGAAAGTACGCTCATACCGCCTATGGTAACAGAAAGGGCGGGCCGAGGGGATGTGAATTTCCTTTGTGTCTGAGGTGCCTCTATGCTAGCATAGGCCTGAGTTTGCTTTATATGAAAGGGAGGTGCGATATGCTGCATAAGATTTCTGTCATCGGCGCCGGGAATGTGGGCGCAACACTGGTTCAACGCCTGGCTGAGGCCGAGTTATCCAAACATGTGGCGGTGGTGGATATTCTGGAGGGGATTCCCCAAGGGAAAGCCCTGGATATTTTAGAATCCAGCCCGGTGTATGGCTATGACACAAAGGTCGTGGGCAGCAACACCTATGAAGTGATTCAGGATTCCGACATTGTGGTGGTGACCGCTGGAATCGCCCGCAAGCCGGGGATGAGCCGGGATGATCTCCTGCAGACCAACGCGAAAATTGTCACCGACGTGTGCACCAACATCAAGAAATACGCACCGAACTCCATGATTATTGTGGTGTCTAACCCGCTGGATGCCATGTGTCATGTGGCGCTTCAGGCGTCCGGGTTCCCCCATCACCGGGTGTTCGGGATGGCTGGGGTTCTCGATTCCGCCCGGTACCGGACCTTTATCGCTGAAGCATTGGATGTCTCTGTGGAAGATGTGCATGCTTTTGTGTTGGGAGGCCATGGCGATACCATGGTACCAATGCCCCGCTATTCGACCGTAGCCGGGATTCCCCTACCGGAACTGCTGGATAAAGCCACCATTGACCGGCTGGTGGATCGGGCTCGTAACGGTGGGGCCGAAATTGTGGCCCACCTGAAAACCGGATCCGCCTATTACGCTCCCAGCGCTTCGGTTCTGGAGATGATTGAATCCATTGTCAAAGACAAGAAAAAGATTCTGCCATGTGCCGTGTATCTGACGGGGCAATACGGTGTTGACGGGCTCTATGTCGGTGTGCCGGTCAAACTGGGTAAAAATGGCATTGAGCAGGTCGTAGAAGTCAATCTGACTGCGGAAGAGCAGGCCCAGTTCAAAAAATCAGCCGATGCGGTGCAGGAACTGGTAAATGCGCTAAAAAACCTGGCTGCCGTTTAAGGTCAGTCAGCTTGATTAGCGGTCCGAATGGTTCGCTAAGCGGATTTCTGCTTAAGAACAATCGGGTCTTCCAGATGCTCAATCATCGGATCATGCTGGGCAATGGATTCTTCCAGTCTCGGGATTAATGCGTTGACCAGTTCTCTGATTTTTTCCAGACGAAAGTACCGATCATTGGCATCCCCTTTGGAATGCTCACTTAGGCTGCGAATTCGCTGTGCGAGTTGGAGGATTTCCACCTCGAGTTCTGACATATGCCACTCCTTGCAATGGGACGTACCGGCGTAAATATGGATATCCTGTTATGTAATACCCGGCTAGAAAAAAACCTAAACTGGTTCTTTGGTCCTTCTGATCATATCGTTACTTTTCCTTACAAGGGTATCAGCCATCTGGCTATTATTTAGGTAGTAACCAAGCGGTGACTGGCCCAGGGAAAGTCCTGAAAAAGCGCTAAAAACAGACCCGTCCAGCTGCATGAACGCTGGACGGGTTTACCGTTTTAATAAAATAAATGAACTAGCTAATTATGGCGCGGACGCCTTGGGCGTTTTTCCAGTACAAGGCCTGAACATTTTCCTTTGAGTCAGCCAGTTCGGTTTTTTGGAATCCTTGTTTTCGAAGCACCGTCTCAATAGCCCGGAGGGTATTGCTTAAAAAAGTCGCAGTATAGCTGGCGTTAAGCCGATCTTCATGCTGAAAGAACGAAGGGGTTTTCTTAACAGAGATCTCCAGAATATCTTGGGTTCCGAAAATATTGGGCATCGAGAGTTTTTCTATCTGTGCCTTAACGCCAGCCTTGTTTAAAGAGCGCTGAAGTCGAAGTTTGCTCAGGGCCAACTGGAATTTGGTAGGTGTTTTCAGTGACTTGACTTGAGGGGACTGGCTGGTTGACGAGGTGATTCTCACAATGGCATCTCCTAACGGTAACGGGATTGGGGCTCAATGACAAAATGCCGGATTCCTTCCGGGTTTTTCCAGCAATCGATCTTTTCACCCAGGTAAGGGTGAAGGGCACTTACTTTCTGGTAGCCCAGTTTGTTGAACAACGCCTCAAACTGCGGTTGGACTCGGTTCAGGTTGTGTTTGCGCACTAGAATAAGAAGACGGTTGTCTTGGGGGTTCCTGCATTCCTGGCTAAAAATATTGTAAATATCATCGCGCTGGATGCCCTGGGCGTCTATGGCCTTGATCAACTCTGTGCGGGCGCGTGAAAGCCGGTTGTTGAAAAACGTGTCCCGCTGACCAAAACGCGGGGCGACGCAGGTGGGGGAAAATTTCATGGGCAATCTCCAGGCGAAACCTATCTGCCCATGTAAAACCCAAACATGGGGAAAATTGTCAATTCAAGCCAGGTTCGATGAAAAACGGTGATAGGCGTTTATTTATTGGCCAGCATGTCCCGTTGTATCTTGGCATCCAGCGCTTCAACCAATGCCTGAATGGTTTCCAGGTTTCGATAGGCGACCCCCGGGTTTTCTGGACGAAGGCTGAGCTTCTTGATGCGGTTGATAATTTTCCTGATTTCCTCTTCTTCTTCCGGGGTCATGGAAAAAACGCTCCCAAGTTAATTTATAAAAAAATGAAACGATAATCTGAAAGCTGGAAAATGATGTGGTCTATTTAATATGATAGCGTACCCACCGGCTGATTGTATATACTCAATGCCCGCTTGTGGCGGGAATTAAACTTCCCTGTTACAGACTAAAACCGAAGCCGATCATGCAAGTAGCGGTGGGTTCGCTCGACCAGATGATGGCGGTCTTGCTCCAGGCGATTGCGAATCAGTGGCTTTCCCCGGTTAAATTCTTCCTGCATGTGCTCTGCAAAGCGTCCTGAGGTAATATCTGCCAGAACCCGGCGCATGTTTTCCTTGACATGACTGTCAATAACTTGCTCCCCCCGGCTGAGATCGCCATATAGGGCGGTGGAACTGATGGCTTCCCGCATGCCGGTAATGCCCCGTTCATGCAACAAGTCAGCAATGAGCTTGACCTCATACAAACATTCAAAATAAGCGGTTTCTGGACTGTACCCGGCTTCTACCAATGTCTCAAAGGCGGTTTTAATCAAAGAAGTCAGGCCCCCGCACAGGACCGTCTGCTCGGTAAAGAGATCGCATTCGGTTTCTTCGGAAAAGGTGGTGGCCAAAACCCCAACCCGACCGGATCCAATGGCTCGGGCATAGGCCAGCGCGATTTCCTGGCTGTTGCCGCTGGGATCCTGATGAACCCCCACTAGGGCAGGAACCCCGCTTTCCAGTAAAAACTTGTTTCGAACCCCCCGGCCCTGGCCCTTGGGGGCAACCAATAGAACGTTTATCTGGGGTGCAGGTTGAATCCACCCGGCATGAATGGCTAATCCATGACCAAAGCCCAGGTATTGACCGGCCTTAAGATGAGGAGCCAAGCTCTCATGATACGTCTGGGCCAGGACTTCATCGGGCAGCAGGCACATGATCACCTCACCCCAGGCCAGGGCCTCAGGGATCGAGAGTACCTCAAAGCCCTCTTCTTCCGCTTGACGCCTTTTGGTGCTGTTAGCCCGTGCGCCTATTTTTACCTGAATGCCTGAATCCCGCAAGTTCAATGCCTGAGGACGGCCCTGGTTTCCGTAACCTAGAATGACAACCCGCTTATCAAGCAGTGGCTGTATAGAGATGTCTGGATCAAACCAGATTTTTTTCTGACCAAGCGGTTGTAAAGTCATGGGGCGGGCCTTTATCTTCAATGAACGGTTTGTTTCAAAGCGATTTTGTGATTATTATAGAGGGCACATGTCCCTTGTCATAGAATTGGGCGAAAATCTTTCAACCCATTGTGAGGAAACCGATGACCAGCCAAACCCAACCGACTTCTCCAGTTGAGTCAGCAGACCGCTTGCGCCAACAGCGGATCGACAAACTGGAAGCCTGGCGCCGCCATGGTGTGGATCCGTATCCCTACCACTTTGATAAAAGCCATGAAAACGCGGTCCTTCAGGAAAAATACAAGGATTTACCGGCTGGGGAAGAAACCACCGATGAGGTGCGGGTGGCCGGGCGGATTATGGCCATTCGAAACAGCGGCATGTTTATTGACTTACAAGACCCGTCCGGGAAAATTCAGGTCTTTTGCCACAAGGAAAATCTGACCCCGGAGAAAATGGAAGAGCTGAAACTGCTAGATATTGGGGATATTATTGGAGGTATCGGCATGATCCGCCGGACCCCCCGAGGGGAGCTTTCCGTGAAGGCCAGGCATTTTCAACTGTTGGGGAAATCCCTCTTGCCCTTGCCGGAAAAATATCATGGTCTCACGGATGTGGAAACCCGATACCGCCAACGGTATCTGGATTTGATTATGAACCCCGAGACCCGGACGACCCTGCTCAAGCGGAGTCAGATTCTGGCCAGTATTCGAAAATTGTTGAGTGAGAAAGGGTTTATCGAGGTAGAAACCCCGATGCTACAAACCATTGCCGGGGGTGCCTCTGCCCGTCCCTTTGTCACCCATCACAATACGCTGGATATTGATATGTACCTACGGATTGCCCCGGAGCTGTTTTTGAAACGCTTAATTGTGGGTGGACTGGCGGAAAAGGTCTTTGAACTCAACCGGAACTTCCGCAATGAAGGCATTTCCCCTCGCCATAACCCGGAATTTACCATGATGGAGCTGTATCAGGCGTATGCCGACTATAACGACATGATGGATCTGACGGAAGAGATCTTTACCACAGCGGCGCAGGAAGTGCTGGGGACACTGGAGATTACCTTCCAGGGACAAACCATCAATCTGGCCCGCCCCTGGGCACGGAAAACCATGACCCAGGCGGTGCTGGAAGAAACCGGCATTGATTTCAGCCAGATTGAAACCGATGAAGCGGCCCGGCAGGTGGCGAATGAATTGAATATTAAGGTAGAAGCTCATGACACGTGGGGCAAGGTACTGGAGCAGGTCTTTGAAGAGCGGGTGGAAGACAAGCTGGTGCAACCCATTCACATTACCGATTACCCTCGGGAGATTTCGCCCTTGGCCAAAGCCCACCGGGATAATCCCCGCTTGGTAGAGCGTTTTGAAACCCGCATTAACGGCTGGGAAGTGGCCAACGCCTTTTCTGAGCTCAGCGATCCCCTGGATCAGCGGGCTCGCTTTGAAGCACAGGTATCAGCTCGGGAAAAAGGCGATGATGAAGCCCACCAGATGGATGAAGATTACATCACGGCTTTGGAATACGGCATGCCGCCCGCCGGAGGCCTGGGCATCGGGATTGACCGGATGATTATGCTCCTGACCGATTCAGCCAACATCCGAGACGTCATTGCGTTCCCCACCCTGAAACCCAAAGCGTAACCCGCTTATCTCTTTATCTCTTATCCTTCATATCCTGAGGCTTTCGGCTTTGAGCCAAAAAAAAGCCTCCGCAGCAAATCAATTGCATGCAAAAGGCACAAAGGATAGAGAGTTAGAGTTTGGATCCATTCTTTTCCGCTCAACGGGTTTTGTCATGTAAATTTACTACAATATGAATAATTCTTTACACGACAATAACGTTTGAGACAGGCCCAAGCCCTGGCCCTCACTCGCCTATTCGGTCAAGACTTGTAGTAGGCGGTCCGCGATTTGGCTTTTGAGAGATTCGGGGCAGGTTTTCAGAAGCTCCACCGCCTGGCTGGTGGCTTCGGAATTATCATACCAGCGTTTCCCAATATCCGGCAGGGCATGAAGCGGGGCGGCGCTTTTCAGAATGCGGCGCAACCCCAGATTCTCCTGAAAGAAAGATTCCAACGAGTGGGCCGCCTTTACTTGCAGGGGCTGAGGGGCCAGGTAAAGTAACTTCAGTGCAAACGCCAAGCGCGGGTATGGATCATACCAACGGCATACCTGATAACTCACGGGTATCCTTTCCGTGTTCTTGCCTATTCAGGATGTTCTTTTTCTCTATCGTCTTTGTTCTCTATCTATCCTTTGTGCCTTTGGGCTTTGGACCCGTGGGCTACGAAAGCGGTACGAAAGATTGGTCAACAAACGCACCACTCACGTTGCTGTTTATTATATCAGGAAACCGGGAGAAGAAAAAGAGCCTAATTTACGGTTTTTTGGATGCGTGCGCTTGAACTTTGCCTTGAGAGGCCTGCAGCGCCTCGATCATCCGACCGGTCATGTGGGCGGTGTCAAAGAGGCTAAACCCGCTGGCGCCCCCCAGACGGGCGGCTTCCAACTGCTCCAGAACCTGCTCGGCTGTATTATTGTTAAACGGCCCGAACACGCCAGATACGACTGGAACCTTGCCATGGGTCACTTGGTAGACGTATCCCGTGTTTTCCTGGACGACTTTCGTGGCGCTGGTTAGCGTCATGGGCGCCAGGAAATCCACCCAGCCCTGTTGTGCCCAATGGGTCCAGTCCTGATGTTTTTGAATCAGGGCGCTTTCCCGCTCTGGGAAAATGGCGGCGGAAATCTTCACATGAGGGCGCTTTGTCCGAATCATCCGGGTGACCTGCTCCACAAAGCTGTTGATTTGTTCTACTTTAAACCGGTTCCAGGTCTCCCAGAGCTCCTGATCTTCCTTGGGGTTCAGCTCGACTGGATCCACGCCATGGCGCGCCATAAAGGCAGCCCGAGCCACAGGCGTATAACCCCAGGTGGTTTTGTGGTAGCTGTAACGATCCGTTGGAAAACTGGATGGGTAGCGGATGTAATCTAATTGGAAGCCGTCCACATCATAGCGGGTGACGATTTCCTCAGCCAGTCTGGCGACAAATTCCCGGGTCTCAGGGTTGGCCGGGTCCAGGAAGTAAGCGCCCAGCTCTAAGGTGGAAGGCTTCAGGGCCTGAGGCTGATCCAGCTTGGAGAGATCCAGGGCCGAATACTGGAAATTCGCCCAGTGAGGGTATTTTTCCAGAATGGGGCCAGGGGGCAGGTAGGCATTGGTGCCGCTGTAAAATGTCTGGAACCAGACATGCACCTTCATATCCCGTTTATGGGCCTCTTCTACCCAGAGCTTGAGCAGATCAGCAGAAGCGAACTTGGGGTTTTGGGCAGGAAGTCCGTAGGCCTTAAATGTTTCTGACGGGAAAATGGTGTATCCATGGAAAAAAGTTTCTAGAAACACAGTATTCAGGCCGCCTTTTTTTAGCATGTCCAGCGTTTGTCCAATTTCAGCGGCGGTTAGTTCGACAGGACGATGCCAGGCGGCTTTAATGGCGGAGGCCGGGAAGGGGGTGGCCTGAGTCCAGATCAGCCGGTTGAGCTTTTCCACGGATTGAGCCAGTGTCGTTACCGCCTCATCGTACTCCCCTTGCAGGTTCAGACGATCCGCCCGTTCGCTCTCGCTTAAGATGGCCTCGCAGGTTTTTCGGACCTCGGGGGTTTTTTGCGGGTTGGAGCAAGGGCTGTTTGCGAGCTTTTGCTGGTACTGATAGCGGTAGGTGTCAAAATTAATGAGAGAGGTCAGCTCTTCCCCACCTTCATGGAGCATGATCCGGGCACCAATGGGGGCGTTTGCGACCAGCCAGTTTCGAGCCCGGCCATGGCCGCTTAAGACAAAGCCGTCTTCCGGGATGGTGGAGTCTGAACCTTCTTGCGCCACCACAATCCCGTTAATCACGGTCACTTCAAAGCCAAACTCGTTGGTGCCGGTGGTGGGCTTGCCAAAATGTTTATCATAGACAATCAGCTGGTTGCCGCCCCGGTAGCCGGGAAAACCAGAAGCCAGCGGGTTGTTTTGGGGCGTGGGGTTGATGACATCCACTTTGACCGTCTTGCGTTGAAACCAGTCCTGGCTCAGAGAAAACGTATCACCAATCTGAAAGCTCTCCAGTAAGGCTTGCCGTTTCTCTCCGGCAGCGGATAAGACCAGGCCGCCTTCAGGAATCATCGCGTTGCCGCATGCGTTGAGGTTATTTTGTTTCTGGCATTCCCAGACACTGGTGATGCCAGTGACTTGGTACTGGCCTTTTTCGGTCGGTTTGGCAACCACTTCCACCCCATAGGGGTTGGTTCGGGTTGAAGTACCAAAATCACGGTCAAACAAAATGATCGTATGATCGGTTCGGGATGCGTTTTTGGCAGTCACCGGGACTTTTTGTCCGCTGGGAGCGATGACCTCAATACTGACCTGCGCCCAGACTGCCATCGGGAATAGTAAAAGCAGTGCCAATACCCAAATACCAAGCGAACGTCTCACAAGAGTCCCTCTCCGTCTCAATCAAACTGTGCAGATTAGTATAATGCGACTGTTTCCAGATTGCCAGATTTCCATTCCGGCAACCCTTGGATTACAATCTCATGGCATCCCTAGCCGTAGGAGCATAAGGATATTGACGACGTCTCTTTCCCAAAGTTTCCCGACGGAGCCCTCAACAGGCACATCCGCAAAAGCCCCGGTCCAGGAGGTTTTTTCCTCTATTCAGGGGGAGGGGGTTTACGTGGGCAAGCGCCAGATTTTTGTTCGCTTTGCCCATTGTCACCTGAAGTGCGCCTATTGTGATACCCCCATGACTTCTCCCACCGGGCAGTGCCAGGTGGAAACCGTACCAGGGACCGGAAAAACCGAGTTGCTGGAGAACCCCCTAGGTCCTGATGCCTTGCTATCGGTTATTGAAAAGTTACTCCCCCAGGCCCATCATCACAGTATCAGCTTTACCGGTGGGGAGCCGCTTTTGTACCACCATTTTTTAAAGCATGTTTTCTCGCGGGTACCGATTCCTACCTACCTGGAAACCAGCGGCACACAGCCGGAGTTTCTGGAAAAAGTCCTGCCCTGGGCCGATATGGTCGCCATGGACATTAAACTTCCTTCGACCACGCAAGAAGCACCACAGTTTGAGAATCATCAGGCGTTTTATGAGTTGGTGAAAACCCGCCCAGAGACTGAATTATTCATTAAGCTGGTCTTTAACGAGAAAACATCGGAAGCGGAATTGGCTGAAGTTAAGGCCATTGTGACCGATCGCCAGACACCCATGATTCTGCAACCGGAAACCTGTTTACGAGATAAGACAGTGAAAGTCCCGCCCCATCAAATTTTCCGGGTGGAAAAATATTTGGCGGATCATTTTCAAGATGTGCGGGTCATTCCCCAAACCCATAAAATGCTCCAGGTTTTATAACTTGGCATTCAGTTGTGACGCTTCATGACTTGTCGGTCACCCCTTTTACGAGTACGTTAGAGCGAAACGATCCGGCACAACAGACATCCACATCTGTAAGCTGAGTTTTGGCTTTAAATAGATCCTTCCCTATAGTACGAGCTTCCTTCCACTAAAATAGGCCTCGGCTAACGGAGCGTAACTCAGACAATGTGATGAGGCTCGGCTTGCAAGGCTTCAGCCGAGCTTCTTTAATAACTCGTTGGCTCCAATCCAAGGCCCATTTTAGTGGAAGGAAGCCGTGTCATTTATTTTTCTCCAGAGGCAAGGGGTGTTCGAGAGGGGGCACATTTTTTCCGGTGAACATATGCGCCCCCTCTCGCGGGGTCAAGGGGCAGGAGCCCCTTGAAAAAGTACTATTTGTATTCAGGTATAACTATTTCTTTTTGCGAACAAGCTGCTCGGCTGGGGTTAAATACCGACCAATGGTCTTTTGATGCCTGGGGTGCTGCTCAATACGTTGTAATTCCTGCTTCATCTCCCGTTCCAGCCGCTTTTTGGCCATGGCGGGTAAAAACGCCCCTCTGGCGCCATTGAGTAACACCTGCTTGATCTCATCCCACCGAGTCAGCAAGCCATGTTGATAGAGCTGGCCCAGTTGCTGGGTGAGGTTAATTTTGGAGACCATGCGGTTATCGGTGCTGAGGCTGATATTGAGCTTGTCTTTCAGGAACTGTTGAATGGGGTGGCTGGGGTAATCGGTTACGGATTTAAGCTGAACATTGCTCCAGGGACAGAGTTCTATTGGGATCTGACGCTTGGTGAACGTATCCCGAAGGGCTTGATCCTGTTGCAGTTGCAGGCCATGGCCAATGCGATCCGCTCCCAGGGCGATTGCTTTTTTAATGGAATCCACCCCGCTACCGCCCTCTGAATCCGGTGTTTCTCCAGCATGAATGGTGAGTCCCAGTCCTAGGGGCTTGCCGTGTTTTACAAAATATTTGATGGCGTCAGCATGCTTATCCACGGCATGATCGGTTTCACTGCCCGCCAGATCAAAGCCACGAATGAGTGAGCTCTTGCGCTTGGCAAGGTCGACGGCGAGTTTTGCGCTTTCCAATGAATCTGCCGGGCTGCCACCTCGCTGGGCCAGAATAATCACCCCGGCCTGCATGACGTATCCCTTATGTTGCTGGACCCAGGCTTGCCCTTCCCGGATGCCCGCTTCTACCGCCTCCACAATTTCTTGGGGGGTGCCGCCTTTTTTCAGGATGCTGGTGCGGATTTCCAGATGGCGCACGTTTTCCTGAGCGGCTTCTTTGATGATGGCGACTGTAGATCGCCGAAAATGCTCTGGCGTTTTAATATGGGCCGGAATCTTATAATAGGTGGAATACAAAAAATCGTTCAGGCTTTCAAACATGTCTTTAATCTGGGTTTCTTGCGCGATTTTGTCTTCCGGCCAGCCTTGTTCCCGCAAAAACTGGCGTATCAGGCCAATGGGAGCAGACCCGGAAAGGTGCAAATGCAGTTCGGTTTTAGGGACTTGCTTGAAAAGCCGCTGAAGCGAACGTGGAATGTTTGGCGCATGGGCCGGTGGTTGCCCGGATGGTGTTCTACCCCCAAAAAACAGCGCGGTCACGCTCATGATACTCACTCCCCCTGTAATTTCCCTTCACTGAATGGGACGTCTAATAAGAGGTATTCTAATATGGGCAATCAGGGGGCTCAAGAGCGTGGATTTAATTGCTGTAAGCTTTAAAAATCAAATTATGCGTGAAAGGCCAGCCGGGGACGGGGTTGCCGCTGTTGTTGAGCAGTGTTCCCACCAAAGGGGTTGGATTGCCCGGAAAAGCCCTCTTGTCCACCGGAGCCAAGCTGGAAGGGGATATATCCGCCGCTACCTCGTTTGCTGGTAGAGTCCAAGACCCCGCCAAAGTTGTCAGTATTGGGCGTTAGGGCGCCAAAACCGGCCGTGCCAGTTTCAAAGGCGCTTTTGCTTGGGGCGGGAAGAGACGGGGCCATTGGGATAAACCCGTCCATTGCCTTAACATGGCTGTATGCGGCGCCACTCTGCTGGATGGCGACTTTTTGTAAGAGATCTACATTTTCTTTGGCCCGATCCGTTAAGAACACATCCAGCTTGGCTTGGTTGGCGGCGATTTGCCGGGCTTCCGTGACGGTGGCTTCCGCGTTGAATCCGGCAATGCTCAAGCCGGGATCCACCGGTTGGAGCTGCCTCAAACGCTCTAGAACCGGGTTAACCTCCTGTGTCGATAGATGCCCAAAGGCAGGCGTCAACTCCCGACTGTTGAGAGTAAAAATATCCGCGGAGCGGTTTAATGGGTTCAGCGACAGCAGAGGGCTTGGGAGTGGCTGAGGCAGGGGTTGAACGGCTGCGTTCGTCAGGCTGCCAGGGATGGGTTGATTCCCAGGCGGGAGCTGGGGTTGTAGGTTGACTTGGGGTGTGGTGTTTTGAAAGGCCCGGTTTAAAATCTCAGCCCGGTTGGCAAAGGCAAAACGAGGATCTGTTGCGCCAGCGGAGCTCATGATATGCTGAATGCTGGGATCCACCGTCATTCGGGTGGCGTTACCTGCCCCATCGGTTTCCACCCGAAGGCCCATGCCGATACGGGGAAGCTTAAACGAATCCTGGGTCATCAGCTCCGAAAACTTCAGATCGGAAATGGCGTAATACCGGGTAATATCCCGGAACAGATCCGGTGTGCTCGGGGCGGAGCTGGGGGCCGTGGTTCTTGAAAGATATCCCGACTGGCTGGGTTGAATGCTATATAGAGCATTGCTGGTAGTGCCTTGTGAGGCCTGGCTTAAAAAGCGTCCTGGGTGGATCTGGTAGAAGGTGTCTGACACTTGATTGGGGGTGCGGTTTACCTCATAGGCCGCTGAAAATGAGGTGGCTGGAATGCGAAACTGGCTGTCAGCGGAAAGCGTCCCTCGAGTCTGGAGGGTGGGGCCGCCTGGGTAGAGCGGAAAAAGTTTTAAAGATGGAATGCTGCTCGACACGCCGATATCCCCAATAACTGCCTCGTTCAATCCGTTACTTGGGGTATCGGCACTTCATGAGGAAACTTCACCGTGCGGATATGTTCTGGATATCCAATACTTACAAACTGTTACAAAAAACAGACCAGGCATTGGGTGGCCTGGTCTGTCATATGCTTGAAAGATTGTCCCGGTTTAGGCGTCCTCACTCACCAAATCTTCCAGTTTGGAGTTGATCGACAGGAAGATGTAGGGCTTTTCGATCACGGCTTCATCGCTGATACGGTTGATAATGGCCTGAACGAAATCTGGGTTGTTCCGTAGGGTTTCGTGGCGGATTTCATTCTGTAAAACCTTTTCTACCGCCTGGGCCTTTTTGGCTTGGACAAACGCTTCAAAGTCTTGCAGGAAACGGCTACGAATACCCTCGTAATCGGCAATGGACTCAATATCCATTGCGATGGTATGGGATTCAATGGTCATTGTCATAAGTGCTACTTCCTCATCACTTCTTTAATCGTTGAACTGACGTGATTCTGTGTGCATGAAGTCAGTCAAGAAAATCTGATGCTAGTAAATGAGTTAAACATAAAGAAATGTTACAAAAGAAATGGATGAGTAACAAGCCGGTTTGGCGGGCCGGTGGCAAAAGCCGCTAGAGGGTTTGATAAGCGCCAATCGCCCGAAATTTGTCATACCGATGCTGAATGAGCGCATCGCCGTCCATGCCCTTGAGCTCTTTTAAGCCTTGAAGAATCATGGTCAGCATCCGGTCAATGACCAACTGCGGGTCATGATGGGCTCCGCCCAGGGGTTCTTCGATGATGCCATCAATCATGCCAAAGCTCATGAGATCTTGTGCGGTAATCTTCAGGGCTTCTGCGGCTTTTGAGGCATACTCGGCACTGCGCCACAAGATAGAAGCACATCCTTCCGGTGAAATTACCGTGTATACCGCATGTTCAAACATATAAATTTTATTGGCCACCCCAATTCCCAGGGCGCCGCCGGAAGCGCCTTCACCGGTAACCACCGAAAGAACCGGCACACGCAGCCGACCCATTTCTCGGATGTTAAAGGCGATGGCCTGTCCAATCCCGTGTTGTTCCCCTTCAATGCCAGGATAAGCGCCTGGGGTATCAATCACGGTAATGACCGGCATTTTGAATTTTTCCGCGTGTTGGAATAAACGCAGAGCCTTACGGTAGCCCTCAGGGTTGGCCATGCCAAAATTGTGAACCAGGTTTTCCTTCATGTTGTGGCCCTTTTGGGTCCCCACAATCATAACCGGCTGTTGGCCAATTTCAATAATGCCACCCAAAATCGCTTGATCATCCGTCCCGGCCCGATCCCCATGGAGTTCAATCCAGCAATCAGGAGACAGCATCTGGACCAGGTTTAAAAAGTTGGGCCGTTGGGGGTGGCGAGCAATCTGAAGCCGCTGGGCTGGGGTCAGTTGCTTGTACAGCTTGGTTTTAACATCTTCCGATTGCTGGCGAAGCCGAGCAATCTCTTCGTCCATATCAATGTTGGTTTCTTGGCTCAGTTTGATCAATTCTTCAATCTTTTCTTCCATAGCGATAATGGGTTTTTCAAATTCAAGCGGTAATATCTTGTCCATCTTACCTGATTCCACACGTTATTTCCAAGTGAGAGCAAGGTTTTAAGAGGGGGCGGCGCCTAAACGCGCGCTTTCTCCTTCTCTGCCTTAAACGTTTGAGGGGCAGGCTGAATGCCTGAGGCGGTCCGGTGGATGCGTAGCAGATCGGCCAGCCGTTGCTTGAGCTGTTTCCGCGCCACCACCATATCAATCTGTCCATAATTCAGTAGGTAGGTGGCAGTCTGGAAATCTGCCGGCAGTTTCTGGCGAATGGTTTGCTCAATCACCCGGCGACCGGCAAATCCGATTCGGGCGCCTTCTTCAGCGATGATGATATCGCCCAGCGTTCCGTAGCTTGCCGTTACACCCCCAAAGGTGGGTTCTGTCAGCACGGAGATGTACAGCTGTCCTGCTTCATGGAGTTTGCCCAGGGCTGTTCCGGTTTTGACCATCTGCATCAGAGAGAATGTCCCTTCCTGCATCCGCGCGCCACCGGAAGAGGAGAAAATGATCACTGGCAACTTGTCTTTCAGAGCGCGCTCAATGAGTCGGGTGATTTTTTCACCGACCACGCTGCCCATGCTACCGCCCAGGTAGGAGAAATCCATCACACCAATGGCAAGAAGCTCATCCTGAATCTGCCCGATCCCGGTAATAATGGCCTCATTGAGCTGGGACTTTTGCCGGGCGTCTTTTTGCCGCTTGGCATACTTCTGGGTGTCTTCAAAAACCAGAGGATCCGCCGGAATAAGATTGGCATCCAGTTCGGTAAACTGATCACAGAGTTGATCAATCCGCTCCCAAGCCCCAATCCGAAAGTGATAACCACAATGAGGACAAACCTTCAGGTTGGCGTTTAACTCCTTGGAGGGGATGTTTTGGTGACAATTGAAGCATTGGTTCCAGAGTTTGCCCAACTCCTCGTCAGAGAGGCGGCTGTTCACCGCTTCCGCTTTCAGGTGGTCTTTTTCTTTCTTGTTTCGTTTAGAGGCGAACCAGTCTCGAAGTGACATTGATCAATGTTCCTTGTTCTGGGTTCCTGATATTCCGAGGGAGAAAGGGGGCTACGGGGCAATGCCGGTTCTGTAGTTCTCTGGTTGAAAGATCTTCAGCCGTTCAAAGTCAATGGCCTTGCTATCTCCATTTCCTGGAAAGAAGTTTACCCCAAAATACGCGCGCTTGCGAACGACATCATACGCAATGTTAAGTTTCATCGTTTTGGGGCCCACCAACATAAAGAGGGCGTTATCGGTAAATAGCGAGTCTCTGGCGTTATCCCGAAGCAAGCTGATACTGTTTTGGGTTCCCACCGTCAGGAAGTCATTGATCCGAAACGCATTTTGCATCTGGACATTTTGCCGACCCCGGTAGTAAGAGTCAAAGACAAAAGGTGTTTCGCCCGCAAAGTTGGCGTAATAATACTGAAGTTGGGTTTGAAAACGGTTTCCCAGCATAACATTCATACTGGGTCCGCCGCGGACGACAGAGGCAACATCCCCGGTGGTGTATCCTGACAGGGCTACATCACCTCGAAAACCAAAATTCACCAAGGCCAGTCCTGGCTTCCCAACGGAAAGAAGAGGTTGGGTGTTCTGGACTCGGGCCTGTAACTGTAAACGTCCAGCGGTACCAGGGGTGGCTCCATCTTCTGGCTCCACGAAGAATTCCCGCTGGTTCAAGGGGAAAAATTCATCCTTATAGTACCCGATGCTCTCATAGCTGCGGAGTTCAAACTTCCCAAACTGAGCCAGCGTACGGGTATCGGTTAAAGCCAACCCATAGCCCGGACGCTCGTTATCCATAAATCCGCTGTTGTAATCCTCGTTAATACTGGCTCGGAGCCGGGTTTTCCCACCTTGAAACAGCTTCTTTTCCCCCAGCAAGACGGGCTGACCGACCCGGCTGTTATAGCCAAAATCCAGGTAGGTAGAAGGAGAGCGGTAATGGGCAATGGCCCCGATACCTGGACCAACGCCCTGGCTTTCATAGCGGCTATTATTCATGGCTCGTCGGCCTGCGCCACCATAGCTAATTAACGGTGAAAATCGGAACGAGCCTTTACCCATTCGGAAGTCCCAGCCAGGGCCATAATAAAGCCCGCCGTAATCTGGATCATAACCAATATCAGGGCCTAAATACTGGGAATCTCCCGTATTTTCGTCGTAGGAAAACTGAATATTGGGCAGGGTGGCAATCTTGAATTTCCCCATATGCAGGGAGGGCCAGTTCATATCAATTTTGTTGTACCCATCATCCCACCGGTGCACTTCCATTTCCTTTACCTTCCAGTTGAAGAGCTCTTTCCTTTCCGGCTCACTGGTGGGCATCACCTGAGGTTCCAGCGTGACAGAGTCCGATTCATACGTGGAGGTGTTCAATTGGTTGGAATAGGCCAGGTTGGCCAGGCTATCCAGTTTATTGGGTTCATAGGGGGCGTTCTTTTTATGCTTGGTATTGGGTTGGTTTCCGGCCAGTTGAGCAATCATGGCCTGGCTGACAATGAACTTGCCGTTTTCAAACTCCAGGTACTTGGAGTTGACCAGCGCGTCTTTGGCTTGGACCCGAATGGCTTCGACCTTGGTTTCAATATCGTTGATTAACGCTGACTCGCGGGTTAAATCGATTTTGGCGTAGCTGCCCTGGGTTTTTTGGCCGTTTTTATAGATAATCACCCGCCCTTCGGCAATCAGCAAATCCAGGTTTTGATCATAGGTGACCTTATCGGCAAACAGTTCGGAATTTTGCTCGGAAATGACCACATGAACCGACCCGGTGGCTACATACACATCCCGATCCTGATCGTATTGAAAATCGTTGCTGTTAATGTCTACCATGACGGCCTTGGCCTTGAGCGGTTGCTGGGAGGAAGAAGGGTGGGTCGGCGCCTCTTCTTTGTCCAGTTGAGGCTCCAGCTCCAACATGGGGACGATAGCATCAGGGGGCGGGCTTTCTTCTGCCAAAACGGGCTGCAAGAACCCCAAACAAACACTGACTGCCAGAAGTGCCGAGAAGCGGGCGGTGGCGAGTGTGGCGGTGGAGTTTTGGGAGGTCATCCGGCGGTCCTTTTTTCTTTGTAGTGCAGCTGATTGGAATGAGGGGCTGAGAAAATCGAGGCGGTCCAAGTAGCGGATATTATAAGACAAGGGGTATTGTCCTTGCTAATAAAATTTTCATTCTTTCTGAATATTTTCTTTACCTGGCTCGACTTTTCCATTTATTCTAACAAACTTCCTAAAAACCGCGGGAAAGCCAAAGTTGCCTTGTTTCCCCTACTTAGCGAAGATATCGGTATGGATCGACAGGAGCCCCGTTTTCCCGGACTTCAAAGTGCAGGTGAGGCCCGGTGGAATAACCAGTTGAGCCTTCTTTCCCTATAATCTGTCCTTTGCTGACGATTTGTCCCTTGCTGACGCTGATGTGAGACAAGTGGCCATACAGTGTAACCAGGTTTTTGCCATTCCGATAGCCGTGGTTGATCATAATGGCCTTCCCATAGCCCCCTTTCCAGCCAGCAAAGATTACTTCCCCGCCATCGGCAGCCGCGATATTTCCTCTGTTTGGCCCCGCGATGTCCAGGCCAGTATGATACAGCCGTTTTTTATGGATGGGATGCGTTCGATAGCCAAACCGGGAGGTAATGGCCCCACGAATGGGCCAGATAAAACTTCCGGTACTTTTTGCAATCACCTGGTTGGGCTTTTTTCCCATCAATTGACGAATCTCGGCGGTAATATCCGCCGATTGCTGCAACAGATAGCGTTCAGCCCGCTCGTAGTACGCGGCATCATTTTTGTATTTGTCCCGCAGGGCCCGATCCACGTCAATGGCCCGCGAAATCTGCATGCGATGGACCCTGATGGATTGGATGGTCTGGGCCAGGGTCTCTTTTTGCCTGGCCAGCTGAACCTTGAGGTTGTTCAGATCTTCGATGGTGGTTTTCAGCTCGATTAAAAGCGCCTTGTCATGGCTGACAATCCGTTTCTTGTAATACAGACGGTCCAGCAAGGTGGCGATATCATTGGCTTCCAGAATCATCTGGAGCATGCTGAGACGCTCCCCGGTGTACAGGTTTCTCAGACGCTTTCCGGCGCTTTCTGACAACCGGGCCGCCTCGCCGACCTTCTGATCGATTTTGACATCAAGGTAGGAGAGTCGTTGGGTCGTCTCTTTTAAGGTACGTTCATGATAGCTGAGCGAGCGGGTTTTTGATTCCAGTTGCCTTTGGTTTTGAACCAGTCGTGTGTTGTGCCTTGCGGCTTGCTGTAGCTTTTCCTGCCGCTTGCGCTGCATTTCTTGCCGCTTCGTTTCCATGGTCTTGTTTTTTCGTTGCAGCTCACGAATTTCCTGCTGCTTGTCAGCTGAATAGACTGGAAGGGGTTGCATCCAAACACAAAAGAGAACAGCAAAACTCAAGAAGCAGGAAAGACGTTTGCTGGGTTGTTTTACTTGAATCGACATCCGCACGTAAAACCTTTTTGATAGAAAACTGGGGAGGCGTTTTCAGGAACAGAAATGAAAACGCTGGTTAAAAGGGAAAAATAACAAACACGCTGGTTAAAAGAAAGGCTAATACCATAACCAAAGCAATCCAACGGGAGTTTTGCTTAAAAAAATCAATCATTTTAGTGACTCCATGAGGGTGATACAAGTAAACCTAATTCCCTTACCCTTGTGGGGCTATAGGCAGCAGCCAATTAAAACCCTCATTGGGGCGGGAGACAAGGAAAACAGCGGGAGTGGAATGTCGTTTCTCAAACGCAAGACAACCCCAGCTTTGTTAACATATATTAATTTATTTGGAGGGGATTGGCCAGAATTTTTAAAGCTTTTGTTGAAAAACGTCGATAGCTCACTTACGGAGAACCGAGAGTTTGGAGATGAGAGTTTTATGAAACAAGCCCGCAGAACCCCGGCACAGAACACCTCTTTTTCGGTTCATTTTGTGATCAAGGGGGCTGAAAAAAGAAGAAGCATGGCGTATGCCAAGGCCAAAACCCTGCAAAGGGAACTGGGCGTTATTCCCCATTTGGTGAGCGTCAAATAACGCTACAAATTACAAGTATTGAACCCCCTCTTCGTTCACAAAATGAAGAGGGGGTTTTTCCATTGTCCGCTCGGTGCCTTTATGCCATTATCCAAGTCATGCCCCCTGAATTGGAAAAACGAACCTCCTTGTCACCCGCTCATGATCTGATTATCCAGGCAGAACAGGTGCTCTCTGCCGCAGCTTGGCCCCGCTTGGAGGAAATCTCCCGATGCACGTTTGAGCGGGTATTGGAGGCTTTTACGCGCAATAAAGTCGGAGAAGAGCATTTTTATTCCGTCACCGGATATGGTCACAATGATCTGGGCCGGAAAACCACGGACGCGGTCTTTGCCCATGCCTTGCAAGCTGAAGCGGCAATGGTTCGGCCTCATTTTGTGTCTGGTACCCACGCCCTAGCGGTGGCGTTGAATGGCTGCCTGCGACCGGGCGATACCATGCTCTCAGTGACCGGGCGGCCTTATGATACCATGGAGGAAGTTATTGGCCTCAGAGGAGGCGGTTCCAGGTCCCTTAAAGGCAAAGGTATCCAATATCAGGAACTTTCCGTCTTTCAAGAAGATGGGACCCCTTCCTATCGTTTGAATTCTTCAGAAGAAAAATTGATTAAAGAGGCGACCCTGGTATTTATCCAGCGATCCCGTGGGTATAGCTTACGGCCCTCACTTTTGGTTGAGGAGATTCGGGAACTGGTTGCCCAGGTGCGAACCCTGAACCCGGATGCCATTGTGATGGTGGACAACTGCTACGGGGAGTTTACCGAAGCGGATGAACCGACTGGCGTGGGGGCCGATCTCATTGCCGGGTCCCTGATTAAAAACCCCGGCGGAGGCATTGTCCCAGCAGGCGGTTATGTGGCTGGAAAACAGACGTTAGTGGAAGCCTGCGCCGAAGAACTCACCTGTCCAGGGGTTGGTCTAGAAGGAGGGTATACCTTTGATTTGACCCGGCTGATCCTGCAAGGGCTGTTTTTAGCACCAGGGGTCGTTAATGAGGCGTTGAAAGGCATGACGCTAGCCGCTTGGCTTTTTTCAGAAAAGGGCTATGAAACTTTGCCCCAGTGGGATGCGCATCGAAGCGATATCATCCAGGTCATTCACCTGGGGTCTGCCGAGCGCTTGGTCGGCTTTTGCCAGACACTACAGAAGGTAAGCCCTATTAACTCCCATGTGGTGCCGGTGCCTGCCCAATTACCCGGTTATGGAGATGAGGTGGTGATGGCTGGAGGAACGTTTATTGAAGGATCTACCATTGAACTCTCAGCCGATGGCCCATTACGTCCTCCTTATACTGTATTTTTGCAAGGGGGTGTGAATTATACTCACACCCGTTATGCAATGTACTCTATTTTAGAGCGTTTTGAGCCCCAGTGTAAACTTACGTAAACCCTATAGACAAGAAACGATTGCCTACCTTCGTGTCTGTTTTACAATTTCAAACAGCACTTCGTGTCCTAAATACAATTTGTTTAAAACTTAATTATACAGTGTGTCTTATATACTACACTCGTTAGAAGAAGCGTTTGTTAGCGTGTAGAAGAAGGAATGAAACTGGGGATGCAGTTACATTACGGCATGAGAAACCGAATTGATATTGATCAAGGCCACACAGCCAATGGAAAGAGTGTGGTCAAGCGTATCGAAGAGTTGGTATCACCCATTTATTCGTCTTTGCTGTCGGATTTTTCGGCTGCCTTGACTTTAAAGTGGTTTGACGCCTGCAATGAACCCTATCATGGTGAGGTTTCGCCCCAAAAGCGATACCTCATTGCGATTCGAACTCCCAATGGGTTGGAGCGTGTCGCCAGCATCAGCGTCCATGAATTGCTGGAAGCGGCAGACATGGTTCAAACCCTGATTCGGGATATGGCCCAACGGATGGAAAAGTATCTGTTGTCTACAGAGCATCATCGCTAAGACACAGTCTGAATTCGACAAGAAAAAGCCCGGTCATAGCCGGGCTTTTCTCGTTATAACTGGTTTTTGACCCGCCGTGTGATTTCTTGAATCTGCTGATCCAGCACCGGATGGCGCTCCAGTTCGTCTTTGATTTTTTCGTAGGCGTACAGGATGGTGGTATGTTTGCGCCCGCCCAACAGCTCGCCAATCTTGGGGAAGCTGGCTTCAGTCATGGAACGGATGGCGTAAATAGCCACCTGTCGGGCATGGGAAATATCCTTTGCTCGGGAGCTGCCTTTGAGATCGGAGGAACGTAAATGATAATACTGGGAAACTGTATCCAGGATACTTTCTAGGGAAAGGTGTGCCGGATCAACTTGCGTTCCCAAAATCCCTCTGGCGGCAGTTAAGTCCAAAGTGGTGCGTGTCAGCATGGCGTAAGCTGCCACTTTATTGAGGGCGCCTTCCAGCTCTCGAATATTATGGGGGTGGGTTTCAGCGATGAATTCCAAAACGTCCGCAGGAATCGTAAGTTGCTCCCGCTCAGCCTTTTTTTGCAGGATGGCCAGGCGGGTTTCCAGATCTGGTGTTTGGATATCCGCAATCAAACCCCATTCAAACCGGCTTTTCAGCCGGCTTTCAAGCCGAGATAGGTGCTTGGGAGGGCGATCGCTGGAGAGGATAACTTGCTTACCCGCACTGTGAAGCTCGTTAAATGTATGGAATACTTCTTCCTGGGTGCGTTCCTTGCCTTCCAGGAACTGAATATCATCAAGGATCAGGATGTCGTTACGCCGGTACTTGTCCCGAAAGCCTTTCATTTCCCGGGAGCTGATGGCTTGGATGAGATCGTTGGTGAATTGCTCCGCTGTCACGTAGCGCACCCTCAGATCCGGGGCATGGGTCAGGACAAAATGTCCAATGGCCTGCATAAGGTGGGTCTTCCCCAGGCCAACGCCTCCATAAATAAAGAAAGGGTTATAACTCTGGGCCGGAGTTTCCGCAACGGCCAAGGCAGCTGCATGTGGGAAGCGGTTATGCTGGCCCACTACAATGTTCTCGAAGGTATAGCGTGGGTTCAGGTTACTCTTGGTACTTCGGGGGCTCCAGGGACGCCAGGCAGGTTCCTCAACGGTATTTTCCGCGTTTTCCGCTTTCTGGGACTCGCCCTCACTGGCGTTGACCTCGATTTTAATCTCACAAGGCTGCCCAATGGCTTGGGTCAAGGCGTCTTTGAGCTGGGAGCGGTAGTGCTTCAGGATAAAATCCCGGTTGAATTCGCTTTCCGCTTCCAGAATCGTCTCCAGCATACCGTTGGCCTGCGGCTGGCAGGCCTGGATTTTGAGCGGGCTAATCCAAGTCTCAAAGCTGGGCTGGCTCATTTTCTGTTTCAGCCACTCTTGGGCCCGGCTCCAAACGGCATCCACGTTCGGCGTGACCTCAGATGAGGCGGCATTCAGCGTAGCTTGTGTCGCAACGGAAACCATGGATAAATAACCATTCCCCACTAGTCAAAATGGTACTCAGTGATGAAAAAAGGTGGATAATGTCATTTTGGAGCGGAGTATTATAGACTCTCTAACCCCCACAGGGATAACTCGCTCCCGAAGGGTCTACAGTGTATCATAGACCGCCATCCTATTTTTCTTTCCATTGCAAAGCTTTTACATTAATATTTTTTGCTTTATATTAAGGATCTTTTCACAAATCTTGTATCTGTGTGTCTATCGCACCATAATATTTGGACGATTCTAGGAGAGACAATTCATGAAACGTACACTGGAAGGAACGCAACGCAAAAGACGCCGGGTTAGCGGCTTTCGGACACGGATGGCTACCCCAGGCGGACGTCGTGTTTTAAGCCGTCGTCGGGCGAAAGGGCGTCATAAGCTCGCAATTTAATGCTAGGCAAGCGGTATCGGCTAAAATCCCGGTATTTATTTCGTAAAACCCTGGATAGCCAAAGAATTTGCGTCAACAATCTCTTTGCCATATATGGCCTGAAACGTTTACCCCAGCGGTCAAAAGAGGCAACCGCCTCCGCTTTGCCGATTCTTCCCCAGTTTGGGTTTATCGTCAGCAAAAAAGTCCATAAGCGGGCAGTACGCCGAAACCGGGTCAAGCGATTGTTGCGGGAGGCGGTTCGAATGACCCTAATCAGGCAGCTCCCGGAACAAATAGCCCCCTTTGCCGCCATTGTCATTATTGCCCGCCAGGCCATGCTTGAGGCCAGCTTTTCAGAGGTTTGCGAAAAGTTATGCCAGTGCTTTACAAAAACAACTTTGGCCCAAAGCAGATGATCCAGTCTTGTGTTCTTGGTTTAATAAGGCTGTACCAAATCGGTACGCGGTTTATACCCGCTGTCTGTCGGTATTACCCCAGTTGCTCAAACTACATGATAGAGGCTATTGTGGAGCATGGATTAAGCAAAGGGCTCTGGCTTGGGACAAAACGAATCGCCCGGTGCCACCCACTATGTGCTGGTGGGGTTGATCCGGTTCCAAAACGTTCTCAATAACCTGCATCAAACGAAAAGGAGACTCCTAAACCGTGGAAATTATTAACCAGGCAATGCTGTTTCTTTTGGAGCAAATCTATAGCTTTGTAGGAAGCTATGGTTGGGCTATCGTGATTTTAACTGTGCTGTTGCGGGTTATTCTTTGGCCAATGAACAGTTCTCAAACCCGCTCCATGAAGAAAATGCAGGAACTGCAGCCCAAAATGAAGGAGCTCCAAGAGAAATACAAAGACAACCCGCAGAAAATGCAGGAAGCCTTGATGCGCTTTTATTCCGAGCACAAGTTCAACCCGTTTGCCGGGTGCTTACCGGCCATTATTCAGCTTCCCATCCTATTGGGCTTGTTCGGGGCGCTTAACAGCCCGCAATTTATGGCACTGTCCTACAATCAGGACTTCCTCTTTGTCGGGAAGCTCTACCACACACTACAAAGCCATGGGGGAGAACCCATGGACGGAACCTTTAGTGTGCAGGAAGGTGATGACTTCAGTGCTGGGCAAACGGCGGTGCTCCATTTTAAAAATGGTCGCACCAAGGAGCAGCATGTGCAGAACGTTGGAAGCGCGTTGGTATTCTCGCCCAGACCCGTTCTTCCCGGAGAGCCTGTGCGCTTTCGCTTAAAACTGGAGGAGTTGGGTTTAGGAGATGAATATATGGACCTGCTTCAGTCAGTTCAGGTCTTTGTCATCAACAACAAAACCAGGGAACTGGAAGAGCTGACCTTCAAGCCCAGTCAGGGAAAGCTCCTCCAACAGGCCCCAACGGTCGAGGGCGAAAACCGGATCAATATGGACATTTTGATCTTAATCGTCCTGTATGGGGTCTTGACCTTGCTATACCAGAAATACATGTCCCCCAAACGGACTCAGAAAAGTGGCCAGCCTGATCCCAGCCAGCAGATGATGAAATACCTGCCGCTGATGTTTATTGTGGTCCTGCTGTTTATTCCCATCCCGGCTGGGGTGATGATTTACCTGGTGGTGACCACGGCTATGATGTTCATCCAGACCGCTTGGATTCATTATATAGATGAAAAGAAGGACGGGCAGAAAACTGACAGGCCTTCGGAGCAGGTGGTGGATATCAAGCCGGATCGGGCTTAAAAACCTGCCAGATACCAGACAAAAGGCCCAGTAATCAATAAACTGGGCCTTTTTAAGTGGGTGCTACACCTTTTTTTCGAGTCGAGCGATGTAAAAACCATCGCTATCCTGGCTAATGAGCCGCTGTTCGTCTTTTTCCAGCGTGAGTTCAGGGTGGTTTGAGAGAAGCTGGTTAATCACGCTCCGGTTTTCCTGCTGATCCAGACTGCAGGTGCTATAGATTAAGCGGCTCCCCGGCTTGACGCCGTCCAGGGCTTTTTCCAGGAGCCTGAGCTGTTGAGGGGGATAGCTTGCCAGTTCGGCTTCTTTCATCTGAATCAGAATTTCCGGATGTTTTCGAACGGTGCCTAACCCGGAGCAGGGGGCATCAACCAGGACGCGATCAAACTGGGTCGTGGGTGAAAATTCGGTGGCATCGCCTAAAACAGGGTGAACATTGCTCACACCAAGCCGGTCCAGATTTTCCCGCAGTGTTTGAAGCCGTTCAGGGACAGGTTCTACCGCGGTAATTTCCCCCTGGTTTCTCATCAGTGCTGCCAGGTGGGTGGTTTTAGAACCGGGTGCCGCACACAGATCCAGGATCTTCGAATCGGGTACAGGGTCTACCCAGTGAGCGACCTGTGCGGAACTGGGGTCTTGTACGTAGAAAGCCCCTTCCGCGTATCCAGGCAGATATCTGGGGGAGCCGTAAAAATCTTCCAACACCAGCACTTCAGGGAGATCGGCGGGGTGGAAGCGGATCTGACGGGCGGTAAGTTCCTGCTGGTACTCTGCTACGGTTGTTTTCAGCGTGTTGATGCGTAAGCTGAGTGGGGGAGGGGTATTGATGAGGCGGGCCATTTCAAGAACCTGGGGCTCTTCATATTGTGCCAACAGGCGTTGGACAAACCAAGTAGGCAAAGAGTAAGTGGTGGCAATATGTTGGACTATATCCGATTCAAACGAGGGAACAGGCATCGGGTTTTCCTGCCGTAAAAACCCTCTAAGTACCCCGTTAATGAATCCAACAGTTTTTGGGGTCAGTTTTGCCCGTTTAGCCTCTTCCACCGTAGTGTTGACAGCCGCGAAATCGGGAATGTTTTCCATCGCCTGAATCTGGTATAGCCCGATGCGCAGTAAGGTTCTGACCTTGGGAGGGATGTTTTTCAAAGGACGCTTGCTTTGCCAGCTTAATATGGCATTCAAGGTATGCCATTGCCGTAAAACCCCATAGACCAGCGCGGTAAAAAACGCCCGATCCCCATCCGACCAGGCGTTTTGGTTGACAGAATCATTTAGCAGCGAGTCCGCCTTGAGCCGCTTGGAGCCAGGACGCTCAAATTTTTGCAGCAGCTGAAAGGCGGCTTGACGGGGATTCTGGCTCATCGTCTGGATGAGCTCATCAGGCGCATCACAAAATACAGAAGCTGAATCAGCGCGTACAGGGCGGTGGCAACGTAAGTCAAGGCCGCGGCGGTGAGTACTTTCTTGGCCCCCGACATTTCATCAACGGTGAGATATCCTCCGTTGGAGAGAATGCCCACAGCCCGAGTGCTGGCATTGATTTCTACAGGCAGGGTGACGACGTGAAACAGGACGGCTGCGCCAAAGAGTAAGACCCCGATCCAGCCCAGGGTTAAAGCCCATTCCGGCATAAACTCACTGGTTGCGCCGATGGCGATCGCCACAAACAGCAGGATGGGTCCTAAATTACTGCCAAAATTGACCGCCGGAACCATGGCTGAGCGCAGCACCACGGGATAATAGCCTGTCGCATGTTGCAGGGCATGGCCCGCCTCATGGGCGGCAACAGCCACCCCGGCAATGGAGCGCCCGTGATAGATCTCTTCAGAAAGGCGGATTTTTCGGGTGGTCGGGTCATAGTGATCAGTCAAAAACCCATGGACGGGCTCCACTTGTACATTATGTACGCCGTTATGGGCCAGAATCGCCTGGGCCACTTCCGCACCGGTTATCCCACGACTATTTTTCACCTGGCTGTACTTGGCATAGGTGTTTTTTACAAACATTTGTGGGATGAAAACCAGCACCATCCCGATCAGCATCACCAGCATGTAGCCTGAATCATAGAAAAACATCGTTTTGTCTCACTTCTCCTTAGCTGGAACTGTTGTGTACGGGAGCGCCGAAGCATTGGGTTGAGGCTTTCCCACGGACACCATTCCACCAGTCCCGGGCGTTCATCTCCCGTTTTCCGGGGGGGTGGACCCGCAGGATCTCAAGAATGCCTTGGCCGGTTTGAACCCGGATCCCATCCTTGATCATATCGAAAATTGCGCCGGTTTGTTGGGTCTTAAGCATTTCTTCAGAATTAGGGAGCCGACTTTCCAGAAGCTTGATCCGTTCATCCCCCAGGAACGTATAGGCTCCCGGCCAAGGATGAAAGGCCCGGATTTTGTTGTGGATTCGTTCGGCAGGTTCCAGCCAGTTGATTTGAGCGTCTTCTTTATGGCATTTACCGGCATGGGTGGCTTGCTCATGCGCTTGTGGTTGGGGCTGAACCGTTCCCTGCCTCATACCGAGCAGGGTTTCTATCAGGAGCGATGCCCCAACGTGGGCCAGCCGCTCGGTGAGTTGCCCAGTGGTTTCATTAGGCCCAATGGGGGTTTCGGCTTTCAGTAAAATATCCCCAGTGTCCACGCCGACATCGGTGAGCATGGTGGTAATGCCTGTGGTGGTTTTTCCGTCCAGAATGGCCCGTTGAACCGGATTAGGCCCTCGATACTCGGGCAGGAGCGAAGCATGAACGTTGACTGTGCCTATTTTTGGGATATCCAGAACTTCTTGCGAGAGAATCTGTCCGAAAGCGGCCGTTACCAGAAAATCTGGTTGCTGTTGCCGGAGCCAGCCCAGAACAGCTGGGTCCTTTTTTAGGGATTTCGGCTGGAAAACCGGTACCCCATAGCTTTCCGCCACTGTTTTAATCGGGGGCGGCGCGAGCTTTTGTCCTCGGCCAGCTGGTCTATCCGGTTGGGTGAGAGCACCCAGCAATTCTATCTCAGGGGCTTGTTGAAGGGCCTCTAAGGTGGGAACGGCAAACTGGGGGGTTCCCAGAAAAACAACGCGAAGGGGTTGGCTCATGCTCGTACTTTTTGATCGACCGGTACGATTTCACTTTACCAAGACCCACCGGGAGAGCCAAGTACCAGTCTGGCCAAGGAAGGCAATTAACCGTGCAGGGGCGTCAGAGCAATATCCAGTTCCGGCTCATCCAGAATCATGTTGGGATCGATCGAGGGCAGGTTGTTTTCCTGAAGCATTTGCTCGGTGGTAAAACGATCGATGACATGATCCACAAACAGAATGCCGTCCAGGTGATCCAACTCATGTTGAATGGCCCGGCACAGCAGGCTCCCGTCTTCTACGGTCATTTCACGGGTTTTTCCCTTCATGTCCATATAACGGACCGTGATCGCCTTGTAGCGTTTGACATCGGTGTACACGTTAGGGAAGCTCAGACAGCCTTCCCGGCTAACGATGGCGCCATGTTTTTTGACAATGACCGGGTTGATAAACACCATCTGCGGCATGGGCTGCTCATCGGTAGAGCAATCCAGCACGAAGATCCGTTTGGAGACACCCACCTGAGGCGCGGCCAGGCCAACACCGTTGTAGGCGTACATCGTATCAAACATATCTCCAATCAGTTTTTGAATTTTAGCGGAGACCTTGTGAACTTTTTCGGCCTTTTGCCGAAGGACCGGCTCACCGTAATTAATTACTTTCAATACAGCCATTGTCTGTTTGGGGACCCTCCAGGAAATTGCTGTGGAAACAATGAAATACCTGTATACTTGCATTATAGCCTATTCAGGATGTTTTTTTCACCCCCATGATGGAAAATGCTGTGGTAAAGCCGTTTTTTGCAGGTTCTAATACCTTACTGGCAAGCGCGGAGAAAGTTGCTACCACGCTCAGCGCCCCCAGCCACGCAAGGCCTGTCAATATAGAACCAGCACTAAATGAAGTTCGGAATATGCCGGAGTTCCAACCGGAACAGCCTGGCCTGCTTGATGCGTTTATGAAGCATCCGTTGGTGAAGCAAACGATGGACAAGCTACAGGCGGGGATTGATGGGCTAATGAGTTGGATTCAGGATCTGTTTGCCAGGATAGATCCGGGTATCGCCGGTCGGGATGAGATCCCGGAATTTATCTTTATGGTCTTGACCTATGTCTTTTGGGCGGTGGTGATTTTCTTTGCCCTGGTCATTTTCTACCTGCTGCTGACTATTTTGAAACGGCATCTGGAAGAGAAGGCCCCGGGGTCCATGCAGGCAGTCCCCCTAAAAAAATTTGATGAGGAGCTTCTGATCACAGCCGCGCATCATCAACGGGAGGCGAAAAAACAGGCCAGAGCAGCTCATTATGAGGAGGCGGTCCGGCAGATGTATCTGGCACTTTTGTGTCTGCTGGATGAAACCCGCTTGGTACCTTTTGAAGCCACACGCTCGAACCGGGAGTATCTGAAGACCCTGAATAAGTACTCATCAAGCCAGCTTTCTACGGCTTTTCAAGAACTTGCTCGGTTGTTTGAGTCCACTCGCTATGGTCATCTCTCGGTGGATGCGGCTGGTTTTGAACACTACCAGGCGCAGTACCAGGATTTTGTTCAGGCTTCGGATCAAGTAGGGGCGGTAAAGGCAGGGGGGAAATCGCGGGGACACGGGCGTCATGGCTGAACCGTTAACCAACCGGAAGTTTTTAATGACCCTGGTGGCGTTTGTGCTGGTCCTGTTAGGGATGATGTATTTAACGACCCAGCTTTCCCAGACGGTGAGTCAAAAGGAGTTTTTACCCAATCGTTCGGTCTATAACAATAAACCCACGGGGTATCGGGCCTGGTATTTGGCGGCAGAAAAGGCGGGAGTCCGTACATCGGTTTGGCGAAAAACTTTTAGTCATCTGGAAGAGCTCCCTGCTCCTACCACGATGGTGATGATTGCGCCCTTATCGGTAGCGGGCACGCAAGTCATTTTTTCGGAAAAAGAGGCCCGAAAGCTATTGCGCTGGGTCGGCCAAGGAAATACCTTGGTTTTGCTGGATCAATTCAGGCGGGTGGGGGCCGGAACTATTCTGAAATCGGTTAATCTGACCTTGAGGCAGAGCAACACCCCCGATGGAGAGACGGTTGATTTTCAGCTCCATTCGAGTGCCCATCCGGCTTTGAAAGTCTTTTTGCAGGGTGGTCAATTGCGCTCTGAGGCAAGGGGGCGTTTTCTGATAGAAGAGGATGAACGAATTTTACCGTTGCTGGTGGATGATGCGGGGCAAGTGGCCATGGTGGAAGTCCCTTATGGGAAGGGAACCCTGATTCTGGGCACAATGACCGATCTGGCGAGTAACGCCTTCTTGATGGATCGAGAGTTGGACAATTACCAGATGTTAACTAATTTGCTGGTTTCTCAAGGGCATGTGGTCCGTATTAATGAATATGTCCATGGCTTGATGGATGCCCCAGATGTGTTTTCTTATTATTACCGAAATACCCCGATGGGACATGTGTTTAATCAAGTGATTTTTACGTTCGCGTTGGTGCTCTGGCTGGGGTTTCGTCCCTGGCGTCCACAGTCACCAGGAGAGAGCGAAAAGAACCCAGTTGGTTTTCAGGAATTTATTCAATCGATGGCAGGCGTTTACTACCGATCCCAGGCATCGGTGATGGCATTAGAACCCCAATTAAAGGAAGTAACGCGCCTGTTATCGCTTCGCCACCGGATGACGTTGGAAGAACCTGAACGGTTGAAGATGCTCTTTGAAACGATTCTGGGGGATAATAATAAAAAAGACGGGAACGCTTCACAGAGTGACCTGAGTACCCCGGATGGCATGTTACAGGCTCTTCAGCAGGCGGAAACCCTCGTCCAGGAGCAACGGCAAATACCCCATAAAGATCTGCTCCGGTTGATGCAGCAGCTCTCCTTCATACAAGACGTACTGACTCAAGGAAACAGATATGACGCAAGACCTTACGCTCGTTCAAACCGTTAGTCACAAGCTTCGGAGCCGACTGCAGGAAATTGTTTTTGGCCAGGAAGCGGTGATTGATCTTTTATTGGTGGGACTTTTGGCAGAAGGGCATATTCTGCTGGAGGGGTTGCCTGGTACCGCCAAGACCACCTTGTTGAAGAGTCTGGCTCAATTGATCCACCTGGATTTTAACCGGATTCAGCTCACCCCGGACATGCTGCCCGCCGAGATTATCGGGACCAGCATCTATGATTTAAACAGCCGTAGCTTCACCTTCCGTAAAGGACCGGTGTTTACCGATTTACTGTTGGCCGATGAAATTAACCGTACCCCGCCGAAAACCCAATCAGCGTTGCTGGAAGCGATGGAAGAACAGCAGGTGACCATTGATGGGACCAATTATCCGCTTTCCCATCTCTTTACCGTGGTGGCCACCCTTAACCCCATTGAGTTTGAAGGGACCTACCCGCTGCCAGAGGCCCAGTTGGATCGCTTCATGATGAAAATCCACATCACATACCCGGAAGCGGAGGCGGAAAAACAAATGCTTAAGCGCCATGTTGCCGTATCCGGTATTCGCGCCCTTCATCATCAGGAGGTGACCCCGGTGGCCACCAAGGAGGAAATTCTGGCCTGCCGCGCGGTGCTGAATCAGGTCACGGTGGATGACAGTATTCTGGATTATATCCTGCAGATTGTTCAGGACACCCGGGAAAACCCGAACCTGGAGCTGGGATGCAGCCCTCGATCAGCGTTGTATTTAATGGCGGCAAGCCGGGCTCATGCGGCCATTCAGGGAGATGGCTTTGTCACACCGGATCACGTCAAGGCTGTGGCTCCAGCGGTGATCAACCATCGTCTGATTTTAAGTGCCGAAGCCGAGTTGGATGGACTGACCATTGACTCTGTGGTAAAACAGACCCTGGGGAAAGTCCCCATTCCCCGGTAGTGGCTGTTTTTCATTTAACACGTTCAAGGTAGGTATGACACTTCAGGATCATCACTGTCAGGTTCTTGAAAACCGCACTTGCGGCGAGAATTTGAAAGTGTTGTTACTGGAAACCCAGGGTAGCGTCTTTGAATGCCAGCCAGGTCAGTTTGTCATGCTGGATTTACCCGATCCCCGGTTTTTCTTTCGCCGCCCTTTTAGTGTATTCAGGACACATGGGCAGACCCGGCTGGAGATTTTTTATAAGATAGTTGGGGTGGGCACCCGAATGATAGCGGAATTTCAACCAGGCCAGAGTATCAAAATACTGGGTCCACTGGGGAATACCTTTTTCACGCAAAGGATTTCCGGTCAGGTATTGATGATTGGCGGGGGGATTGGCATCGCGCCTTTGTATTTTTTAGGGCAGCAGCTCCGCAAAACACAGGCCCAAGTGGAGGCAACCTGCTTCTATGGGGTGCGGAGTCGTTCGGAGTTGGGATTATTGGAAGAATTAACGGATGTGTTTGGGGCGGATCGGCTTTTCATTTCAACCGATGATGGCTCCTATGGAGAGGCGGGTTTTGTGACCCAGCAACTGGAGCGTCAAGTGGAACTGATCCAAAACGCGGAAATGGCGTATATTTGTGGCCCTACTGTTATGATGAAGGCGGTCAGTCAGCTGTTACGGCAGATGAATCCTAAAATCCACATGGAAGTGTCCCTGGAAGAGCATATGCCCTGTGGCACGGGCGCTTGTACAGGGTGCGTGGTGCAGCGGGCGGATCAGTTATTGCCTTCCAAGGTATGCGTGGAAGGGCCGGTATTTCAGCGGGATCAGATTGTTTGGCCCGGGGATGAGCTTGGGGTACCGGTTCAGCAAGGTGGAGGATCGGTATGTCCCCGGCTGTAGATCAAGAATTGGCTGTTACTTTGGCGGATATCCGGTTTAACACCCCGGTGTTGAACGCGTCAGGGGCCTTTAACCCCGCCTTGTTTAGCGAGATGTATTTGCTTAAACAGGCTTTGGGGGCGATTGTCACCAAAACCGTGACCCAAGAACCCAAGGTGGGGAACATGCAGCCACGAACCGTGGAACTGCCAGGTATTGGGATGCTCAACAGCATTGGCCTTCAAAATCCAGGGCTGGCGTCCTTTCTGGAAGTAGAATCGGTTGAGCTGGCTCAACACCAGGTGCCGCTGGTTTTAAGTATTTCAGCTGATTCCAACCAGGCTTTTGCCGAGATGGCCGAAGCGGTAATGGCACACCCCAACGGAAGCCATGTAGCGGCCATTGAAGTGAATCTATCCTGCCCGAATGTGGAAAAGGGCGGGGTAGAGTTTTGCAGTCAGCCCCAAATGGTGTTGGAAGCGGTACAGTCGGTTTGCTCAGCTTTTCATCGTCCGGTATTTGCCAAGTTGACTCCCAACACGGCGGATATTGTTCCCATTGCTGCCGCGGCCATCGAGGGGGGTGCCAGCGCCCTGACGGCTATTAATACAGTATATGGGGCTGCCGTTGATATTAAAACCCGAACCCCCATTTTAAAACGGGTTTCCGGTGGATATAGCGGCCCCGGAATCAAGCCCATTGCTCTACATCACATCTGGCGGCTGTATCACCACTTCCCGGATACCCCCATCATTGGCGTCGGGGGCATTGCTTCTGTAGAGGATGTCTTAGAGTTTATGATGGCAGGCGCCTCTCTGGTACAGGTAGGAACCGCTTGCTTTAGAGAGCCTATGCTGTTTCAAGAGCTGGTGGTGGGCCTGCAACGGTTTTGTCAGGAGGAAGGTATCACATCCTTGAGCGATTTGACCGGTTGTGCCCATCGCTTGGGATGAGACACCGAACAAGCATCTTGTTTTTGATACAATAATCGGTGGAGTGTACTGATTGAGTCTTGAGAGAGTTGTTATGAAGCAAAGCCGTAATATTCAAAGAACCGGAAAGAAATCGGTCTGGCAGTTGGGAATTTTATTTCTTTTGGTTTTCGCTATTGCCAGCATGGGTGCCTTATTAACGGGCTGCGCTATGCAAAACGCAAAAACGAATGAACCTGCAAAGGACTTGGCTTTGCAAACGGAAACAGTGACCTTGATCCACAAAATCGGGAACAAAGTCTCAGATGGGCAGTATGTTATTGTCACATTAAAAATGCAGAACCTGACCAAGGTAAGCAAGACGATTGGCGTTGATAAGTTCGCCATTGAGCTGGTTTCTGAGGAAGGAGGGTATTCTCAGCCAGTGGAAAAGGGGCTGAGCTTTGAGTATGCCAAGATGGCGGGAAAAGAAAAACGAGAAAAAGTTTTGGATATGCAACCCGTGGTCTTGCACCCTCAAATTCAGGCCGAGCGGTATGCCATCTTTACGTTGCCAGTGGATGCTGAGCTGGAGCGGTACCAGATCAGGGTGGATAATGCGGTAACCCCGGTGCTGGGAGAACAAACTTACGTGCAGGACTTGCGGAATGCCGGTTAAAGCGGATCTCCTCATGTCAGAAGAGGAAGTGGTTTCCTCATTCTCCCTGCATCGGAGAAACCGGGCAAAAATTGTCGCAACCCTGGGGCCTGCCACGTTAAACAAGGAAAAAATCACACAGTTGATCCTGGCGGGCGTAAACGTGTTTCGTCTGAATTTTTCCCATAGTCCATCCCAGGAGATGGCCGGGCGTATTCAGATGATCCGTCAGATTGCCTCGGAACTTAAGCGGCCTGTAGCGATTCTTGGGGACTTGCAAGGCCCCAAGTTGAGAACAGGTCCCTTGAAAAACGACACGCCAGTTTTTCTGGAGCCTGGGAAAAAGGTTCTGTTTACTACCAAGGCCCGTGAAAGCGCGGAGGGAGTGATTGGAACCAAGTACCAGGCGGTTATTGATGCGTTGGAAGTGCACTCAACCGTCCTGATTGATGACGGGAAGATCCGCCTCAAGGTACTGCGCCGCCTCGATGATCAAACGGTGGAATGCCGGGTGATACAGGGAGGGCATCTCAATGCCCGTAAAGGCATTAATCTGCCGGATTCAGTGGTGGCCTTGGGTTCCATGACCGATAAAGACCGTGAGGATGCCTTGGCCGCGACCCGTGCCCAGGTGGATTATTTGGCGTTATCTTTTGTTCAGCATGCGGAAAACATCCGGGAACTCCGGGATTTTATTCGCTCTTATGAGTTAGAGCCTCCGCCAGTCATTGCCAAAATTGAAAAACCGCAGGCATTACAGAAAATAGACGAGATCCTGGAAGAAGCCGATGGCCTCATGGTGGCTCGGGGCGATTTAGGGGTTGAACTTCCTCCTGAAAAAGTGCCCGTGGCCCAGAAAAAGCTGGTGGAAAAAGCGAATTTAGCAGGTAAACCTGTTATTATCGCGACCCAGATGATGGAATCCATGATTAATTCTCTGCAGCCTGCCCGCTCTGATGTGAGCGATGTGGCCAACGCCGTCTTCGATGGGGCGGATGCGCTGATGCTGTCCGGTGAGACGGCCATGGGTAATTACCCCGTAGAAACGGTATCCATGATGCGGCGGATTATTCAGGAAGCGGAAAAAGATTATCTGGCCTATCGTCCACGGGCTCATGAAGCCAGTAGCGCTACCTCTCCCCATTTTTACCATACCATTGCTCATTCGGCCAGTTACGCGGCGACCAAAGCCAATGTGAGTGCCCTGGTGGTTCTATCCACATCGGGCTCGATGGCGCAACGGGTATCCAAGCTCAAGCCCTTGCCGCCAATTGTGGCGCTAACCCCGAATGAGTCCGTGTATAACCGCATGAGCCTGTTATGGGGGGTCACGCCGTTGGTCATATCATACGCCGCCAATACCGATGAGATTTTGAAGCTGGCAGAAGACGCCCTGCTCTCTAATCAATTGTTGAAAGATGGGGATAGTGTGGTGTTTTGCGCCGGGAAAACCCCGCTACGGGGCGCGACCAATATGTTGCAAATCTATCAGATTGGGCAAGCTAACAACTAAGATACGCTAAGCTGGTTCTGCCTGAACATCCAGGATGATCTCTTCTGGTTTACCATACTGGAGATAGGCTTCTTCCAGCAGTTGCACGTTCCGCATGTTAGACTTCCAGAAGATATCCGCATAATCACCTATCAGGGGAATCGCTCCAATACAGGCATCCAGCAAGATATTGACACTCATGCGTGCCAGCACCGATTTGGGCAGACGTAAGTCATAAGCCACCCAGAGGATGTACAGGGAGATTAGCATGGCGATGATATCTCCACCCACAGGCAGCAGCCCCAAAATGGGATCCAGTCCCACTTTTTTGCGGATGACCGGAATTGTCCAGGCTGAATCCATCAGCCTGGCAATGGTTTTGGCCCGTTGTATGGAAGGGTGTGCCATGTCTGTAGTATACCCGATTTTTGTGGAAACTAACAGGATGGTCCCATTACGGCCCCACTTGGAATCAGACGCTATGCGGAGGCAGGGCGGTTTCCATAAAGCGGGCCAGTGTCTCGGTTAATTCTGGAAGCCCTTCTCCGGTTTGCGCTGAGATTGCTATGGGGTGTGTGAGAGTGGGGGCCATCGACGCCAGTTCCTGCTCCCAGTGGGGTAGGCGATCAATTTTATTGCACAGGGTCCACAGAGGCGGGGATGGAACTTGCAGCTCTTCAAACAGGGTCTTTAGAATCTCCTGAACGGAATGCAGCTGTTGAAGCCGATCCGGGTGGCTGATATCCCAGACATGGAGTAGCAGATTGGCTGAAGCGGCTTCTTCCAGCGTGGCCCGGAAGGCCTTAATCAAAAACGTGGGCAGTTTGCGAATAAACCCAACGGTATCGCTGAGTAACACCTCTTGTCCACTGGGTAAGTATAGCTTCCGGGTGGTGGGATCCAGGGTGGCAAAGAGCTTATCTTCAACCAGTACGTCGGAGTGGGTCAGGGCACGCATGAGGGTGGATTTTCCGGCATTGGTGTATCCCACCAGGGCGACGACCGGAATCTGGGCTTTTCTGCGGGACTGACGCTGAAACTGGCGATGCCGCACCACGGCCTCGGCTTCTTGTTCCAGTTGGGTAATCCGTCGGCTCAGGGCCCGCCGGTCGGTTTCCAGTTTGGTTTCCCCTGGGCCGCGGGTGGCGATCCCCCCTTTGGCGCCCACGGAGGTTTGCTGACTGAACATCCGCCCCCGACCCCGCAGGCGGGGCATCAGGTATTGTAACTGGGCCAGCTCAACTTGAATTTGGCCTTCCCGTGAATGGGCTCGCTGGGCAAAGATATCCAGAATCACCTCTGTTCGGTCAATGACCTTGATTTGCGTGATCTGCTCCAGGTTCCGCTGTTGGACCGGGGAAAGTTCCTCATCGGCGATGATGACATTGGCCTGATACTCTTGAATCAGCAAGGCCAGCTCCTGGGCTTTCCCGGAACCCAGGTAAGTTCTGGGGTCTGGTGTGCTGCGGTTTTGGGTAAGTAGTCCCACAATATCCGCTCCGGCGGTTTTGGCCAGTTGACGCAACTCATCCAGACTGTCTTCCAATGTACTTTCCGCTTCCGGGCTGCCGGTAGCGGCCATACCGATCAAAAATGCCCGCTCTCGCTTTGTCTGCTGCTTGCCGGATCGTTGGGTAAAGCTGGGGGCAGCCCAGTCCTGCCATTTCTCCAGGGCTTCTTCACTCAATGCTCGGGCAGTAAGGGGGCCGGTTTCCTGGGTGGTCAGTTTTTTCCCATCCATACCGGGGCCGCCTGAGGAAGGGTTGAGAATCCAGGCCGCATCGCAGTAATGGGGATTTTCCCCATGGGAGCGGCTAAAGCCCGTTTCGGTTCCGGCGGCCAGCGTGACCAGGACCGGAAAATGGTATTGCAGCAACGTGACCTGTTCCGCCTGGCTCGGTGGCTTCCAGCCTGGACGTGAATGAACGCAATAGAAGCGACTCAGGCCTTCAACGGTATCGGGCGGGGGGATAATATTCCCTTGGGCCAATTGATCCACAGCGCCCACCATCACCAGATCGACATGCCCCTTGGCATCTACCAGCAGAGTAAGCTCCCGCCCGGTATCCAGGTTGAGGGCGCAGAGTTCTTCGGCCAGGTCATAGCTCAACAGAACCCCTTCCGGGATCCGACGTCGGTACAGTTTATCCAACTGACTGAGAACGCTTTTTTTAAGCCCTTCAATTTGTCCGTAAACGCTGGAAATCGCCGTCATCTCCCAGAGCAAATACTACGGATTTTATTATACAGGGCTTTGTGTTCTGCAAGTCAAAACAGGAACCGGCATCAGCCGATTCCTGTTGCAAATCTCCTATGGCTTTTGGTTTACTGCCAGTTTTCAGCTCGCCTTGGGCGTTTCATTAGTTTTCCACGTTTGTTGGTTTTGGTGTTGAGTCGGGAGAGAGCTTCATGGGCTTCGGCAAGAAAGACCTGTGTTTCCTCGTTAGCCCACTCTCCCTGATTTTCAATAAATTCCATCTCACCAAATTCTTCGGAATGAGGCCCCCATGTAGAACGAGATTTTCCCAAGGTGATTACTCCTTCTAGGTCGAATGAAATGTATAAGTGAAGTATCTTATAGCTTTTCGATCATCGAAGATGAAAACTTTAGGCTATATCCGGTTCTATCCCGACTTTTTTAACGAACCCTTAACTTTTTTGCTAAATCCCCTTAGAGCGTGTTTAATTCGGGAATCCGATGGCAGAACCCTATATGCTGGGGTAAATACTCAATGCCCATGGGAATTTCCTGTCGGCATTTATCAATGACATAGGGACACCGGGTATGGAAGCGACAGCCGCTGGGCGGGTTGGCCGGGTTGGGGAGATCCCCTTCCAGGTAAATTCGTTGGCTATGATCCACGGTGGGGTCAGGAACCGGGATGGCGGAAAGCAGGGCCTTGGTATAGGGGTGCAAGGGCTTTTGGTAGAGCTCTCTGGCCGGGGCCACTTCCGCGATTTTCCCCAGGTACATCACCGCGACCCGGTCACTGATATATTCCACCACGCTCAGGTTATGGGCGATAAAGAGATAGGTCAGGTTGAATTCCTTTTTGAGATCCGCCAGCAGGTTCAGGATCTGGGCCTGAATCGAAACATCCAGGGCGCTGACCGGCTCATCAGCCACGATAAACTTAGGGTTTAAGGCCAAAGCGCGGGCAATCCCCACCCGTTGCCGCTGCCCGCCAGAAAACTCATGGGGGTAGCGATCAAAGGCGTCTTTAGGGAGTCCGACCATATCCAAAAGCTCATCAATTCTTTGCCGCAAGGCCTTACCCATATACAGCTTATGAATTTCTAAAGGTTCTTTGAGAATTTCCCCAATGGTCATTCGAGGGTTCAGGCTGGAATAGGGATTCTGGAAAATGAGCTGCATTTTTTGCCGTAGGGGGCGCAATTGGGCGTTGCTCAGTTGGGTTAAATCTTCTCCCTCAAACAGCACACTGCCTGCCGTGGGACGGATTAATTGCAAAATACAGCGTCCCAGGGTGGATTTTCCGCAGCCGGATTCGCCCACCAGACCCAGGGTTTCTCCTTCGTAGATGGTCAGATCAACATCGGTCACTGCCTGCACGTCGCCCACTTTGCGGTTGAAAAAGCCCTTATGAATGGGGAAATGCTTTGATAGCCCCTGAATCTGGATCAGGGGCTTGGCCTGGGTGGAAACCGTTGAGGTGCTGTTTGAGACATCGGTTGTGGTCATGTCTCTATTCTATACCATCTTAGGGAGAACCCAAGGGGCTTCCTGAAATACGCCAGAGCCTCAACGGAAAGGTTGAGGCTCTGGAGAGACGGGAACATTCGGCTTAGACGGCTTAGGAAACCAAATTCAACCGCCGAGGTGTCTGAATGGTTCCGGCAAATTTGGTGGAACCATTCTGGGTCCCTTTTCTGCTTGCTTCTTTGGGCAGGAGGATGTGATCCAGAATTTCGGTGATATTATCCACCGGCACCACCAGCATTTTGCCGGGCTTGAGGGTGTTGATTTTGGCCGCTGTCAGTTCTTTGGAAGAAACCACCTGGAGTTGCCCTTTCAGCTTGCTGGGCAGCTCTTCCACATCACTCATGTTTTCCCTGGGGAGGAAAACGACTTTCATGTTGTCTTTCAGCGCACCACGCAGCTTTTGTTGGACTCCACCAACACCCAGGACGTTCCCGTGGATGGTAATGGTTCCGGTCATGGCCATATCATTCCTGATTTTACGATTGCTCAGCACACTGACCAGGTTGGTGGTGAAGGCGGCTCCGGCACTGTCCCCATCTTTGGGGATGCTAATCCGGTCATGGGAGATGTTAACCTCATAGGTGTGTCCGTTTTTGAGTTCCACTCCATACTTTTCCAGCGCGTCCCGGTTGAATTTGACAAAGTGGAAAGCCTCCAGGGTGGATTCTCGCATCATTTCCTTGACGCCACCGGTGGGAGGGGGCATCGTCAGGACAGGCGGTTTCTTAGGGTCGGAAGTTTCTGATGCGAGCACTTTGGCGTTAATGGGAAGTACTTCTCCCATGGTGCCGCCCATAACGGCCAGACCATTAACTCGCCCAATCATGGAGGGCAATTTATGGCTTTTAAGCTGATTTGGGTGCCCCAGAATTTCAACCAGATCCTTGGGTTGAATTTCGCCCCGTATTTTTCCGTCTAATTCAAGCTCCTCAATGACGGTGGCCGCAATCTTTTCCAGGCTCCGGTTCAGGGAGCGCACACCGGCTTCTAACTCGTGGTAATCATTGATCAGCGTCCGTAGGGTCTTATCAGAGATCTGGAGTTCTGTCTCGCTCAAGCCTTTTTCCTTCATGATTTGAGGGAGAAGATGCTTTTTGGCGATATCGAATTTTTCTTCCGCGTCATACGCTTCCAGCTGAATGACTTCCATCCGGTTTCTCAAGGGGCCGGGGATCTTGCCTAAATCATTGGCGGTGACCATAAAGAGGACATTGGAGAGATCGATCGGCACTTCCGGGCCAATGTAGTTATCCACAAACTTATGCAACTGTTTGGGATCCAATACTTCCAGCAGTGCGGCGCTGGGATCGCTTTTACCCTTGCCCAGTTTGTCGATTTCATCAAGGACCAATACCGGATTTTGGCTACCTGTCAGCTTTAATGCGTTGACAATACGGCCTGGCAGGGCTCCTACATATGTGGAGCGGTGACCTCGGATCTCTGCCTCATCATCCACGCCACCCAGGGCAATGCGTCCTTGCTTTCGCCCAGTGGCTTCAGCTACAGCCATAGAAATGCTGGTCTTTCCGACACCGGGAGGGCCTACCAGACAGATAATTTTGCTGGTCGCGGGCAATCCTTTTTCCTTTTGCCGTTTCAGGGTGCTGATATGCCGCAAAATTTCTCGCTTGGGTTTTTCCAGACCCGAGTGATCCCGATCCAGAACGTCTCGGACATGGCGGACATCCAGGTCGGTGTCATCGGCTTCCCAGGGCAAATCATTCAAAATGGCGTTCAGACGACCCAGCAAGACTTCCCCGTTAGCGCTTTGCGGATTGGTGTTTTTCAGCTTGTCAATGAGGATCTGGACCCCTGCATACTGCTCATCGGTCATGTTGCCGGTTCGGCGTACCTCAGACAGGCGTTGTGTGCACTCTGCCGGGGTGCTGAGATATTTTTTGATCTTGGATTGCTTTTGTGACTTATTGATTTCTACTTTGCGCGGGGCACTGTTTTCTCTGCTGGCTTTGGAATGTGGGTTTTGGCTTTTTGTAACCTGAAGCAGATCTTGCAGTAAAGTGGCGCCCACCAAATCACCCTGTTCAGATTGTTTTGATATCATGCCAGTATCCGCGAACTTGCGCAGGTTCCTAGCCACGACAGCGGTTGTTTTTCCGTCTTGTCCTCCAACGGACAGCGCTTCATAAAGCAACTCCGTCAGGTTTTGGGAGAGTTCCGGCTTCTGTACCGGCTCGACAAACGGGCTGTTTTCATGAAAGAGTCTAGAGACCATGATATCTATGGCTTGCTTGAGGTGGCCTTGCACCTCTGCTGGAGACATCCGGAAACGCTCTGGCGGTGGCATCAGCACATCGAGAATGTGCCGGTTGACCGGATAATTGACTTTATCTGGAGCTACATAGGCATCCTCGCGGTCTGCAATATCCTCTGCTATGCGTAGCATCGCCAGAATCAAATGGCGGATTTCCACTTCTGGACTGTTGTACTGTTTGGCAATTTCTGTGGCCTTTTTCAAGGCCTCGGCCATGGCTGGACTTTGGTCTTTTAAGACATCTTTCAGCGTGGGAGCGTTCGAGGCCGTGAGTGTCTTGCTGGGTTTGGGTTTCCGCACTTCGTCGATTAGATCAGGTAAGCGAACGGCGTCGACAGGAATTTTTTTCAGGCGTTCTGGATTTTTGGCTATTTCTTTAGCGTCTTCCAGTAAGCCGTTCATAATTGTTCCCATGGGGCGATAGATTCTACCAAAGGCTGTGGCTAAAATTTCACTCCGTTCATCGTCAGCTCGTTCGCTGGGATAGGTGATCTCATCCTCAAACATCTCTTTAAGTTTGCCATCGGTGGGTATGCTGGTGGGATCAAAATTAACCGGGAGCGAGGCAACTTTCTCGGGAAGCTTCAGGCTTTTCAAAGCTTCATTAATCAGATGAATCTGCACGGGTGCAGGCAGTTGGGGTAAATTTTCCTCTCCGAACAGAATTTTTTGAAGCTCCAGAAGCGCCTGGGTGTTTTTATCGGTGGAGGCTTTCAGGTTTTCTAAACTGGCTGCGTTATCCCGGACCAGCTTGAGCATGGCAACCAGCAGGTGTGCGGGGGTGGCGATGGGTGATCCGACTTGATAGGCAATCTCTTTGGCGCTATCCAGGGCCACCCGCATGGCAAGGGGAAGTTGTTCTTGTAAGTCTTTTTCAGAGATCGCGTCATTTTTGGGAGAATTTCCGCTAAAGCGAACGGACTGAGGCGTAAAAGAGTCCGCCTGAGGTGTCGATTTGCGCTGCGGGGTAGGCACATTCGGGGGTATCTGATGCTGGGGGGACTGCGAGGAAATCCTCATAATAAGAAAGCTCCTTTACTCACAAAAACCACAGGGGAGAATAAGATCCCACTTGAAAATGACTCGGTATCAAGAGAAGTAAGAATGCTCAATTTGGGATGGTGCTAGGTTGTAACGAATTGTTTACAGTCGCGCTGAAACCCTGGCGGGGACTTGAGACTTTTCGAACCCTGGGGTTTGGTTTAAAATAAATACCATTGTTTAACAGAGAGTGAGGTCCCTCATCATGGCGCAGACGGAATTGTCTTCCCCCAATACTCCAGTAGCGTACCCGACTATTCAAAAGCCGCCGGTTTCCGAGATGCCCATCAAGCCAAATATGGCTGATTATGAGCAAATGTATAAAACTTTCGGTTGGGATACGGTTGCCAAGGAACTGAACTTGCCCCGAGCCAACGGGGTGAATCAGGCGACAATCTGTATTGATGGCCATCCCGAGCATGTGATGCAGCGAAAGGCGTTGCTATGGAAAGGGGCGGATGGCTCCAAAGAAGAGTATACCTTTGCCGATCTCAAGCGGGAAACCAGCAAGTTTGCCAACGTACTCCAAAGCCTGGGCGTCAAAAAAGGGGATCGGGTGTTTGTCTACCTGGAGCGGGTGCCGGAGTTATTTATCACGCTGTTTGGCGGGTTGAAAATTGGTGCCGTGGTGGGTCCCCTGTTTTCCGCCTTTGGCCCGGAAGCGATTCTGGATCGGCTGCAGGACAGTGGCGCCACGGTTGTGGTAACCAGCCCAGATCTTAAATCTCGCCTGGATATTGCCCGGAAAGATCTCCCGGCGTTAGAAAAGGTCATCATTGTTGATCGACGGCAAGATTACATGCACCCGCTGGATGCCCATGAAGTGTTTTACCACGAGCTCATGGCCCAGGCATCAGAAGAATTTGAGGTGGTGCAAACCGACCCGGATGATTATTCTATCATTCATTACACCTCTGGGACCACCGGAAAACCCAAAGGGGCGGTGCATCGCCATAACGCGGTGGTTGCCCAATACGCCACGACCAAATACATTCTGGATCTCCACCCAGAAACAGACATTTACTGGTGTACGGCTGATCCGGGCTGGGTCACCGGAACGTCTTACGGGATGTTTGGTCCCTGGTCACTGGGCGCAACCCAGGTGGTGTATGAAGGGGGCTTCAGGGCCGAGGAATGGTACAAAGTGATTCAAGAGTACAAGGTCACGATGTGGTACACAGCGCCTACGGCAATTCGGATGCTGATGAAGGCGGGAGATGAGGTGGTTAAGAACTTTGATCTTTCCTCCTTACGCCATTTGTGTAGCGTGGGAGAGCCTCTGAACCCGGAAGCTGTTGTCTGGGGTCAGAAGGTCTATGGCCATGTGTTTCATGACACCTGGTGGCAGACAGAAACCGGGGCTATGCATATTTGTAACTACCCCTGCATGCCGGTTAAACCTGGCTCAATGGGTCGGCCTTTCCCCGGCGTGGTGGCGGGTATTCTGGATGATCAGGGGAATGAGCTTCCCAGTGGGGAAGAGGGGCATTTGGCGCTGCGCCCGGATACCCCTTCGTTCTTCAGAACCTACTGGAATCGGGAGTCGGTGTATCAGTCCCGGTTTATGAATGGCTGGTATCTGACGGGCGACCGGGCCAAAGTAGATGAAGATGGCTACTTCTGGTTTATTGGCCGAGCGGATGATGTGATCAATACCGCAGGCCATTTAGTGGGGCCATTTGAAGTGGAAAGCGCCCTGATTGAACACCCGGCGGTGGCAGAAGCAGGCGTTATTGGAAAGCCGGATCCTGAACGGATGGAGATTATCAAAGCCTTTGTTTCCTTGAAAGCGGGCTTTACTCCTTCGGAAGAGCTTAAGCACGAAATCCAGAATTTTGTGCGGACCCGGCTGGCCGCCCATGCCTATCCTCGGGAAATCCAATTCCTGGATGGCTTGCCCAAGACCCGGAGCGGAAAGATTATGCGTCGTCTGCTTAAAGCCCGTGAGCTAGGCTTGCCGGAAGGGGACACTTCCACCCTGGAAGATTAGCCTGTGCCAAAATTCTGACTATTGGGAATCCCGGTCCTTCAAAGGCTGGGATTCCTGGTATAGACGCTCCAGAAAGTCCGGGGTCTGGCTTTCCTCTGGGCTTTTATTGAGCCGCTTGGCAAAATAGGTCTGGAGTTCAGTGTTTAAGAGTTTTTGGGTAGTTTTAAAGAGCTTTTTTCGGCGGCTTAGGTAGGCATTTAATAGCTCAGTCTCTTCGCCGGAAAGTGTAATGCTCCCTTCAGACAGGGTGTTTTGCTCGGGGCCCGCTTTTAGGAGCCAGCGGGGCTTGGTAATGGCCTGATCGTTAATCACCAGGGTCCCTGCCAGGTAATCTCCAAACCGTTTTTCTTGTTTGGAAATCATCATCACCAGAAGGCCAATGCCTGAAAAGTACACGTCAACGGTACGCAATAGGTTCCGACCAAAGGCTTCCCAGAACCCGATAGGTTGCCCGTTGTTGCGGACAACCCGGATGCTGAGCATGTTTTTCCCGATGGTTTTTCCGTTAAACAGCCATTCCTGGACCATGTGAAAGCCAAAGAAGACCAGCAACGTACTAATGGGTACAGCCGTTTTGAAAATTTCCGAGGTAAAAGTGAAAGACAGTCCAAGTCCCAGGGTTAAAATGGCCATAAGGGTGAACATCACCAGAGCGTCGATCAGAAACGCATACAACCGGCTGGCGGCTCCGGCAAGCTCAACCTCAATATCCACGTTCTCGGCAGTTTTGATAAGGTGGATTGAACGAATATCCATGGGGGAGTCTGTCCTTTAAGTATCCTATTCCCTGGATCAGTGTTAGGATGGGTACTAACTTCTTTAGATTCTATCAGGAGAAGCGGGAACGTGCAGGAGAGCTGGGATGCGACAGAAGTGGCTGGCGGAGCGAGAACAGGATTGGAAGCGGTTAGAGCATCTGCTCAACCAATCTGAAAATGGACTCCAGGCCATTGTCCCACAAGAAATCAAGGAACTGGGACTGCTGTATCGTTCGATCATGAACGACCTGGCCCGCTTGAAGGATCAACCGGAACACCAGCATCTGTTGCCCTACTTGAATAACCTGGCCCAGCGTTGCCATGGCCGGATTTACGCCAGCCCCCCGGCCAGAATCTCCAATATTCTGCATTTTTTCCTGGAAAGCTTTCCCCAAAGCTTCCGGCGGAACTTCGGGTTTATTTACCTGGCGTTTATGATGTTCGCTATCGGGACGGTTCTGGCCATGGCCACGGTACGCCTGGAACCGGAGACAGCGAGCTTCTTCCTGCCCACCAGTGTCATTGAGGAAATCAGGATGACCGGGCAGATCTGGACTGAGCATAAGGATGCCGCATTTTCCGAATCCAGCTACCTGATGACCAATAATATCCGGGTGGCCATTAATGCCTATGTGACCGGGGCTTTTTTGGGCATTGGGACGCTACTGCTCATGTTCCATAACGGCATGTTTGCTTTTGGTGGCCCCTTGCAAGTAACCATTATGTATGGGGTTGGGGATAAGCTATTGCTGTTTGTATTGCCCCATGGCGTCATTGAACTAACCACGATCTTTATTGCCGGTGGGGCGGGGATGATGATGGGCTACGCATTGCTGTTTCCCGGTGAGTTGACGCGCTGGGAGGCGTTGCGGAAAAAAGCCTGGGAGTCTATGGTGTTGATTATGGGCTGTGTCCCCTTGTTGGTGGTGGCAGGAATTATCGAGGGGCTGGTTTCTTTGAACCCTTCTGTGGGAACGATGCCCAGGATCCTGATTGCCGGGGCATCGGCTGTGTTTTTAATTCTATACTTTGGCTTTTCGGGGAGACAAGAGGCTTCCAAATAAAACAGAGAACGGATGAAGGGTCCGTCCTCTGTGAAATTAGAATGTTGTTGTCTGGTTTAGGCAAACAGGCTGAGCTTGTACCGCGCGGCAATTTCGTTTTGCTGCTGAACCAGCTGTTCCAGCTTCAGGTTTTTCAGCAAAATGGCCTCCGCTTCAGCGCCGGAGGCGTCAATAAATTCGTTGACGGCCTTACGCACTTCGTTCAGCGTGGGGTCTTTTTTGTCCGGTCCCAGTTGCTGGTTAATCTTTTCCTGACGTTCAAAAACGTCCTTGACGGCTTGCGCTTCCAGTTGTGCCGCCACCGCTTCAGCCGAGGAAATGCTTTCCAGTTTTTTGGCAATAGCGGGGAAGTTGGCCAGTACATCCTGTTGACGGAACTTGTTGTTGTCCAGTTCTTGTTTGACAGCATGGGCTAGAATCCAGGCACGGTGCGCCTGATCGGCTGACGGTATGTTATGCCGGTTTTTTGTATACGGGCTATCGGGTCCTGGCTGAGAGATGGCCCGAGGCACAGTAATAGAGGTCACTACAATCTTCCCTCCTGATATAAAGCATTTTCCCACTGATATTATGGCTATTCTAACCGAGATGAATTCATTTGTGTGCTTTTTGATTGTTTAATGTATCTACTTATGCATACAGTTGTTTATTTAATAAATAGAAACTTCTTCTAGTGAGGCATTTTTCGACGTTTCCATCGGATGATCCGGCTGGGGGTGGGGTGTTTGGGTTAACTCCAGTACGGCGATTTCCGGGTGTGTATTATACCGAAACCGGGGAAAGCCAAACTGAATATTGAACATGGAAAAATAAAACGCCGCCGAGCCAATGCCGCTGGTGACATAGAGCTGGGTTCCGTTGCGTTCAAACAGGCCATGGCGGTATTTCATCTGCAGTATATATCTATAAATGGGGTATAGTACTGGAATATACACATGGCCAGCATGGGTATGCCCGGAAAGCATCAGATCGACTTGATAGTCCGGGTGGCGGCTGATGGAATCAAACATCAATGGGTTATGAGAGAGCATGAGGGTTACTTCCTGATCACTGGGGATACCTTGCATGGCGGCATGGATATCCGGTTTGCCCCGTTTATAATCATCCACCCCGGCAATCCATAGACCGGATCCATCGGATCGGGTCAGCCGGGTGTTGCGGTTGATCACCAGCTCATAGCCAGCCCGCTCCAGCATGGACCGGACATAGTGGCCCTGACCGGAGTCATGATAGTCATGATTGCCGAGAACCGCATACCGCCCTTCTTTACTGGTCACTTGATTGAGGAAGGATTCGGCCAAAGAGAGATGCCGGTTTCCATAATGGACGACATCCCCCGTTAAAAAGATGGCGTCGGCAGCCAGTTCATTGACCTGCTCCACCACGGATTGGTAATACGCCGGGTTGGTGTACTCATAGAAGTGCAGGTCTGAAAGCTGGACAATGCGGAAGCTCTCAAAAGCCGGTGCCAGACGGGGAATCGTGATCCGGTGATGGCGGATCTTAAGATGGTTATGCGTTAAGACCATGACAAGACAGTTATACCAGATCCGGACAGGGCTTGTCTCTACTTAAATGCTTCCAGGGCTTTAATCACTGTGGGGCCCATCAATACGATAAACAGCGGCGGGAAGATAAACAAGACCAGCGGAAAAGTCATTTTAATACTGGCCTTGGCGGCAAGCTCTTCAGCTTGTTGGCGCTTTTTGGTTCGCATATCATCGGCGTAAATTCGAAGGGTGTCGGCAATACTGGTTCCCAGTTTATCGGCTTGAATGATCATGGCGCAGAGCGATTTTAATTCATCCACCCCAGCCCGGTTACTCAGATTCTGAAAGGCTTCCCCTCGTGCAATACCCGCGTTGAGCTCTTTCATCAGTCGTTTGAACTCATGAGAAATTTCCGGGGCCATGGTTTCCGTTTCCTCAGCGACCCGCTGCATGGCGGCATCCACGCCTAAACCCGCTTCCACGCAGACAACCATCAGGTCCAGCGTATCGGGCAAGCGGTAGCGAATTTCCTCTTTGCGCTTCTTTCCCTTGACTTTCAGGAAAAACATGCAGCCCATGCTTCCCAGGAGGAACCCGACGATTAAGGCGCCCAAATTGATGGAGAGCAATGGAATGATGAGCAATGAGGTAATGAACAGGAGGCCTCCCAACACAAAGCCGACGGCGACCCGAATGGCCAGAAACCGCCATACATGAGTTTCTGTATCCGGTAAGCCAGCTTCCGTTAAGAGGGATTTGGTTTTTTGTTGGATGGACACATTGCTGAACATCCATTTGGAAACAGGTTCAGAAAAGGTGATCAGCGCTTCAAACAGATCATCAAACGGCCCTTTGTTCATCCGAAGTCGTTCCCGCATCTCGGCGTCCGCGTATTCCTTGATGGCGAGTAATCTGTTTTGAACAGGGCTTTCCTCATAGTTTATGGCGGAAATCACGACCGCCACCAGAACAAACATGGAGATGCTCAGCCCGAAGAAGATGATGACGAGGAGCAGGATGTGGTCAAGGGTGAGAAAGTTCATCTATGTTCTCCTGCTTTATAGTCGGATATCGACAATGCGACGAATGACAAACACGCCAATGCACATCATGACCCCTGCCACGATCAGGGCAAAGTTGCCAAGCTCCGTGGTTATCAGTGGATCAATATAGGAAGGGGCAATGAGGAGCAGGATGCTAAAGATAATGACCGGAGCCGCTCCCAAGACATAGCCGGTCAGACGGGATTGAGCCGTTAAAGAGCTGACTTGTCGTTTGAGTTTAAACCGTTCCCGAATGGTATAACCCAGCTTTTCCAGTACCTCTGCCAAGTTTCCGCCAGCCTCTCTTTGGATCAGAACGGCGGTAACAAAAATTCGTACGTCGGTGAGGCGATCCAGCTTGTTCTGCATCTTGATTAAGGCTTCCTTCATCGGAACCCCCAAGTTCAGATCGCGGACGACGATGGCAAATTCTCCGGCAATGGGATCTGCCATTTCAGTGGAGATAATCGTCATGGCGGACTGAAAGGCATGGCCTGCCCGCAGCGAGCTGGTCATCATGCTGAGGGCATCAGGAAGTTGGGTTAACATTAAATTCAGTCGTTTGTTGCGTTTGAATTTCAGGACAAAGACGGCACCAGCAGGTACAAGCAGTGAAGCAAACACAAAAATCGGCATTTGTACCGCGATACCAAGGAGCAAGAAGCCAAACAGCGGGAGTAGGATAAATAAAATGATGAAGCGATCAACGGCAATGGACATGCCGGCCTGCAGAATATCTTTTTTTAATGTCTGAGCCAAAGCAATACTGTTCAGGAGTTTTCCAAAAGCTTCGTTTTCATAGTCACTATGAATCACCATGTTGAGTTTTCTACCTTGGGTTGTTACAACCTCGGCTTCCCGGCGATCTTTGAGGCGCATCAGGCGTTTTTCAACCTCAGTAGGCTCAGGATTTCTATAGCGCTGGTAAAAGAAAACCGCAATCCCGATGGCAAAAGCGGTCACCAAAAACAGGATAAGGCTAAGATAGACGAGTACGGTGTTGTTCATGGTGGATCCTTGCTTTAAGCATTGGCCGGGTTAAATTTCATCTTGCTTAAACAAATCTTCGGGTAAATCAATGCCTTTGGCCTTGGCGAGATCGGCAAATCGGGGCCGGATCCCGGTGGCCACATGTTTGCCAATGACCTTACCCTTCTCATCCACACCGGTTTGGACAAACTTGAAAATCTCCTGCATGGTGACAATATCTCCTTCCATGCCGGTGAGCTCGGCAATACAGGTGGTTTTTCGTTGCCCGTCCATCAGACGACTGACCTGGACAATCAAATGCACCGCCGAGGCGATTTGTTGACGAATGGTATGCTCAGGGAGCGGGTTATCGTTCATCATACACATGGTGACAATCCGGGAAAGAGCGTCTCGTGGGGTGTTTGCGTGCAAGGTGGTGAGTGATCCGTCGTGGCCGGTGTTCATGGCCTGGAGCATTTCCAGGGTTTCAGGACCCCGACATTCCCCAACGACAATTCGATCAGGACGCATCCGTAAGGAGTTAATCAAAAGCTGCCGCGCGGTAATCCGCCCCTCACCTTCAATGTTGGGTGGGCGGGTTTCCAGACGAACCACGTGATCCTGTTGTAGCTGAAGTTCCGCTGAATCTTCGATAGTGACAATCCGTTCATCGGCGGCAATGAGGGAGGATAAACTGTTGAGCAGCGTGGTTTTACCGGAACCGGTTCCCCCGGAGATGATAATATTCAGGTGGCATTTGACGGCAGCCTCCAGACATTTGGCCATGGCGGGGGTCATAGAACCCCATCCCAGAAGTTTTTCCAGAGTTCCAGCATCCTGCTTGAATTTTCGGATGGAAACCGAGGGGCCATCCAGCGCCAGCGGTGGAATAATGGCGTTAAACCGGGAGCCGTCCTTGAGACGAGCATCTACCATGGGGGTTTTTTCATCCACCCGACGTCCCACAGCCGAGACGATCCGCTCGATAATATGCATCAAGTGGGCATCGTCTTTAAACGTCACATCCGTGCGCAACAACTTCCCGTTGCGTTCAATGTAAACTTTCCTGGCCCCATTGACCATGATTTCGGAAATGGTGGGATCCCGTAGTAGCGGCTCGAGTGGACCCAAGCCGACGACTTCCTCGACCAACTCCTGAATGAGTAAAACCCGTTCAGAGCGGCCCATTGGGATTTTTTCTTTCAGCAGGTATTGCTCGAGAAACTGGTGTGCAGCCAGGGACACGTCTTCTTTACTGACCACATCGGTAGGGGAAATGTTGAGGTTCTCTACCAGAATGCTATGAACCTTGGATTTGACCTCCTCAAACCGATCTCCTTTAGAGATTGTGCTACCTTCATGGACTTCGACGCCGCCAACGGGCGGATGATTGCCTGAAGGTTGCCAGCTCTGGTGTTGAGGGCTGCTGTCTTGCTGCTTGGGTTGCCCCGCGCTACCGGTTGAGGCTGGCGTGTACGGGTTGGATTTTTTCAACCGATCTCGAAGCGACATGGAGTGTTACCTCAATTTCTACTTTTTGCCAAAAAGGCCGCCGAGCAAGCTTTTGTTTTGCCTGGATTGCGCAATTGCCACGGGCCCACCTCCGGTACGCTGCATCTTGCCGCTCAGCTTATGGGCCAGATCCAAAAAGTTTTTTTCCATGCTCTTGCTGCCTTCCACTTGGGCGATGGGAATCCCGCGGTTAATGGAGGTCATGACCACCTGGTAGGCATTGGGAATTTTCCAGAATACGGGATGGTCCAACGTGTCTTCCACATCTTCAATGCTGATTTCTTCCCCTGGGACAAAACGGTTGACGATCAGCTTGACCTTTTCCTTCTCGTATCCCAAACGGTCAAAGAGGCTTATGAGACGTTGGCTGCTTCGGATACACGGTAGGTTGACGATGGATACCAGCAAAATATCATCCGCCAAGTCCAGTGCTGTGAGGGTTTTGGAATCAAAGGACGTGGTGGTGTCAATGATGACATATTCAAACGAGGCGCGCAGTACGGTTAACACCGCGTTAATCTGTTCAGCTGTCAGATCTTCGCCTTCTTCCACGTTGAGAGGATCGGCCAATAGGTAAACGGAAGCGTCTTTAAAGCTGTATTCAGCCAGAGAGCTTTCTAAATACGCCTTGTCGACCCGGGCAATGTTTTTGGCGATATCCACAATGGTTTGCTTGGGTTCAATATCCAGAAAAGTCGTTATATCACCGAGTTGCAGGTTAAGATCAACCAGCGCGACCGGTTTTTGAACGGTTTGGGAAAGGGCAATTGCCAGGTTAACTGCAACGGTCGTTTTGCCCAAGCCACCCTTGTTGCTGAACACGGTAATGACGCGTCCGGTCTGATCCCCGGTTTGGGAATCCACCATGGCGGCAACCTTGTGCTTGTCAAAGACCCGTCTGATTTCTTGTTCCTGCAAGGGGCGCTGAAGGTACTCTCGGGCCCCCGACTGCATGACCGCCTGCAGGATCTCCAGGCTCACCTCAGTGCCGGAAGCGACAATGAGGACGTCTTTAAAGTAGGTGGACATCCGGCTCATAATTTCCAGGGCCTTGGCAATATCCTCTCCGACATGGACAAAAACCATATTGGGGCGGTTTTGGCGGACCAATTCATAGCCGTAAACCAGGCTGTCCGTTTCGGCCATAATTTCAATATTCATGTCTTCACTGTTGAGAGCCGTGTGGGTGATCAGCCCCCGCATGGCCGGATCTTCATCAATGATCAGAACTTGAATTTTTCGAGTGTTGTTTGCCATGGTGGGGTATTCCTAATATGCCTGACCCAGGATCTGTCCGTAGTGTTGTTCCCGCTTTACGATGTGAGGAGTGATTACCACAACCAGCTCCCGATCGGTTTTGCTTTTCTCCGAGTTCTTGAAAAAGGCGCCCAGAATTGGAATGTCGCTTACAAATGGGGTGTTTTGGAAACTGTTTTGCTCTTGCCGGGTAATGATGCCGGAGATCATCAGACTCTCTCCGTTCATCAACTCCACCGTCGTGGAGGTTCTCCGGGTAAGCAGCTCACAAACGTTACCACCCGCAGTTTGCAGACATTGGCTACCGAGGGAGCTGACTTCCGGTTCTACATTCAGTTCAATGCGATTGGTTCGAACGGAAATCCACGGAGTAAAGTTAAGTTTGACACCGTATTCCCGAAACTCAATAATCGGGCTACCGGATTGATCGGTCCCTTTAGGGAAGGGGAACTCCCCACCTGCCAGGAACTCTGCGGTTCGACCATGGGTTGTGACCAGCGTGGGCTCAGCCAACATGGTCAAGAGGCCTTTTTGCTCCAACAAATCCCAGGCGGTAGAAAACATGGTGTCTTGAGGTTGATAGGAGCCTGTTAACCCGCCTGCGTTTGAGCTCACCAAAAACTGGGTGACCGGCAAGGCTATCAGAGAAGGTGTGACGCTTTGGGTTCGTTTGATACCATCAAGAACCACGGTATCCACCGCGCTTCCTAAACGGTTTAACACCAAGTCTTTCCGGTTGCTGGAAAAGGAGGTTTTGATGTTCCGGGCCACGTTCCGGCTGGTTTCCGCAATTTTCACTTCCAGCACAACCTGTGGGGCTGGAGTTTCCGTTAAGTCAATAAATTTATCTTCCTTGGCGTCCTCAGAGTCTCGGTAGCCGTAGGCCGCCGCAATGCCCCGGATCTCATCCAGCAAGACCGTGTTTGAGACCTGACCGGTTAAAATAAACGTATCATCGGTTACTTGCACATTGATTTTTTCATTGGGGGCAATGGCTTTAATGGCCGATAGCATTTCAGAGGTATCATTCTGGACATAAAGATCAAAGATACCTTCTTGTCCGTTTTCATCCCAGACGATCAGGCTGGTGACGCCCCGTTGCTTGCCATTAATCATCACCTGATCCGGCCCCAGTGGGATTACATCGGCCAAAGTGGGTTCGGCAATGGACAGCTGGGCAATAGGCTGGGCAAATTTAATGATCTGGGAACGTCCTTTGGTAACTTTCAGAGAGGTGATGGAGCCTTGCAATGGGGTGGACTTCTGGGAGGCGTAATTGCTTTCATCATCCAGCTGTTGCATCAGATAGGCTTCAGCCGGATCCTGGGCTGGGCTTTTTGTATAAGCAACTTGGGGAAGGAGGAGTAAGTGCCCCAAACATAGCAGACTCAAACTGGCGGCCATGATCTGTTTGATGCGGGCCAGTCGTTTGGGATGGGATGTTAAGATACGCTCCATTGTCTCGCTTTCCCTTTTCGTGTCGTTACTGTCCAAATTGAACCACTTCTTTTGAACTGCCTTTAAAGACATTCATGCTGTAGATATTTTCCTGTGGGGCGACGGATGGGTTGGGTAGCCCGCCTTCGTAATTCACCGGGACCAAGCCTGCTTCTGGTGTGGCAGGAGGCGCAGGGATTTTTTGTTCGTCAGTGGATCTTTCCAACCCGGATAACAAGACATCCAGATCAGCACCTGGGACCTGAGTAACAGCCTTGTCTTTAACGTTTCTCAAGGTGAGATGGAACTTCCCTACCTGGTTGGCCAAGGTAATGATTTCTGCCTGTTTGGGGGTTACGGCCAGGGTGACTGCCCCTGCGGTATTCCGAACTTTCTGGTTGCCGTCTCCACGAACCGCAATGACTTTAACCCCTTGCAAGAGAGTCCGGGTGGTCGGGGGAATCCCTTTTTCCTGTGTGACAGTCGTTAACACATCAACCAATAAACCGGGTAGAACGGCGCCATCCAGGTTGCCAATACTATCGACCTGAATGGTGATCGCTCGCATGCCAGGTTCAACCAGTACAATGCCATCTCCCCCGGAGAGTTTATCCTGGGTAATGACCTCCCCGGCTAAAATCGGGCTGATGACAATCTTGCCGATGGCATCTTGAGGCCGGGTAAGGACACCCGGTTTAGGGCGGCCTTCAATATCGACCGTTTTGAGCATGTCCGGTACAATGGGCTGCCAAGGTTCAATGTTGATGGCGGCCTGTACTTCTTGTATCTTGGGCTTGGTGGGTTGTTTGGCAAGATTTTTCTGCCGCTCCCGTTCCAGGGCGGCTTCCAGCTCTTGAGCCTGCTTACGGGCCTCATCAGCGGTCATAGTTGCTTCTTTGCTGACATTGGTGATGACAAACAGCGTCAATCCGACAGCGATAACCCCAACCAGCACCGCGACAGCACCAGCAGCGAGGAATTGAACAAAAACGGTTGGCTTTTTCTTAGTGGCCATAGTCTTCCATCAAAGTTATTGGGAAATTTCCGTCAAAAACAGATCAGAACTTCCTCACCGATCTGTTTCCTCTTCAAAGGATAACAATGAGAGCCAAGCAACGGATTCCTCCGGCTGAATGATCTCTCTAATGGAATTCGGCCAGTCGATGTAAAACTTAAACAGGATCTTGCAAGGGTGACTTGATATTACGGACGTAGTCGTTCCATGAGTCGGGGAAAGGGAATGGTTTCTCGCACATGGTGAATACCGCAAATCCAGGCAACCGTTCGCTCAATCCCCAGTCCAAACCCACCATGGGGAAAGCTGCCGTATTTTCTGAGATCTAGATACCAGTCAAAGGCGTCTACCGGCAACTGGTGCTCTTTAATCTTTGAGAGCAGCGTCTCGTAATCATCTTCCCGCTGACCGCCACCAATAACTTCCCCGTAGCCTTCCGGGGCAATCATATCCACATTGAGGGCCAGCTTGGGATTGCCGGGATCGCCTTTCATGTAGAAGGCTTTAATTTCCTGGGGGTAGCGATGGATCAGCACCGGGCGATCAAACTGTTGGGAAATGATGGTTTCTTCATCTCCACCAAAGTCTTCACCCCAGGGAGTATCGGTATTACCGTTTTGGTGCAGGATCTCAATGGCCTCATCGTAGGTGATCCGGGGAAAGGGGGCCTTGATATTTTCTAATTTGCTGATATCCCGCTCCAGTACTTCCAGTTCCAGCCGCCGGTGGGTAACCACCTGCTGAACGATATAGCTGACAAAGTCTTCTGCCAGATCCATAATGCCATCCAGCTCCAGAAAAGCCACTTCCGGCTCTACCATCCAGAACTCGGTCAGGTGGCGGCGGGTTTTGGATTTTTCCGCCCGGAAGGTCGGGCCAAAACAATAGGCCTTGCCCACGGCGGCAGCGGCGGCTTCCATATAGAGTTGGCCGCTTTGGGTCAGGTAGGCTTTTTCATCAAAGTAACCGGTCTCAAACAGGTTGGTGGTGCCTTCACAGGCGTTGGGTGTAAAAATCGGGGCATCTACCAGGGTAAAGCCGTGATTATCAAAATAATCCCGGACGGCTTTAATAATGGTGGCCCGGATTTTCAGAATCGCATGTTGCCGGGAGGAGCGCAGCCAGAGGTGGCGGTGATCCATCAGGAACGCGACGCCGTGTTCCTTGGGGGTGATGGGATAATCAATGGCTTCATGCCGTATCTGAACATCCTTGACCCCCAGCTCAAAGCCAATAGGAGAACGCTTGTCCTCTTTGACCAACCCCGTAACCACGATCGAAGATTCTTGTCCCGCTTTATCAGCAGCTTCAAACACTTCAGGCGTCACATCGCCCTTGAACACCACGCACTGAATCACCCCGGTCCCGTCGCGCACCTGCAAGAAGTGGAGCTTGCCGCTAGAGCGTTTGTTATACAGCCAACCTTTCAGCGTCACTTCCTGACCTTCATACTGGGCAATATCTGTAATATAAATATGGGGGGCTTGGATCTGGACGGACATGGGGGCACTCTCCACTCAAACAATACAACGCTTGATACTTAGTATCATAGCCTGCTTTGGTGGGGGCTCGCAAACGGTTTTTTCAACAAAAGACGGGGCAAGGCGATACGGCCTGGCCCCGTCTTTGAGAGATTGAAGCAAAAAACTAGATGTCTTCTTTACCGGCATTGATATCGAAGATGCCTTGATCCAGTCCTTCTTCCACTACTTTGGCATCCAAACCAAAGGATTTGTTTTGTTTGGAAAAGCTCTGGAGGGTATGGACTAAGCGTTTAATATACTCTTGTCCACTTTTCGGCATCGCCGGAACTTGTTCGCTGGCGGCCAATTCCTCGATTTTTTGAATCAGCGCCTTTTCTTCCTTGGATTGCTCTTCCACTTCTTCCGGGGTAGCCGGGGTCCCTCGGCTCACAATTCCCTGCCAAAACACTTCCGCTTTATCCCGTAAGGCATTTTCCAGGGTGACAAGCTTTTGCTCTAATTTCTTCTGGTAGGCGGTAACACCCTCTTGCCAGGCTTGAACCAGCGGAAACTTTTTCCGGTGCTCATCCGCGTCCTGTTCGGTCACAACCAGCTGGATTCTTTGGGCGCTGGGCGGCAGCTTTTCATCTTTCTGCGGTATGATAAACTTCACGCCCATCATATTTTGCCCTTGTGGTGTTTGCATCAGTTGCGGCACGGCGAACATTTCCACAGTCTCGACAGGTCCTGCAGATTCTTTCTTCAATCGATCCACAACGGCATCTAATTTTTGCGGATCCTGGGAGGTCACCGGGTAGATGGCCCCAAATTTGGTTGGTGAGATCATTGCTCTCTCTCCCCTTCTCACTGACTAATACAAAAGTTGGGTTTCAAAATTTTGGATTATTGTACCGGAAAAAGCCAAAAATACCAGTCTCTTCCATGTAATCTGCAGGAGAGCCAAAATGGACAAAGCCCCCAAGCTTCTGGCTTGAGGGCTTTGCATAGTTGTTTGGATGCTGAGAGGATTAATCGAGGTCGATTTGGGCCCGTTGCAGCTTGTCGCTGTAGTCCACAAACAGGCTCTTCCACTCGGAGAACACTTCCAACGCGGTTTCACCGGCATCCCGGTGACCGTTGCCGGTTTCTTTGGTGCCGCCAAAGGGCAGATGTACTTCTGCGCCAATGGTGGGGGCGTTCACATACACCAGGCCGGATTCCAGATCTCGCAGGGCCGTGAAGGCATTGTTGACGTTCTTGGTGTAGATGGCCAGAGACAAACCGTAGTTGGTGCCGTTGGCGACTTTAATGGCTTCATCAAAGTCGTTCACCGGAATCAACGCGGTGACCGGTCCGAAGATCTCTTCCTGAGCGATCCGCATATTCGGCTTCACATTATCAAACAGAGTTGGCTTAACAAACCAGCCAGGACCGGCTTGGGTATCCCGCTCCCCACCGGTTAGAAGCTCAGCGCCTTCTTTTTTCCCAATTTCGATGTATTCCAGAATTTTGTTCATCGCGGATTCATTGACCACCGGGCCAATCTCCACCCCAGGGTTCAAGCCATAACCCAGTTTAAGTTTGTTAATACGGGCTACGAGCTTTTCCCGAACCTGGGCGTGAACGGCTTTATGAACAATCACCCGGCTGGCAGCGGTACAACGCTGACCGGACGTCCCGAAGGCACCCCAGACAACACCGTCTACAGCCAAATCAAGATTGGCGTCATCCATAATCACAATGGCGTTTTTCCCGCCCATTTCCAGAGATACCCGTTTAAAGGTCGGGGCACAGGCTTCATTCACCCGACGACCCACGTCAGTAGAGCCGGTAAAGGAAATCAGGGTCACGTCTTTATGGGCCATCAGCGGTTCGCCGACTTCCCGCCCAGAACCGTAAACGATGTTCACAACGCCTTTGGGCACCCCAGCTTCCACCAGAATCTCCACCAGACGGTGAGAGAGTAGCGGGGTATCGCTGGCCGGCTTCAACACACAGGTGTTTCCGCAGATGAGAGCGGGCATGACCTTCCAGCTGGGGATGGCCATCGGGAAGTTCCAGGGGGTAATCAAACCAACCACACCGACAGGTACCCGAACGGACATGGCAAACTTGTTCTGGAGTTCGGATGGGGTGGTATGACCAAACATCCGACGGCCTTCACCGGCGGCGTAGAAGGTCATATCGATGACTTCCTGAACATCGCCCCGAGCTTCGGCCAGGACTTTCCCCATTTCACGGGTCATCTCTTGGGAAAGCTCTTCTTTGCGCTCCACCAGAATCTGACCGGCTTTATAAAGAATCTCGCCCCGTTTGGGGGCTGGCATCAGGCGCCATTGTTCAAAAGCTTTTTTTGCGGCAGCCACGGCAGCCTCAACTTCTTCCTTGCCAGAGGCCGGGAAGACACCCACAACATCGTTGGGGTCGGCTGGGTTTCTGCTTTCAAAGGTTTTTCCGGATTTGGCCGGGACCCATTCCCCGCCAATATAGTTTAAAAACTGTGATTGCCCACTAAAGCCGCTGGGCTTCGCTTGCGGTGTCGTTTGTGTAGTGGCCATGGAGCTCTCCTCTCTGAATCAGACAACGGCCTATTATACCCAAAACCCATCCGACAATCTATGCCTTCACCCAAGAGGTGAGTATGATTTTAATTGGAAAACTAATACTCAAGCTCACTCACCAGAGAGGGGTTGGCCTGGTACCAGCCTCCTCCCACCAGAATGGCTCTATTGCCCATGAGGATGCTGCGGTGTTCAACCCGGTAATAATCCATTTTCGGCCCATAGACAAACTGGTTTTTTTCAGGTAGATAAAACTCTGTGGTGGGGTGATCGACTTTCTCATTAAAAAAGCCCCTCGTAATCTTTTGGCTCCCTCCAATAATCCAAACCCGCCCATCCGGCAACAACTCTGCTGTATGGGAAGCTCGCTTTTCAAGCGGACCGTTAATAATTTCACTCTCTCCTGTTTCAGGGTCAAAAAGCTCTGCCCCAACTCTTTTCCCTTGTAAAGCATCCGATATATCTATCGGTTCTCCACCTGGATACTGCCGTCCAATAATCAATACCTTACCGGTTGGTAAAAGGGTGGCTGTATGTCGAAGATAGTGAAAATGGGTATATCCTGCTTTTTTGAAGACCCTTTCTGAGGCATCATAGCGAATAACCTGGTTTTTAGGAACTGTTGAAGTAACAGGAATAAGGCCGCCAATGAACAACACATCACCATTTTTCAGCTTGACAGCACGATGATCAAATCTGTCATCAGAAAGAGCTTCTAACAAGATAAACCGGTTTTCTTTGGCAATGTATAACTCTGGAGGCGCAGGGCCTATGACACCGTTCCCCCCACCATAAACCAACATATTCCCATCATTTAATGGGGTCACAGTAAAATCCGCCCGGCCAACATTTAAGGGTGGGCCCGGCTTAAACTGTGCATCGCCTATGCAATACGTTTCAGTTTGTTTAGCATAGTTACTTAGAGGATCCTCAGAAGAATACCATTGCTCATCCCTCAGAGCTATCCCGCCCATAACCATGACGCACCCTGGCTTGTAAGCAACCACTTCATGATCAGTTCTGTCAAAAGCCGGATCAAGGGCCGGATCCTTGTATAAGGTCTTTTTATCGAGGTCATACAAATAGACTTCTGCCCAACTTTCCCAAGAAGCATCGTTAGAGCCAGGTATAATAATCACCTCTGTATCACCAAGAGGTGCGATCGCATGCCTCTTCACAACAAAGTGAGGGTTAAGAACCGGCGCTTTTTTCCCTAGAGCTGTATCTACAACCGAACAACTACCGCATACTAACCCCATGCAGCACAAAAGAATAAAAAGCCTTAAATTTAAATAAAGTGTATCCCGCCTCAAAACTAGCTCCTGCTATGTAGCTCTACAATTAAAGAGTATAGCGGATAACGCTTGAGAAAGGACAAAGCGCTATGACAGTTGAAAAAATGTTACAGTAGAGGGGTTATGGCTGCTGGAAAGACGCATGATTGGGTGACGTATGTCTTGATCCTGCCCACGGTGTGGGTGGGGTATGGGCAGTTTGGGGTGCCGATTTATGAGGCCGTCCTGATTGGGTTGGGGGTGTGGATTGGGGGGATTTACGTTAGCCCGGATCTAGACACCCGGAGTCGGCCTATTTATGGGTGGTGACCGCTGCGCTTTATCTGGT
>CAYLWC010000001.1:0-175413 GCA_964387265.1 uncultured Vampirovibrionales bacterium | reverse complement strand
CCCCCATTCCCCCCCACCGCTTCTCCACCAAGCTAAAACAGTCATTTCGAAAGTTCCTGGCGGATAAAGCCCAGACTTCACCTGCCAACATTCAGCTCCGCATTGTGTTTGACCGGATGCACATGGGACTTTTTTCTTCCATTGGCCAAGATGAGCGTGGACAGTTGCTGTGCCATCCCAAAGCCGAGCTCCTGGGCAGGAGCGAGAAAAAAATCCCCGAGCAAGCGCCAACATATTTGGTCATCGGCACCCGGACCGATACGGGCGAGGATGTCAAAGCGCTGATCCCGATGGGAGACGTTCAGAATGATTGACACCAACCTACATATCCTGGATACCATCTTTGAAACCCTACCCTCCGGCCTGATCTTGTTTCGCCCCGATGGCAGCGTGGTCAAACTGAACCTCAAGGCCAAAACCCTTCTGGATATGGAAAGCAGCACCCGGCTGGAACATTTGCAAGAACTACCCGAATACCTCAGTCCCCTTAAAGCTATGCTCATGGAGGCATCCGCCGATGTCCAACGATCCGAAATTACCGTACAGCTGCCGTCTCGCCCGGATGAAGAATCCACACTGGGTTTCAGCCTCAAAAACATCAAAACCCCGGAAGGATCATTAATTCGTGCGTTGACCTTTACCGACATTACCCAAATTCTCAAAGATCGACTGGCCATGGAAAAGATCAAGGAAGAACTGAACCAGTCCAAAAAACTGGCCTCCATTGGCACCATGATTTCCGGGGTTGCTCATGAATTAAATAACCCCCTGACCGGGATTTCCATGAGCACCGAGCTGACCCGAATGACGCTGGAACGCCTGAAAAAGAAACTGGATCCACAGACAGACGCAAACACGCTGGAAGCTCTGGAAAAAGCCCTCAATGAGCTGGCCAAGATTACCCGTTCCAGCGAAAAAGCCGCTGTCTTAGTGGGAGATCTCTTGTCCTACTCCAAGCCGACCCGATTGGAACTCAAGCCCGCCAGCCTGACTGAACTGGTCGCTGAAACGGTCAATGCCTTTCGAACCCAGCCCAAGTTTGCCCAATTTACTTTTAAACTTGAGATCCCAGAAACTCGATGGCTGGTCAAATGCGACTGGGTAAAACTGGAGCAGGTCTTTTTCAACCTGATACGCAATGCTTGCGACGCTACAGAGGGAACGGGAATCCTGGAAATCTTTTTTGAAGAAACGCTCTCCAATGAAGGGAAGCCTTTTGTTACGGTTCACCTGAAGGACAATGGTCCTGGCATTGAAAAATCCGCCATAGAGCGAATTTTTGATCCATTCTTCTCCACCAAAGGCCATGGCGGGGTCGGGCTGGGATTGAGCATCAGCTACCGCACCGTGGAACAACACGGGGGGTTACTCTCGGTGGAAAGCGAGCTGGACCAGGGGGCCGAGTTTAAAGTCATGCTTCCTGTGTACAATGAAGAAGAGAGTCTGGAGCAATAATCCGAGCGCGATGTCTGAGAACGGCAAAAAGAATTACCAGTTGCTGATTGTGGATGACGATGACGTGATCCGTGAAGGCCTGGTGGGGTATCTAGAGAATTATCATGAAGGTCCCTACTCATTAAGTATTGCTGCTAGCCCAGATCCAGCGGATGCACGGGAGAAATTGCAACAGCAGACCTTTGATCTGGTGATTTCGGATATTAACATGCCGGGGGAAGACGGGTTTTCCTTGCTCAATCATGTCCGTTCCACTCATCCTGACACCAAAACCGCATTGATTACCGCTTATAAGGTGGAAGACTACATCCGAACCGCCAAAAAAACCGGCGTCTTTAATATTATTGCCAAAACCGCCCCTTTTAACTTCGAAGAGCTGTCCAATGTGGTGAACAACCTGCTGGCCCCCGAATCCGCCTTTGGCTTGGAAAATTACCTGGATCCCGGCAGCCCGTTGGAAACGTTTATCATTACCAACAGTGATCAGATCATGGACGCCTTTCACAAGTTGCGGGAGTTTCTGGAGGCGCACCAGGTCAAAAACCTGAACGATCTACTCACTGCCTTGATTGAGGCTATTACCAATGCGGTTTATCACGTGTCTAAGCTACCTGATGGCTCACTGAAGTATGAAAAAGGTCAGCAAATTCCTCAACTAGAGGAAAGTGAGTACGTTTATGTTCATTACGGTCGGGATGATGAGCGGATTGGGGTCTCCATCGTCGATCAAGGGGGGCGGATTACCGCCGATGAGATTTTGTACTGGCTGGAGCGAAATATCAGCGGCACTGGCCTGATGGATACCCATGGCCGGGGGGTCTATCTGATTCATACGCTGGTCGATCGCTTACTCATCAACATTGCCCCCGGCAAGCGGACTGAAATCATCATGGTGGATTACTTTACCGACCACTTCAAAGCGAACAAGCCCGTTTACATCAACCAGGTGTAACCTTTGCCCATCTGCTGATCCTGTCCGGGATTTCCCCGGACGCTCTTAACATTTAACGATTCCACTAGCACAAAACTCGCTTGATGGGTGTTTAGGGATCAGATGAAGTTAAAACATGACAGTCGGGTCAGACCAGGAGGTTGTTTCATATGAATTCCGTTCAATTTGGTAACTCGCTTCAAAACACCCCATTGCCCAGGCAGTCCACTGCGGTCACCTTCGGCAGTGGTTCTACTGTCCCCTCCACTGAAGCCCAGGGTGACAAAGTGGAGCTGAGCACCTCTCAACAAGCATCTCAGCAAGAAAACACCGCCTCCGGGGTTTCTATTAAGGACAAATTCAAAGGGGGCCTAAAAGCCGCCAAGACCCCGCTGATCTTTACGGCCCTGATGGGAGCCGTCGCCGCTGGACTGACGGCCAGTGTGGTTGGGGCTCCATTATTCTGGGTACCATTAATTCCAGGTGCGGCTACGGGGTTACTAGGGCTGTACAAGTTCCTCAAAGGCTTTAAAGGAGCTAGAAACGAGGCCCAGGTACCCGCTCAGCCAGCAACGCCAGCATCTGACCCAAGTAAAACGGAAGAGGTAAAAGAAGACACTACCAGCACCGTGGAGGCTGGCCAGGCCACCGAAAAAAAGCCGACCCAAACTAATGCGTCTACTCAGACTCAAGCCGCCTCCAGCAAAATTCGGCTGTATGAGCTGAGAAAGGCAATTCAAGCCGAGGTAGCCGAGAAACTCAACCAGCCGGATCTGGCCAATAGTGAAGCGCTGAAAAAGATCCTGAACGCAACGTTGGTTCAGGCGGCCAATGCCGCCGCTGAGGGCACCGGGGTGACCGTCAAGCAACTCAGCAACAGTATTGATCCAGCTCTGGCCGATCAAATTAAAAGCACGCTGCTTTCCGAAGAAGGACTCCAGACGCTGCAAAAACATCTGGCTGAAGCACAGTAAGCCAGTTAGCGTCTATGATAAAGGCTACCTAGCACTAGGTAGCCTTTTATTCTGCTTTGATTCTAACGCCAACACCCTTCCGACCCCTCTTTTTCAACAAATACCAGTTCTTAATACTCTCCAAATCATCACCTTACCCCCTTGATAATGTCTTAAACGTCATGCGACATCAGGGCAGCTACCAAACAGGGTAAAAACCCTGCCAAATCTCTGGACTAACATCTGCTATTCTCCCAGGCCACTCATCTTCGATTTCAAGCACCAGCGTTTCTTGGCAAGCTGTTACCTTTACATGCAAAACACCCTCCACAAAGAAAGAGGGTGTCTTGTGCTTGAAGAGCATCTGGAAGCTCTAAAACTCTTGGTTAAAGCGTTCCAGAATAATGGAAATGTTTTCATAGCCGGACCGGGCGGCAGGGCGATAGCGAATCACCGGCTGTTTGCTGATAGCCGCCACAGTGGCCGGTAAAGCGGGTTGGCTAGCCAGTTGCTTGAGGAACTCTTTAGCGGCGTTGGCCGGTACGGCAAAGCCAATGCCAATGTTGGACCGGTTTCCATCGGGATTGAAAATCGACTGGTTGATCCCAATAATATGCCCCTGGCTATCCAGTAACGGGCCACCGGAATTACCGGGGTTAATGGCCGCATCGGTCTGAATCCGGTTCCGTTCCCGATCGATCCGACTAATGATCCCAGTCGTCAAGGTTCGTTCAAAGCCATAGGGGTTGCCAATGGCCAAAACCCGTTGTCCGACTTTCACCTTGGTGGAATCGGCAAAGTAAAGATACGGCAAGGGCCCGTCAAAATTGGCCTTGATGAGGGCCAGATCCGATTTATCCCCGGCCCGACCGATAATGGCTCCTCGGGTTTTACGGCCATCTTCTAAGGCAATATACACGGTGGTAGCGTTACCGATGACATGGCTTGAGGTCAGGATAATGCCACTGGGATCAATTAAGACACCAGCGCCGCTGCTGGGGTTTCCATTCACCAGGGCGTTAATGGTGACCACCGCTCGACTGGCCCGCTCATACACACTAATGTTTTCCACTTCTTCCTGATCAAACTTGGGGGTATAGGCCAGAGCCGGTGAAGCAGTCAGCCCCAATACCAGGAGGCTGATGACACATTGCTTGAACCATTTCTTAAACATAGACGAGGAAATCATGGGGGCTCCTTATAACATCGCACATCGTTTTCTTGTGAAATATTGGGGGTGGAAACCAGCCGATCAGCGGGTTTTCTCTCAGCAGCCAATGTCACCTGTATAAAAGCGGAACCCAACAGAGAATTGCGCTTCTTTCCCTTCGAAACACATGGCAATGCCCCATACGCTACCACCAACACAGCGCCAGGGCAAAGCCAGCCCAAACCGGAGAATGTGATCAGCCAAAGAATGTGATCGAAATGTTACAGAATCCTCGCCGAAAAGGAATTCTTTTAATCCGCCATGGGTTTTGGCTATAATGTGAACGTTGTCATTTGGCTGGCTCTTTGATTTAAGTCAACGCCAGAGAGGGATTACAACCAGAGGGTACCCGCCTTGCCAAACGCAAACCCGTTACCCCGCAAGCCAGAATGGCTGAAAGTTCGTCCCCCGTCCGGGGAAAATTACGTGCGGCTGAAAAACATTTCTAAATCTCTGGGCCTGGCAACGGTTTGTGAGGAGGCCCAGTGCCCCAATATTGGGGAATGTTGGAAGGGCGGCACCGCAACCTTTATGGTGATGGGAGAGGTCTGTACCCGAGGCTGCCGGTTTTGCGCGGTGAGTACCGGAAACCCCAATGGGTGGCTGGATCATGAAGAGCCTCGGAAGCTGGCAAACACCATTCGGGAAGCCGGCTGGGAGTACGTGGTTCTGACTTCCGTTGACCGGGATGATCTCCCCGATGGCGGGGCCGGGCATTTTGCCCGCTGCGTGACCACCATCCGGGAAAGCAACCCGGACATTATTATTGAAGTCCTGATTCCCGATTTCCAGGGCCAGGAAGCCCCGCTCAAAACCCTGGTAGCGTCTCAGCCGGAAGTGATTGCCCAAAACATAGAAACCGTGGAGCGCCTGACGCATGTTGTTCGGGATCGCCGGGCAGGCTACCAGCAGACCCTGACGCTTCTGAGCCGGGTCAAGGAATGGTCCCCCCAGACCTATACCAAATCCTCCATTATGCTGGGGGTGGGAGAAACCGATGATGAGATTTACCAGTGCATGCAAGATTTAAGAGCCCATGGCGTGGATATTTTGACCCTGGGGCAGTATCTTCAGCCTTCCAAAAAACACCTGGCGGTGGATCGCTTTGTCCCGCCTGAGGCGTTCAAGCGCTGGCAGGAAGTGGCCGAAAAAGAGTTAGGCTTCCTCTATTGCGCTTCCGGCCCCCTGGTTCGGAGTTCCTATCGCGCCGGTGAATTTTTCATGAAAGGTATAATTGATCAACAGAGAGAGAGCTCACAAAAGGAGCGTGTGTATGGCCAGTAAATCCGGTCCTGAAACCTTGATTAAAGTGATTAAAGATGACGCCAAAACGGCCAATCTACCTAACGGCTTATCGGAAGCCGATGTCAAACGGATGTATGAAGGCATGGTCGCCATTCGGGTCTATGATGAGCGGTCGTTGAAACTTCAGCGGTCGGGCCGGATTGGCTTTTGCGTCACTTCCTTCGGGGAAGAAGCGACCCAAATCGGCACGGTGGCGGCCCTGCAGGATATTGACTGGATCTTCCCCTCTTATCGCCAGTACGGGGTGGCCATGTACCGGGGGGTGGATTTATCCCTGATGGCGGCCCACTTGTACGGGAATAAGCAGGATCTGGCCAAAGGTCGCCAGATGCCCGCCCATTATACGTTTAAAGACAAGCGCTTTGTCAGTATTTCCAGTGTCATCGGTACGCAAATTATCCATGCGGTGGGTTGCGCGATGGCGGCCAAATACAAAAAAGACCCGGCCATTTCGGTGACATACTTTGGCGACGGTGCCACCTCCTCCAATGATTTCCACTCTGGCCTGAACTTTGCGGGTGTGATGAAAGCCCCGGTGCTGTTTTTCCTGGTCAATAACCAGTACGCCATCTCCCTGCCGGTGAAAAAGCAGACCGCCCAACCGGAGCTGTACAAAAAAGGCGAAGGGTATGGGGTTCGCAGCGTCCGGGTAGACGGGAACGATGTGATTGCCGTGTATCAGGCCACCAAGGAAGCGGCAGAACTGGCCCGTGCCGGGGAAGGTCCCACGTTACTGGAGTTACTCACTTACCGGGCTGGGTCTCACTCTTCTTCTGATGACCCCACCCGTTATCGGGAGACCGCCGAATCGGAAGAATGGAAGCGGAAAGACCCCATTGAGCGGATGAAGAAATACCTTCAGCAAGTGGGGATTTGGACGGAAGCTTATGAAGAGCAGGTCTGGGAAGAGGCGCGCTTCCGTATCAACAAGGCGACCTCCGAAGCCGAATCGGTGGAGCAGCCCGATTGGGCCTCCCTCTTTGAGAATGTCTATGAGGAGATGCCACCCATGTTGGTAGAGCAGCAGCAGGCGCTGCTGGCTAACGAGAGTCATCTGGAACTCAACAACGAAGGGGAGTTCCCGCTCTAGCGGCTCTCGCTCTAAAAAGGATTTGAAAGAGGAGTTTTTCCCACTATGGCCACAATGACCTTACTTCAAGCCATTAACCAAGGACTGAAAACCGAGATGTCCCGAGATGACCGGGTCGTGGTGCTCGGGGAGGATGTGGGCGTCAACGGTGGCGTCTTTCGGGCCACTGAAGGCCTGTACAAAGAATTTGGCGCGGAACGGGTGATGGACACCCCGCTCACCGAAACCGGGATTATCGGAGCGGCCATCGGAATGGCGGTTTACGGCCTGCGACCCGTGCCTGAAATTCAGTTTGCCGATTTTATTTACCCGGCCTTTGACCAGATTGTCTCAGAACTGGCGAAGTTCCGGTATCGCTCCGGCGGTGAGTACACCTGCCCGGTGGTGATTCGAACCCCTTATGGGGGCGGGATTCGGGGTGGTTTGTATCACTCCCAGAGCCCGGAAGCCTATTTTACCCACACCCCTGGCTTAAAAGTGGTGATCCCGTCTACCCCCTATGACGCCAAGGGCTTGCTGGCTTCAGCCATCCGCGGGGAAGATCCGGTCATCTTTATGGAACCCAAAAAGATTTATCGGGCCATCAAAGGGGAAGTGCCCACCGAAGACTATCTTGTCCCCATCGGCAAGGCCCGGACCGTGCAAGAGGGAACGGATCTCTCGATTTTCTGCTACGGGGCCATGGTGGATGTCTGCGAAAAAGCCGCCGCCAAGGCCAAAGAACAAGGTATCAGTGTAGAAATCATTGATCTCAGAACCCTGTACCCGGTGGATGAAGAGGCCATTCTAGGCTCGGTTCGCAAAACCGGCCGGGCGATGGTGGTGTATGAGGCGCCCAAAACCTGCGGTTACGGTGCGGAAATTTCTGCCTTGATTGCGGAAAAGGCGATTGATTCATTAGAAGCCCCCATTAAACGGGTGGCTGGGTTTGACACCCCCTTCCCGTATACCCTGGAATACATTTATATGCCGCATCCGGCCAGGGTGCTTCAGGCCATTCATGAAGTGGTGAACTATCAGTAGAGGGTGTTCAAGAGCGTTTAAGTTTGCTGTGAGGAGGCATTGACCGTGGAATTTCGTTTACCCGACATTGGCGAAGGGATTCATGAAGGCGAGATCGTCCAGTGGCTGGTTCAGCCCGGCGATACGGTCAAGGAAGATCAGCCCCTGGTTGAGGTGATGACCGATAAGGTGACGGCTGAAATCCCCTCCCCGGTGTCTGGCGTGGTGAAAGAACTGCGAGGCAAGGCCGGAGACGTGGTGAAAGTCGGCAGCGTGATTGTGGTGTTTGATCCCGTCGGAGCGACCGCCAGCGCCCCAGCGGCGGAAAAGCAACGGGAAGCCAGTCATGGGGTCGCTAATGGAAAAACCGCCGTCAAAGCCCAAACCGCCACCCTCAGCCAACCGGCACGCGCCGAGAAAGTCCTGGCGGCCCCGGCCACCCGAAAACTGGCCCGTCAACTGGGCGTGGATCTGACCTTGATTGCTGGCAGCGGCCCCCGAGGTCGGGTCACCCCACAAGATGTCCGGGCCGCCCAAATGGGCGGTGGGGTCGGGAGACCCACGCCTCAGCTCGCACCTATCAGCCGCGGGGATCGGCGGGTGCCTTTTGCGGGCATGCGGCGGAAAATCGCCGAGCATTTGGTTAAATCCAAGCAAACCGCCCCGCATTTTGGCTTTGTGGAAGAAGTGAACGTCACCGAACTGGTCAAGATGCGGGCGCAGCTTTCCCCCATGGTGGAAGAAAAAGCCGGGGTTAAGCTCAATTACCTGCCGTTTGTGATTAAAGCCGTGATTTCCGGGCTGAAAGCGTATCCGGTTCTAAATTCCCAGCTGGATGAAGCCGCCCAAGAGCTGGTGTATAAGCAAGATTACAATATTGGCGTAGCGGTGGCGACCGATGAGGGCTTAGTGGTCCCGGTGGTCAAACATGCGGACCAGAAATCCCTGGTACAGCTGGCCCAAGAGATTAAAGACCTGGCGGATCGGGCTCGTACCGGGAAGTTGTCCCTGAGCGATCTCCAAGGCGGGACCTTTACCATCACCAGCATTGGCTCCATTGGCGGGCTGTTTGGGATTCCCATTATCAATTACCCGGAAGTGGCGATTCTGGGGGTCAATAAAATCACCCAACGCCCGGTGGTCAAAGACAACCAGATTGTTATTGGGGATGTGATGTATTTGTCACTCTCAGGCGATCACCGGGTGGTGGATGGGGCGGAAGCGGCCCTGTTTACCAAACATGTGGTGGAACAACTGGAAGCGCCCAGTCGCTTGTTATTGGATATCTAGTCGAAGGAGTTAAAACTATGGCAAAGGCGGATGTTGCCGTCATTGGGGCTGGACCAGGCGGGTATGTGGCCGCCATCCGGATGAGCCAACTGGGGAAAAAGGTGATTTTAATTGAAAAGGAGGCCCTGGGGGGCGTTTGCCTGAACTGGGGCTGTATCCCCTCCAAAGCCCTGATTTACGCGGGCTCTCTGTATGAAAAGTTTATCGACGCGGAAAAGCTCGGCATTCATGCGGATAATATCCGGGTGGAGATGCCGGAACTTCAAAGCTGGAAGGCCGGGGTCGTGAAAAAGCTCACCGGCGGAATTGGGCAACTGATGAAAGCCCACGGAGTTCAGGTCATCTACGGGCAAGCGACTTTTACCAGCCCGCATGCCGTGTCTGTGAAAACCCAGGACGGCGCCACGGACACCGTAGAAGCCCATCATTTCCTCATTGCCACCGGATCGGTACCCATTCAGATTCCGGGCTTTGAGTACAACGGCCAAACCGTCATTGAATCGAGAGACGCCTTGGAACTGACAGAAATTCCCAAGCGGATGGCCATTATTGGCGGCGGGGTCATTGGCTTGGAAATCGGGATTCTGTACGCCAAGCTGGGAACCGAGGTCACGGTGGTGGAGATGGCCGATCAAGTCCTGCCCGGCACCGACGCGGAGATTGTCCAAGTACTGACGCGCTCCCTGAAAAAGCGGAAAATCAAAGTCTATACCAGCGCCAAGGCCCAAAAAGTAGAGACCCAGGGGAATATCGCCAAACTGACCCTTGACACGTCCAAAGGGGAGACCGTGATTGAGGCGGAGAAAGTCCTGGTGGCCGTGGGCCGAAAGCCCAACACCCAGAACCTGGGCCTGGAAAAAGCGGGCGTAAAACTTGATGCCAAGGGTTTTATTGATGTAGACAATCAGCTTCGAACCAATATGCCCCATATCTTTGCCATTGGGGATGTGACCAGCGCACCGCTCCTGGCCCACAAGGCCTCTAAAGAAGGGCTGGTGGCCGCCGAAGTCATCGGGGGCTTTACCGAAGAGATTCTCGATTACCGGGCCATGCCAGCGGCGGTCTTTACGGATCCGGAAATTGCCACCGTGGGTCTCACGGAAGAAGAAGCCAAAAAACAAGGCTATGAAGTCAAAGTGGGGAAATTCCCCTTCCAAGCCTCAGGCCGGGCCCTCACCATGGAGCATGCCGAAGGGATGGTGAAACTCATTGCCGATGCCAAAACCGATCAGGTTCTGGGGGTCCACATGATTGGCCCCGATGTGGCGGAACTGATTGGGGAAGCGACCCTGGCCATTGAGATGGGCGCCACGGCTGAAGACATTGCACTCACCATCCACACCCACCCGACGCTGCCAGAAACCCTGATGGAAGCGGCTGAAGCGGTTCATTACAAGGCCATCCACATTTACCAAAAAGAAAAGCCTCAGCTGGCTGGCGTAAAGTAGTGTCTCTAGAGGTTCTTGATTTTGGGCTAACGGAATACGAGGCCATTTGGCGACGCCAAAAGGAGCGGGTCACGCAGCGTATCGCGGGTAGCGTGCCGGATGCCCTGTTTGTAGGGCAACACCCCCATGTGATTACCCTGGGCCGAGGGGCGCATGCGGAAAACCTGCTCAACCCAGAGATTCCCATTCTGGAAATTGAGCGAGGCGGGGATGTGACCTATCATGGGCCCGGACAGTTGATTGCATACCCCATTGTCCTGTTACAAAAGCGAGATCTCCACTGGTACTTGCGGCAGCTGGAAGAAGTGCTGATTCAGACCTTGGCGGAATTCGGTTTACAAGGCATGCGGAACTCCGGCTGGACCGGGGTCTGGGTGGTGGACGCCACAGGGGATCTGAAAAAAATTGCCTCCATTGGGGTGGCGGTGAAACAATGGGTCACCTACCACGGGGTGGCCCTCAATGTCTCAACTGATCTGCGCTATTTCCGGCAAATCAATCCGTGTGGACTGGAAAGCCAGGTGATGACCACCATGGAGCAGCTGTTAAGTAGCCCTATTGAATTCTTATCAGTGCAAGAGGCGTTGATTCACAGTTTTTCCAGTGTCTTTACTTTGCATTCCCAGCCACTCAGGTAACGCGTTGGGTTTTGTAGTGCTCTTTGCGGAACTGGCCCCGAAGCTGCTCAATTCGATCGTCTTTTTTCTCAGAAATAATCGTAATCTCTTCCAGCGGGATCTTTTTTCGGGTCTTGTCATCCACAGCCACCACTTTCAGGATGTCGTAACTGCTGACCACGCCCGAAATCCTGCCAATCTTGTTTTTCACAAAGACCCGGTGGATATGATGGTTCAGCATCAATTCGGCCGCTTTCTCAACGGATAGATCCTCGTACACCGTAATCAACGGATTGTTGTTCATAATGTCCTTAACCTTGAGATCTTCCAGGTTGCCGTATTGCTTGAGATGCTGAAGGAGGGCTTTGGCAAACAGATCGGTCTTAGAGAGAACCCCAGCATATTCTCCCTTGTGATTCAACACCGGCGCCCCGCTAATATGACAGCGGTCAAAAATCTTGATCACAAAAGGAACCGAATCGTCTTCATCCACGCAGATCACATTCCCGCTCATGATATCGGCCACACACAGGCCACAAAGTTTTTCTGTCTCAGACATAAGGGTACCCCTTTTGCACAGTGACTGTTTTTGGAGAAACCACACCATTTAAGCCATGTAGTTTCATATCGACCAACCCCCTCAATTACTTTAGGTGTGCGCTGAACCCTTTACCGTTCAACCTGCGTCAGGCAATTCCAACCTCCCCTTGGTTTTTTTATGACGGTAAAGACAAAAACTGATACGCTCGTAAACTTCCTGATAATTTCCTTTGCGCCGGTTTCTTGAAGGGGCATAATAGGATAGTGGATAGGAAGCAATGAGCTGGGTGAAAAAACCAATGAACATTACCAAAGATACCGTAGAACATGTGGCCAAGCTGGCCCGTCTGGAGTTAAGCCCAGAGGAGGCCGAGCGTTACACGCAAGAGCTCTCGAAAATTCTGACGTTCATGGATCAGCTGAACGAGCTGGATCTCAGCCAAGTTGATGTTGCCCTTTCGGTTGATCAACCCACCGTATTTCGGGAAGACATTGGCAAGCGCGAGTTTGATCCCACCTCGGTACTCAAAAACGCGCCCGAGGAAGAAGATGGGTTTTTCAGGGTCCCGAAAATCCTGGATGAAACTGCTGGTTAGGAAGTAACGATAGGAAAGTAAGCACCATGGGTTCGACCAAATACGTATTCGTCACAGGGGGCGTTGTCAGCTCACTTGGAAAAGGGATTGTCGCCGCCTCGTTAGGCAAACTTCTTCGGGCTCGGGGCTTAAAGGTTTCTATCCAAAAGTTTGATCCCTATATCAATGTCGACCCCGGCACCATGAGCCCCTTCCAGCACGGCGAGGTTTTTGTCACCGATGACGGGGCTGAAACCGATTTGGATTTGGGACACTATGAACGCTTTATCGACACCAACCTGACCCGAATGAACAACATTACCGCCGGACGCATCTACCTTGATGTCATCTCCAAGGAACGGCGGGGGGATTATCTGGGCCGCACAGTGCAGACCATTCCCCACGTGACCGATGAAATCAAGGGCAAAATCAAGGAAGCCACCAATCACATCAGCCCGGATGTCCTGATTTGCGAAATCGGCGGGACCGTAGGGGATATTGAAGGCCTGCCCTTTTTAGAGGCCATCCGGCAATTCCGATACGATGTGGGCTTTAAGAACACCTGCTTTATTCATGTGACGCTGGTCCCCTTTATTAAGGCCGCTGGCGAACTGAAAACCAAACCCACCCAGCACAGTGTTAACACGCTGCGCAGCATCGGGATCCAGCCCAATATCCTGGTTTGTCGGACCGAGCAATCCATTAGCCAGGAACAACGACTGAAAATGGCTCAATTTACCAACGTGGAACCTGAATCGGTCTTTGAGGCTCGGGATATGGAATGTCTCTACGAGGTACCTCTGGCGCTGGAGCAGGAAGGGTTGGCCAAGCGGGTCCTGGAAGTGTTTGGCATGCCTGATGACGTTCCACCCAATCTGGATGCCTGGAAGGAAATGGTCCAGCGGGTCAAATCCCCCACCCGGACATTGAAAGTCGCTCTTGCCGGGAAGTATACCGGACTCTCTGATGCCTATCTTTCGGTCATTGAATCCATCAAACATGCCGGAGCCGCTGTCGGAGCCGCGGTTGAGCTGAAGTGGATCAATTCGGAAGATTGCGTGGATCAAGATACAACCGACGCCCTGCTATCTGGCATTGACGCCCTGGTAGTTCCTGGCGGGTTTGGACTACGGGGTATTGAAGGGAAAATTAACGTGATTCAGTATGCCCGTACCCGAAGAATCCCCTTCCTAGGGCTGTGTCTGGGTATGCAGTGTGCAGTCATTGAGTTTGCCCGCAATGTGGCTCATCTCACCCGCGCCAACAGCATCGAATTTGAACCCAACACCGATCAACCGGTGGTGGCCCTGATGGAAGACCAGAAAAACCTGCATGATATGGGGGGGACCATGCGGCTGGGTCAATACCCCTGCCATCTCCTGAAAAACAGTAAAGCGGCCCAAGCGTATCAAGCGGAAGTGGTGATGGAGCGGCATCGCCATCGCTATGAAATTAACAACGAGTACCGAGAAATCCTGACCAACGCCGGACTGGTTATTTCCGGGACCTCCCCTGATCGGAGCCTGGTTGAAATTATTGAGTTAACGGACCATCCCTGGTTTGTAGCCTCCCAGTTCCACCCGGAATTCAAGTCCCGCCCGGATAATCCGCATCCTCTGTTTAAAGGCCTAATGGAAGCAGCTGCCAATCTTCAGGATGCGGCCCAGGAATCTCACGTTGCATCCTGAAAACCTTGCGCCCCAAGGCTTTTTAGACAGACTGTAAAATTTATTTTACAAACCCTTAGCCTTTCGATTCCCGCTCCGATACCCCTATCATAACGGATTGCACACACGGGAAGAGTGAGGTCGCATGATGAGAAAGCCTTGGCAATTCAGGCTGTATTGGTATGCATTTGGTGGTTTAGGCCTGGTGGTTATCACTGTATTTGGCTGGAACCAATGGGAAGCGGGTCACCTTTCCGGTTCACCCTTTACACCCTCATCCGTTCAAGCTGCCGCGCTGAATATGCCGGTCATGCATATTGCTGACCTACCCACCACCTCCTCCAATGAGCCCAACACGATCGAAGCGCTAAAAGCCGAGCTGATACAGGATATCCAGGCTGAGCATGAACCTGTGTTGCAACTGCCCCCCATGCCCCAAACCTTTACGCCCCAGTGGGCCACATTGGATTTGGATAAACAACGGATTCAACTTCATGTGTTAACCCAAGGATACCCCCTGACCGATACCTGGCAGCAAAGCGGCATGGAAGCTTTTGAATATAACGCCTATCTGTTTGATCAAATGGCCATTCAGGTTGATGACCCCCTCTTGGCCCAACATCTAAAGAACCTAAGCCTCCAGAGCCAGGAGTTGGCATTACACCTGCGAAAAGCTACAAAAACACGGTTTGACGGTCCACCCACGGCGGATTTAAATCATCTTAAAGTCCGGGCTGATATTCTAGAGCCTTTGCAAGAGTTAATAGAAAACCCGCAGGAGATGCTGGATCTTAATCAGAACGGTATTCCGTTCCCCCAGAAGTACCCCTCGAAATATTCAAAAACGATCCCTGGACCGGGGATCCAAAAGCTGGAAGCGACCCTTGCACAGATGGAAAAGCTCCCCACCAGCCACAAATACCCCGAGACCATGAAGCTGGTTCGTTCCCAGGTCAACGCCATGCGGGTCCTGGCCCAGCAAATGACGCTCCAGTGGGAATCCTACTTTGCCTGCTCCCAGACAGAACGTTCAAGGTGCGGTAACCGGGTGGTCCGCATGAAAATATACGCTCAACAAACCGCCAGCAGCGATCAATTCACCCTGGCCACGGCCCCCTGGATAGAGACCTTCCTCAAATACCCCCAGGCCGGATAGCCCCATTCTTCTCAGGTACAATATAGATAAATACCAAGCTTTGCGTATAACCGGGTCTGTTGTTGATGATGCTCTTTCGTTCCCCATGTCGTTCCCTGTGGATCACCTGTCTGCTCGCCGGGTCCCTCCTCACGCCCGCTGCCTGGTGTTATGACCTTCATGACAACGCCATCCTCCACACGGAAGAAGGGATTGTGCTCATGGAGCGGGAGCGATATCTAGAAGCGGCTGCATCATTTCAAGCCGCGCTGCGTCTGAATCCTTACTCAGCCATGTCGGCATCCATATACAACAACCTGGGTCTGGCCTTTCAAAAAGCTCAAAAGTACGACCTGGCCCTCGCTTCGTTTCAGCATGCCATTCGCATCCAACCCAATTATGAACTGTATTACAAAAATTTAATTGAAACTTACCAGGCAGCTGACCGACTTTCTGCCCTTGAAACCCGATTAAGCCAGATTTACCAACGCAACCCCAAGAACGGGGAAGCCTTATTTATGCTGGGCCTGATTGCTGAATCCCAGGGGAACACAAAAACCGCCAAAGCACTGTTTTCCAGATTTCTGGAATTGGAACCACACTCTACACTAGCCGAAGCCGCGCAAAAACATTTATAGTCCGGCTGTATTTCAGGTAAAATAAAGAGGAGTGCATCAAGTATTCTCCCCAATGTTATGATTGCAAGAAACCCACAGGATGTTTTGAACTGATGAGTTGGCTTTTACGGTTAGATTTATGGTTGCTGGCAATCGGAGCCCTGTTTATTATTCGGCAATTGGCGGTTGTTTTATCCGCTGAGCAAGGCCGCAAGCAGGACCTGGTCAAAAAACTCTACAAGGCCAATCAGGACTTTCAGGTCACCGTTCTCATCCCCTTCCTCAACCCCCAAGACCAAGACAAGCTGGCTGAACTCCTGGAAGCCATTCATGAGCAGGATTATCCAACCACCAAAGTCTCCGTTCAGGTTGTAACCACACCAGAAACACAACCGTTGCTTGATCGTTCCCCCTCTGTACGCCCCAATGTGCGCCTCTGGCAGCACCCTTCGGGTAGCGTAAACTACGGAGAAGCCATTACCTGGCTCATTGAGCGGAGGCTCGCTTCAGGTGGGTCCGGCTTGTTCCTGTTTTTAAAAGCCGATGACATGATCAAGCCCGATTATTTCCAGAATATTGTCGCTCGGGGCTTTGACAGTTTTGTGGTCCAGGGCTATGTTGCCCTCCGCAACTACCCCAGCAACCCGTTTGCAAAAGTCATTGCCTTGTCTCAACGCCTGATCAACCGGATTGGCAACGCGGGTCGGTACCATTTAGGGCTTAGCTGCCGCCTAATGGATTCCGGTTGGGCCATCAAGCAGGAAGTTTTGGAAATGATCCCATTTCACCGGGGCATGGATCTGGATAACCTGGAATATACCTTGCGCTTGAATCTGGAAAACTTCCGGGTTAATTGGGCCCCCAACGTCGTGGTATACAGCAACGATAACATTCGCCTGCTGGAGTACCTGACCCAATGCACCAGCGCCTTTTTCAATCGGGTAGGGCTCTTGTTCCGCTACGGCCCCCGGTTACTGCTTCAGACCGTCTTGCGGATGGATCTCAGTTACCTGGAGTCGATTTTTTCCATTCTCAAACCTCCGACGTTTCTGGTGGGGACAGCCCTTCTGGCCATGGCAGCTATCACCTGGACGCTGGGGGATCGTCTGTTGGTGTCGCTGGGAGAACCGGCGATCTGGATTCTGCTGACCGCCTCGGTCCTGGTGCTGGAAATCCTAGCCATGTGTGTGGCCCGGTGTAAACCCCATGACTTTGCGGTTCTGCTTTTCTGGACGCCCATTGTCTACATGGCCAGCCTCTTGGCCTTACCCATTGCTCTTTTCCAAAACGCCGCCCACGCGTTTCGACAATTCACCAGTGGGAAATCCAAATTCAGTTACCGACATGCCAAAATCACCCGCCTGAACGAAGATATTGAAGCGACGCCCGACTTTTTGGAAACGCCTCGTTCCAAACGCTTGATTCATGAATTGTTGGAGAGCAATGCCCCCGTTGAAGAATACCAACGCTCTACCGACAACAAGCAAAATAAGCTACAGGCCAAGAGCCGACTCCAAGAAGTCTCCTCCCGGCAGGCCGCTTCACCGGCTATCTCTTCTCCGCCGCCACGGGCCCGTTTACCCCGAGAACAAGTTAAAACCGTTCAGCTTTCGAATGGGAAACGACAAATTGAGTGCCTGCTCCGGGCAGAAACCCGGTTCAATGAGCAAAATCAGGAGTTTTACACCCTGAGTCTGGAGTATAAAAGCATGTCCTTCTCCACGGCAGCTTACCGCATCATGGATCAGGCCTATTATGAGCTGCATGCCAAACTGATTAGTCGAGGGTTAACCCTCCTCACCTGCGGCAGTTGCGGGAATTTTTACAATCCAACCGCTGATGTCCCAGGGGCCCTGAAGAATGCCGGGGTCTGCCTGTTTGGAAAGACCGGCAAAGAAGTCAACCTTAGTACGGATGCAGTGACGGTTTTAAGCCAGGCATGCCAATATCACTGTAGCCTTGAACAACGAGAAAAGATTGTGCGGCAGTGGAAAGAAAGCCTGACACAACTCAACGTAAGGTAAAGCACCCCGTTGCTTTCCTGTCACTCCTCCCCTGCCTGATTTTGGTTATGTTGCCTTGGTTATGGGCATATATTGGTCTGCATTACCTCCACAACTACCTGCTGACAATCACTTTATATGCTGGGCTGGGATGCTTGTTACCGGCAATTCTCCTGTACAAAGAGCGTTACCGGATTCTCCCGCTCAAGCTAGACCTCCCTCAACTCTTGTTTGCTATTCTTTTAGGAAACCTCCTGCTGCTGGGAGGCTGGCCACTCCTCAACGCACTCCTGATTGATTGGACAATGTACCCCCAATACTTACACCGTGTCGGGCTCAATACCCCCTCCGACTACCTGCTGCTCACCGTGTACATGATATTCATCAACCCCATTACTGAAGAGTTATTCTGGCGGGGGCTGATCTATGACAGGCTCACGGCACTCCTCTCTCAAAAAGCCGCCCTGTTTATCAGCGCCATCGGGTTTGGGGCCTGGCACTGGGTTGTCATCACCGTCTTTTTCAAACCCGGGTGGGACTGGGTTGTCACCCTCCTCATTATTCTTGCCGGGTTTGCCATTACCAGCGTTTACGCGCGCAGCAGAACCCTTTTTGCACCCATTCTCATCCATAGCCTGGGGGCAGATTTGCCCATTATGCTGATTTTCTTTCACAGCCTGTATAAAGCTGGTATGTTGCCTTGAAAAACTAGTGTAGAAACTCCCGGACACCGCTGAAGGCCATCACCATGCCGGACTGATCTGCCAGCTCAATGACGTCCTTGTCCTTGATACTGCCGCCGGGCTGGATAATAGCTGCAATCCGGGATTGGGCCGCTGCATGAATGTTATCCACGTGGGGTAAAAAGCCGTCTGAGGCCATCACCGCGTCTTTTGCCTCATCACAGGCGATTTTCAGGGCATTTTCCAACGCCCCGATCCGGCTGGTCTGGCCCCCACCAATCCCCACCGTTACCCCGTTCTTGGCCAACACGATGGCGTTGGATTTCACATGCTTGACCACTTTCCAGGCAAACACCAGGTCCTCAACCTGGGATGGGGTAGGTTTCTTCTTGCTGACTATCTTCATGGTCTTATCGACCTGGGTTTCCTTTTCCGGGTCGTTGTATTGGAGCAGGAAGAGATCAGACGCCACCTGCCGAACGCCCATGCCTGACTCAATCGGCCCAAAGGTCCGCTGGACCAGCCGAAGGTTTTTCTTGCCCTGCAAAATCTCCAGGGCTTCCGGGTCAAAACCGGGGGCGATAATCACCTCCAGAAACACTTCTTTCATTTCCCGGGCAGTGGCCACATCCACGGGCCGATTAAAGCTGACCACCCCGCCAAAGGCACTGAGCGGATCCACGTTAAAGGCGTTCCGGTACGCTTCCAGCACCGAACGATGGGAAAGCGCCACCCCACATGGGTTATTGTGCTTGATCACCGCACAGACCATTTCCTCACCGGTAAACTCCATGGCAATATTCCAGGCAGCCTGCATATCCAGAATATTGTTGTAAGAGAGTTCCTTGCCATGCAGACACTCAAAGTCGGTTTCCGGGGCGCCCAGACCATAGAGGGCCGCTTTTTGGTGGGGGTTTTCCCCGTAACGCAGATCCTGAATCTTCACCAAAGGCACCAGGACAGAGGTATCCAGGTGGGTTTCCGTCATTTCTTCCTGGTTCAGGTTGTAGGCAAAGTCATCGGCAATGGCCATGTCATATTCCTGAGAGCGTCGAAAGGCCTCAAACGCCAATTGCTTTCGAAATGACAGATCCGTCTGTCCGTTTCCAGCCTCAAGGGCTTGCAAGAAGCGATCGTATTGCTCCGGTCGACACAACACATTCACTGCCGCATGATTTTTAGCCGCCGCCCGGATCAGGGACGAGCCCCCAATATCAATAAAGTGGACCAGATGCGTCAAATCCCCTTCGGCCTTGGCTCGTTCTGCCTCAAAGGGATAAAGATTCACGATGACCGTATCAATCAGGAAACTGGGGGCTTCATCAGCACTGAGCGTTTCCCGCTCGGCCAGAATACCGGCAAAAATCTCCGGGTGCAGGCTTTTGACCCGCCCACCCAAGAGCTGGTCAAACCCGGTGATCTCAGAGGACTCGACTGCCGGAACGCCTTTTTCCGCCAAATACTTCCGGGTTCCCCCTGTGGACAACAAGACATACCCATATTTCTCCACCAGGGCCCTGGCTACAGGCTCAAGGCCTGTTTTATCAAAAACGCTGATAAACGCGACCCGACGATTCTGCAGGGCTGCTTTGCCTTCCGTCCGAGTCTCTGTCCGCTGTGCCATCACGCGCATCCTTTTCTGTTAGGTCCGTTTGGGTTTATTTTACGGCAAAAACGTTTTTGTTAATCTAGTATTGTGAAATCCGTGGACCGTTAAAAAGTGACCCAATCCCCCTCATGAACCCTGATTTTTTTGATTATTACTGCGATCGATGTGATGCCCCCTTCTGCGAGCGGGTCCATCTCATGAACCTGGCATTAGAGTTTATTGATGAAGAATACTGCCTGGCCTGCCTTTCAGCTGAGCATGACCAAACCGAAGCCGCCATGGCCGAATTTGCCTGGGATTACGTTCGCCAGCGGGACTGCTTTAAAACGCCCTGGCTCCAATTTGACGCCACCGGCTGCCCCAAACTCCAAGAACATACCTGTTTCTGCCAAAAACCTCAGGAAACCCCATGATGTCTGCATCCCTCCCACTGGATCTTCGAAGCACCAAGTGCCCGCTGAATTTTGTAAAAACCAAGCTGGCTCTGGAAAAACTGGCCGTGGGTGAAACACTGGAAATCTGGATTCTCCCAGAAGGAGAATCCGCCATCAACATTCCCAACAGCATCCGGCAAGAAGGCCACACGGTGGTTTCTATCGAAATGTTCCAGCCAAACGACGGCCCCCTGGCCCAACGTATTGTGATTCGACGGGAAGCCCGGCCCGCTTAGCCAGCGGAAGAAATCTTGGGTTCAGGCTCAGCGTGATCGTAATAGTTGGAAAGCTGCAGGAAGTGCCGCAGCAGTTCCGGGTGGAAGCTTTTATCCCCCTCGGACAACATGATCTTAATGGCTTTCGATGATGGGATGGGTTCCTTATAGGGACGCTTGGAGGTTAAGGCGTCATACACATCGGCGATTTTGACAATGTGGGAATACGGGTGGATCTCATCCCCCTTGATGTTTTGAGGATACCCGCCTCCACCATACATTTCTTGATGCTCCAGCGCTGGGCGGGCAATGTGATCCGGCAGTTTCATTTCTTCTTTGATCATCTTATACCCCAGCTCCGGGTGAAGCTTCATCACCTGAAACTCTTTTTCCGTCAGGCGGCTGGGCTTGAACATAATGCTTTTCGGGATGAGCAGTTTACCCATGTCATGCAAGATACCGGCCAGGGCAATCTCTCGAACCTCTTTTTGGTTAAAGCCCGCTTTAATCGCAAGCGCAATACTCAAGGCCGTGACATCCAGAATGTGGGAGTAGGTATACTCATCACGAACGCGAAGCTGACTGAGAACCTGGACCTGGTTCACCTTGGAGGTGACTTCCGATACCAGTTTGTCCCGAACCACTTCACACAGGGCAATGTCCGGCGTGGCCCCCTTGGCCATCCGATCCCAAAAATACTGGACCGAGGTCACAAAAGAGTGGGTCAGCTCATGACCATAAATCGGCTGCTGGCTTTCCTCGGCAAACAACTCCTCCCGTTCCCGAACAGTCAGGCGGGGGCTGTCAATGGAAATAACCTTGCCTTCATGGTTGAAGGTGTCCTGCACCGGGACTTCATCGGTATGGCGGTACAGGGTTAAATACTTTACTGTATCAAGCTCGTCAGGAGTCAGCTCATCTCCCTGCCAAAACAGCAAATCGCCGTTTCCAGTATAAAGATTAAACGCTAACTTCTTCTTTCCTGCCAGCTCGTCGTACGAGACCTTTACTAACAAAAGTTGATCCTTTCCGGCCAATTTCTATAGAAATCGACAGGTTTCACTCAAAGTTAAATTTTTGAAAACTTTTGTAAAGATCTTAGTGTTTAGGCCGACCGGACGCAGGGACCCGACCCCGATGCCGCTTGACGGATAAAACGTCATTCACCTGAAGAATGGCTTCTTTTACCTGTTCTAGATGCTTCAGGTTCTGAATTTCCACCGTCACCTCCACCATGGCGGTTTGATCTGGATGCAGCCGGATCTTGGTGTTGGAAATATTGGTATTGTAGTCAGCGATTTTCGACAAAATATCTTTCAGCACCCCGACCCGATCAATGACATGAATATCAACCACCACGGAGTGGGTGGGGATCTGCTTCTCCACGGCGCTGCCTTCCCAGCTGATCATCATTTTCCGATCCGGGTTGGCTTGAGCCAGGTTGATACAATCCTCCCGGTGGACCATGACCCCCCGCGTCCGAGTCACAACTCCGACAATAGGTTCACCCGGAATGGGCATGCAACATTTGGCAATCTGGTACACCATGCCTTCTAAGCCTTGGATGGGCTCCTTGGCATCCATTTTTTTCCGGGTAGGGTAGCGCTGCTGGAACTGATGAATCAGTTGCTCCGGGGTTTCTTCTTCTTTTTTAAGGCGGTTGGTAATTCGGGCCAGGTGGATTTCCCCGTAACCCAAGGCCACATACATATCTTCAATGGTGGTAAAGCTCATTTCCCGGGCAATCTCAAGCAACTTACCCGATTTGACCAGCTCATCCACTGTCGCTCGCCCCAGAGCCTCCTCCAACTGGTGACGCCCCTGATCGGCGTGTTCTTCCCGAAAATGCTTTTTATACCATTGGCGCACCCTGGATTTCGCCTGCTGGGTCTGGACAAAGTTAATCCAATCCAGCTTGGGGGTGTTTTTCTTGCTGGTGATAATCTCAACGATATCCCCGTTCTTCAGCCGGTGATCCAACGTCACAATGCGTCCATTCACGGTAGCTCCGGTACAGGTATTTCCCACCTCCGTATGGATACGGTAGGCAAAGTCCACAGGGGTGGATCCACTGGGCAACACCACCACGCGTCCCTTGGGGGTAAAGACAAAAACCTCATCCCGGAAAAGATCCAGCTTGACTGAATCTACGTATTCCCGGGCATTATCGGTCTCTTCCTTCATTTCCACCATCTGCCGTAGCCAGTCGAGCTTTTGCTCCTCTGTGGTTTGCTGGGCCAGCTCCGAACCGCCCGCCTCTTTATATTTCCAGTGGGCCGCAATCCCGTATTCGGCGATGCGGTGCATCTCATGGGTTCGAATCTGCACTTCCAACGGGCGTCCGTAAGGACCAATGACCGTAGTATGTAACGATTGATACAGGTTGCTTTTCGGCATGGCGATGTAATCTTTAAATCGTCCTGGAATAGGCCGAAACGCATTGTGAATAACCCCCAAAACCTCGTAGCATTCTTTTTCAGAATTTACGAGTATCCGTACCGCGCTGATATCATGAATTTCTTCCACTTTTTTCTGGCGCGTCTGCATCTTTTTGTAGATGCTGTAATAGTTTTTGACCCGTCCGTAAATCTTGGCCTCAATGCCCATCCCGTTTAGCTGACTCTGGATTTTTTCAATAACCAGACCAATGGTGTTTTCCCGTTCTTCTTTGGAATGGGCGATTTCGGCTTCAATCTCCCGGTACCGTTCCGGCTCCAGATACATCAACGAGAGATCTTCCAGCTCGGCCCGGAGCTTCCCCATCCCCATCCGGTTGGCCAGCGGCGCGAAAATTTCCAGGGTCTCCGAGGCAATCTTCACCTGTTTTTCCGGCTTCATAAAATTCAGCGTCCGCATGTTATGCAGCCGATCTCCCAGCTTGAGCATAATAATGCGAATGTCATCGGCCATGGCCAAAAACATTTTCCGGAAGTTCTCAGCTTGGTGATCTTCCTTGGAAGTAAACTTAAACTTCCCAAGTTTGGTCACGCCTTCCACCAGTTTAAGCACATCCACCCCAAACCGGCTTTGAATATCTCCTTCGGTAGCCTGCGTGTCTTCCAAAACATCATGGAGCAGGGCCGCCATCACTGTGGGGGTATCCACGGGAATATTAGCAAGGATAATCGCCACGCTCACTGGATGAACAATATAGTTTTCGTTATTTTTCCGGTATTGGCCTTCATGCATTTGCCGGGCATACTCAAAAGCGTCCCGAATTTGGGCAACATCCTCCTCAGGCCGTTCCTGACTATGAAAAAGGCCAACCAACTCCTCAAATAAACTGTCTTCCTTCAACACGGAAACCGGACCTGTCTTCTCCACACTCATAGTGCTTCGTTAATTTCCTTCTTATTTAGGCATTTTAGCGTATTTTCGGTTGGATTGCTGCAAGGGCGCAAATTCTTTAACACTTGCTAATCCGATTTATGGGCCTTCAGGGAACATCCAAACCAGCCCAGGCCCTATCAATCTCCAGGCTATTTCTGACTTTCAGACTCATGGACCGTAATCAGCACAGGGGGAGATAGTGTCCTCTTCGACACAAAGGGTCTGGATCTTTAAAGACGATCCATGCGGCCAATTGGATCATTTTATTGGGGTTCAGATTATTGGGGTTCAGACAAGACGGCGTCAGTGATTCGGTGTGGTGTCTCTGGTTTCAGTTCCGGCAGCATCTGGATGAGATCATACACTACCCATTGATTCGGTGGCCGCTCACCCAGCTCCGGGTGCAGAATATCCTTGCTTCTTAGGCGGGAATCAAACAAACTGTAGCTGCCAATATGCATGTGATCCAGGTTAACAAAGATCCGAACCCGATCCTGGGGGATGTCCAACGCCTGGATGAGTCCCTCAAGGTCATCATCATACGGGGCGCTTCGGGCTGGCAGATACAACATGCTGCTCAGCGGAATCGCTCCGTCATTAAAGCGATACAAATGGGTATTCTTCCCCTCCGGGTGTTCGGGCGTATAAGTGGGAATGTTGCTTAGTTGGTGGTTCATGTACGTAAAGACGGAATGAACCGTAAACCCATAAAACGGCAACACAGTGCCCACCAATTCTTTGGGGAGCTTGACCGAGTTGTTCATCACATACCAGGGCAGTTTTCTTTTCTGATACGGTTGGTTGGAGTGGGTATAGCTGTTCTCAAGATAGCTGGCGTAGATGATCAGCCTTCGCTTGAAGACGCCCGTATGGTCGCTTTCCGCATAGGTATCAATATGAGAAGTAACCTGATCTCCGGTCAACTCCCGATCAAACATCGGCTTGGAGCTGTCAAAGTTATCCCACTTCAATCCTCGAGTCAGGTTGCTCTTATTAAACAGGTAAGTCCGGTATAAGAATCTATCCCATAAAGTCCGAATGGGGGAGGGGTGTTTCATATACTGGGTAAACCAGTCGGGATCAAAGAGGGGAGACCCATGAAAGGGGACTGCGATGGCAAACACCCGCTGCGTCCGTTGTTCAATTTCCGGGTCTTTTAATGCCTCCTGAGCAATGAGCCCTCCCAGGCTGTAAGTCACCAGGACCATGGGGCGATCCTTGGATAAATACTTGAAGTGTCGCTTCACTTCCGCCACAAACTCACCGGCCTGCACATCCAGTTCTTGGGATGAATCATAGATATACACATACGGCTTGTAGTTCTGCACAAAAGCATCCTGATCCTCCATATCATTCTGGAGATCCTTCCACCAGGCATTGTGTTGAAACTCCTCCGCCCGTCCCGGAATCATGATCACCGGAATGCGATCTCCCAGCGGTTCGCTATCAAACTGAAAGATTCGGTTGATTTTGCGCCACCAACGCTTGCGGTAATGGCTCATATCCGGGTGTATGTCCGACAGTTTTTCCGGGGCCACCTGCCTTGAGCCCGGATCTGCGCTGATTACCACCGGGCTTTCAAACCCTTGTTCCCCTATCTCCAAAGCCCAGACCGGCATTCCCAAAGCCAGGCCCAGGGTTAACACAAAGGTCAACACACCTGTTAGAATGCGCGTGCCTGCATCTAATAGCGTTCTTTTCAGGGGAATCAATGTGATTTGCCTTTGATTGGGGAGGAGGGAATTGATCTATCTTAACCGATTTCATCCCAAAACTGGGAAATGGATTTCCAAGCAAGGACCCAAGCCCTCGCTCAAAAGGGTTAGCAGTTAGCACATTTTTATAATAAAAAAGTATTTCGCCCTTGAACAGAGGCGTTTCATGAGCAAGGGACCGAATCCAAGAAATCTGCCGATACTGTTTATAAAGCTGTCCAGCGGTTTAAGGCGCTTTGGAGGAGTCAAAAGGCCCCGCATGCCGCTGAATCCATTCAAACATCGCAGCAGCTTTTCCAGACCGGGTTATTGCTTAAAATGTGTTTTTTTATTGAAAGATCTCGAGGTAAAGTGTGTTTGATGAAGGATAATTGGCCGCATCCACGCCGATTTTCCCAGCACGAAGCGTCCCGTCACACGATCCGCTCGCCTGATAACACACCCAAAAAACAATCTGATCATCCCCTTCCAGATTCGGAGATTTATCCCCGTTCCAGTCCACCAAAAAAGTATCCCCACCCAGTCCGGCAACAGTTGCCCCGGTATGCATCACAAACCCAGGTTTAGACAATTCACCTTCTCCAGTCGCGGGGGCCGCATGAGTCCAGCAACCATCAGCGTTTGCGTCATCGCATACTTTAATGGCGTTTACCTTGCCTTGCATATATGTTCCCCAACTGTCGCTGGAAATGCTGTTCTGGTTCCTTAAATGCCCTTCATAAAACACGCCGCTAAAGATGCCGTAGAGTTCTTTAAAAATTGTTTTTCGATACGATACCTGCTGGGATGCCAGAACTTTGGGGATGGTATAGGTCAATATAATTGCCAAAATCAGCATCGCCACTTGAAGTTCAGCTAAGGTAAAGCCACGTCTGTCCACAATCGCTTCTCAATCATCTTGACTCAAAAACTTATCGACCGGAGCCCAGAAAAACTAAAGTTTTGCCCCAGTTTTACCTGAAAAAATTATAGACCATCTTTTTGATACAATACCAGCGTGCAAGGCAGAGCCTAGGAAATAATAAAAAGAAAAGGGATTTTTATGGCCACCACGGAAACCAACCGTCCAGTAATTGAAAATTTTCGACAAGGCATTTGTAATTCCATCCTTGATGCTGTGGGCAGTACGCCTATGGTTCATTTAAAACGCATGTTCAAAGAATTCCCGGAAACCAGGGTACTGGCCAAGGTGGAATTTATGAACCCCAACGGCTCCATGAAAGACCGGATTGCCAAGCGTATGATTGAAAAAGCCGAAGCCGAAGGGCGCATTAAACCTGGCGATACCCTGGTAGAACCTACCAGTGGCAATACCGGTCTGGGTCTTGCCATGGCTGCGGCGGCCAAGGGTTACAAGCTCATCATTACCATGCCCCTGAAGATGAGCGAGGAAAAACGTCGCCTGCTTCGGGCTTTCGGCGCAGAACTGGTTTTGACACCCACCGAATACGGCTTTGATCACCCGGAAGGCTATATTGAAGTGGCCAAACGCATTGCACGAGAGAACCCAAATACCCATATGCTCAATCAATACGAGCATCCCGGTAACCCGGAAGCCCATTATCTGGCCACTGGCCCGGAAATCATAGAGCAAACCCAGGGACAACTGGATTACTTTGTCTCCGGCATGGGCACCGGCGGGACGATTTCGGGAACGGCCAAGTTTTTAAAAGAGAAAAACCCCAATATCCGTATTGTGGGGATTGATCCGGCAGGCTCTATCTTTTCCGGCGATACCCCCAAACCGTATCATGTAGAAGGCATCGGCTATGACTTCTGGCCGAAAGTCCTGAACCGAGACATCATTGATGAAATGCTGCGGATTACCGACAAGGAATCCTTTAGCGAAGTCCGACGCTTGGCAAAGGAAGAAGGTATTCTGGCTGGGGGGTCAACGGGCACTGTTTTAGCCGGAGTCCGAAAGTTACTGCAACGTCCTGAAACCAAAGGTAAAACCATTGTCATGGTCGTTCATGACAGTGGACGAAGCTATCTCACCAAGGTCTACAACGACGAGTGGATGGAAGAACAGGGACTCCTGTAAGAAAGTGTTTGAGCACCCAGGCAAAACGTTCGCCTACTTGGTCAATCGGTTCAAATCCCGCTGGCCTCGTGTCTCTTGTGTCTAAGGGTCCCTTGCGATAGGCTGATAACAAAGTCAGCCATCAAGGGAGATCCCCCATCATGAAATTTAACACCCGCGCCATTCACGCCCATCAACACCCGGACCCGGAAACCGGCGCCGTTATTACCCCCATCTACCAAACCTCGACCTTTGCCCAGGAAGACGCTGGCGTATTTAAGGCGTGGGATTATACCCGTTGTGGCAACCCCACAGTGGATACCCTGGCTGGCGTTTTGGCTGCCCTTGAAGGTGGCAAGCACGGCTATTGTTTCTCCAGCGGTATGGGTGCCCTGGTTACCCTCTGCAATGCCCTATTTAAACCGGGAGATCATCTGCTCATTGGCGATGATGTCTACGGGGGGACTTTTCGCTACATCACCAAAGTACTGACCAAATATGATGTGGTCGTGGATTTTGTCGACATGACCCAGCTCGACAACGTCAAAAACGGCATCAAGCCCAACACCCGGCTGATTTACATGGAAACCCCCACTAACCCTCTGCTCAAGCTGATGGATATCGAAGGGATTGTCAATATTGCCCGTCAGCACAACATCCCCACCTGCATGGACAACACGTTCGCAAGCCCCTATCTGCAATCGCCCTTTGAGTTTGGCGTGGATATCATTCTCCACAGCACCACAAAATACATTGGTGGTCACAGCGATGTGGTAGGCGGGGCGCTGATCTTGCGGGATGACACCTTCCGGGAGGCCGTTCATTTCCATCGCAATACGCTGGGGGCCACACCTGATCCCTTTAACTCCTGGCTGACGCTGCGAGGGGTGAAAACCCTGGGTCTCAGAATGGAAGCCCACTGCAAAAATGCCATGGCCCTGGCTGAGTTTCTGGAAAGCCATCCTGGGGTGGAGTCGGTGATTTATCCGGGATTGCCCTCTCATCCACAGCATGCGTTGGCGAAAAAGCAGATGAAACATGGCTTTGGCGGGATGATCTCCATGCGAATCAAGGGTGGGGAAAAAGAAGCCAGACAGTTCCTGAAAAGCGTCAAAGTCTTTACCCTGGCGGAAAGCCTGGGCGGGGTAGAATCCCTTATTGAACACCCGGCACTCATGACCCATTTGTCTGTCGATAAGGCCGTTCGTGACAGGATTGGCATTACCGATAACCTGCTTCGCCTCTCGGTGGGCATTGAGGATCTGGACGATCTGAAAGCCGATCTGGCCCAAACATTCAAGGCAGTCACCGGGCAAACTGTCAGCGTTTAATGCATGCTGAGCCCTGAACTCAAACTGGGGATCATCGGCTATCCGTTGGAGCATACCCTTTCCCCGGTGTTACACCAAACGCTAATGACTGAATTGGGCATTGCAGGCAACTATCAGGTGTTTGAAACCCCACCTGACACGCTGGCTCAACAGCTGACCACCTTGGCCACTGGCGGCTATCGGGGGGTGAATATCACCATCCCTCATAAAGTCGCGGTTATACCGTTTCTCAAGCAGCTCAGTCCTGAGGCGCAACTGGTGCAAGCGGTTAACACCATTGTCTTTGGGGATAACGGTTGGGTTGGACATAATACCGATGTGATCGGTTTTTCCCATAGCCTCCCCGCCCGCATGCGAGAAGCGCTTCCCCAAACCCATGTCCTGATTCTAGGAGCGGGCGGATCGGCTCGCGCGGTACTGACCGCCCTGATCCAAGCCCAGACGGCCCAAATCACGCTCGCCATTCGCTCTCCTGAAAAAGCCCAAGCTATTACCTCGGTATTCGAAGCCGTCAAAGCGCACACCCAGGCTCCCACCCTACTCCAGATCAAACCTCTGGCCACGTTGAGTACCCTCACCCCGTATCAGTTGGTCGTGAATACCACCCCGGTGGGGATGGCCCCACAGACAGAACACAGCCCCCTTGCGGCGGACTTGGTCCAGACATTGCCTCCCAATGGCTTTGTGTATGATTTAATTTATCGACCCGCAACCACAACGCTGATGCGCCAATGCGCCCAGCAAAACATTTTGACCCAAAACGGACTAGATATGCTGCTTTATCAAGGGGTAGCGTCTTTCAGGTACTGGAGTTGCCAGGAGATTCCCGGTCCGATCATTGAAAAAGCTCGGACCCGACTCCAACAACACACCAGCACGTCTACCGGGTAATCCGGCCTGACAAAAATTCTCCCTTTTCGCTACAATAAAACAAAGCAAAATTGAGGTAGAGAGAGGAGAGCGCCATGGGATCCGCCAATACCAAATTTGAACTGTCCGCCGATAACTGGCTCAAGTTAGAGATGGATGGGTTAATTGTGCCCGTTTTCAAAACCCCCAGCCCGCATGAAGAGGCGGCAGCATCCAAGGGCGGTAAAAAAACCGTCACCAAAGGCAAAAAAGAGTATCTGGCCTTAAACGACGCCCTCCAAAAGCTGAATCAGGCCCTGCAAGGAATGATTCAAAGCACGGTAGAAGAAGAAAAGTATGATGGCAGTAAAAACAAGTGCCTGGTCTTTAGAAAAGCGCCGGGGGACCGGATCGGCGCCCGACGGGTCATTTTAGTCGGCCTGGGGGAAGAAGGAGAACTGTCTCCTCTCAAACTGGAAAGGGCCATTACTGCCGCGATGGGGTCGATCCTGTGTTTGGATCAACCCCACCAGGTGGCCGTACTGCTTCCCAAGGCCTGCGCCACTGACTCAGGTATCAAATCGGTGGTCGACGGGATTGCTCAAGCCACCTACCGCTCGGAAGAAGCCAAGGAAAAAAGTCCTGATCTGAAAAAGGCCATCCTGTTTCTCTCCAAAGAGCCCACCTCCAAGGAGAAATCTATCCTCCAGCTAGCCGAAGTCCTGGCCAATGCCAGAAGTTACGGTAAGGATCTGGTCAACAAGCCGTCCAATATTAAAACCACCAACACGTTGGTGGAAGCGGCCAAGGTCATTGGGAAAAAACCGGGCATGACCGTCAAGGTGGAAGCCAACCTCAGCTGGATCGAAAAAAACATGCCCTGCTTTTATACAGTGGCCAAAGGGGCACTGGCGTCTGACCCACCCAAATTCATTACGTTAAGCTACAAGCCCAAAAGCGGTTCGGCCAAAAAGAAGATTGCCCTGGTGGGCAAAAGCGTCATTTTTGATACCGGCGGCTATCAGGTCAAGCCCGGCGATGGCATGCTGACTATGAAAGGCGATATGACCGGTGGGGCCATGGTCCTCGGCGCCATGCAGGCCCTGTCGGAACTGCAACCGGAGCATATCGAGGTACACGCGTATCTGGCGGCCACCCCCAACAAAATTGACAGCGACGCCATGATCCCTGATTCCATTGTGGATACAGCGTGCGGCAAAAAAGTGGAAATCCGCCACACGGACGCCGAAGGACGCCTGACCCTGATTGACGCGGTGGCCAAAGCCGCCGAGGCGAAGCCCGATGAAATTATCAGCGTGGCCACCCTAACAGGGGCGGCTTCCATTGCCGTAGGTCGAAGCATTGCCTTGATGGGCCGAGATGAGGAACTAATCAACCGGATTAATCAGGCTGCCAGAAGTGTGGGCGATCCTATTCAGGCCCTGGAAGTCACTGAAGAGGATTACGAGAACATTAAAAGCAAGTTGGATGGGGCGGATATTATCAACACCAACCAACAGCGTTTCCGAGGGAGCCAGACTGCAGCTGCTTTTGTCATGAGCGGTGCCCCCAAATCCATTCCCATGGCCCACATGGATATTGCCGGTGCGGATATGACCGCTGATGAAAAAGCCACCGGTATTTCCCAAAAAACCCTGATCCAGTATCTGGTCAATGAAAATGTCCAGCTCGGCTCGGCAGCCGGAAAACCCAACGCTTCCTCAGGTGGTAAAGCGGCCCCCAAAAAGCGAAGCAAGTAACCAGGACTCATTCAGCCGGTTGATGCGTTCCTTCGGAAAACCACGATATGCTGGAAGTAACCGCCCCGACTGGAGAGCTATTGGTATGTCCATGTTCCCTAAATATCTGGTTTCCTTGTGTATTGCCAGCCTCATCGGCATTGTTGCTCTGACACCCCCAGGCTGGTGTGACCGGATTAACCTGTATAACGGCCATGTGATTCACGCAAAAATTAATGAAATCGTTGGCGACCTCATTGTATACAATGCCTCTGTCGGTGATAGCGGCTCGGTAAATCGCCTGGAAATTACCAACCGGCAAGATGTGGTCAGGCTCTTTAACGGCATCAAATATCTGGGGGAGATTATTTATCTCGACAATCTGAAAGTCGAGATTCGCACCCCCACCGGCAGGAAAAAAGTCTGGCGCCTGTGGGTCAAAGAACTGGTCTTGGGCACGCCGCTTAACCAGCCGGAAACAGATTACATAGAGAGTCCCAGGCAGAGGCGGGATGGACCCAAGGCTTTAGTGCTTCCCACGGGTTCAGGAGGACTAGGACCGGTCTTACGAATGCCATCAGAGCGTTAGAAGGCTCATCGCTTCGACTCACTGGCGATGCCATTTGAATGGGCGCCTCTTTCGCCGGGTACAACTCCACCCAGACCCGAATCGATTGGTTTGTCTCTCCTGGATACAACGTCATGGTATTGCGACTGCCGGATTTCAAGTAACTTTCCACCGACACAGAGAAGGATTTGTCTTGGCGAGGTGTTAGTTCCAGCCAGCGATCATTCAGCTTGACCTTGACAGGCACCGTTGGATCTTCCGTTTGTACAATCAAACGGGCTTCCGGTCGATGCTCGTTGACATAAAAGCTGGTCTGAATCGGCTGTTTGACCCCATCCGATCCACCCACATGAAGGGGGATGGTTCCAATGGAAACGCCCTTGTAATAATGCTGGATGATTTCAGGAAACTTGTGGCCGTGTTTGCTCATCCAGCTGGCGCCCAGCTGACTCATCCCCACGCCATGGCCGAAGCCACCCCCATGGGTCCTCAAAGCCACCAAACGCCCTTGCTGATCGGTCAGATGGGAAAACACCACATTGGCGCTGGGAAGCATCCGTCCGTTTTGCTTAAACACTTTACGAATAACAAACTCCTTCTGGATGGTCCAGCTTCCTTGGGTTCCCTCAATCTTGACCGTCATGGCCTTGCCGGATTTGCCCCGCTGAAGGACATGGATCCGCTTTAGGGTCCCGATCCGATCCCCTGGCTTGAACAGTGGCGATACAAAGGGCTTGGTAAAACTGTCCTTGGAAACTTCCAGCAGACCCTCGTTTAATACACGCTCCACCTCACCATTTTTCCAGGTCCGTTCCCAACGATACAGCGAGGAGTTCACATCAAAGCTATTGAATTGATCGCTGGTCCAGAACTTACGGGCTGCCAGCTCATTGCTGAGATCGGATAAGCCAGGAATCGGCACATCCGGCCCCCCTGATAAATATGGCAACGGCGTGGCCGGAAACTGGTTGGTTCCCGGGTCCGAAAACACATTGGCGTAATCTTCACCAAAACCACCATGCGCCGAGCTATACAGGGCCAAAATCAACTCCCCATCATAAAGCGCCACCAGACCTTCTGTTTCCTCCAGCGCCCGATCCGTGGCTGGTGTTTCCGTTTGAGAACCGTAATAAGCCTGGCAATACTGAGAATCACAAATATCAAATTGCGGCCAAGCTTTTTCCCGAGGTCGTAACGCGTAGTTTCTAGCTGCAATGGATTGGGCTTTTACGGCTTCCAATCCATAATGGGCAGGTAACTCATTGGGAACCACGGCCTTTAAATAATCCAGCAGTGGCAAAATATTCACCACACTTAGTTTCTTGGGTGAGGAATAGCCACGGGTCACTTCCAGCTCACCCCGATAAGACGGTACCTTGCCTTTTCGAGTAATATTCAGGACTTTCAACTGGCCGGTTTTGGGCGTAAAACGCAGCGGCCCTTTCAGGGGGGTGCCCGCAATATTGCGCCCTTGATGCTGTACCCAAAATCCGCGATTATCCACGGTGACAGTCACCACCTGACCGGCAGAGCCGTTTAATACCGTTTGACCTGTCGCCGAGTCTATCACCTGAAAACTGCCTGAGCTGGAAATCCGGCTTAAGGGGTACTCTTGTTCGGTCATGGCGTCATCGCTGATCCCCACCCGAATCAAATCGGCGTTCACCACCCGTTCCGCCGGTTGATCCGCCCAGATCGGGCTAAAAATAAACGAGCAGCCCAGACTCAAGACCATTATCAGGCTGATCCATAACCGAAACCGGTACGTTGCCCCAAAACTCATGTGATTCCACCTCCCCTATTTTTACCCTTATTTTTATCATTGTTCGGCAAAAATGCAAAATTGACCTGAGCCATCCGATCCGGTCCCGCCCATTGGTGTCGGAAAGATAGGGGATCCGGTTTTCGAAAAAGAGGCTTATGATAATGGTGAATATTGTTTCTTATCATCATAACGTGGTTTCGCCTTATGAAGCTCATACCCAACCTAGCCCATGTGGATCAGATCGCTATCGAGCGTCTGGGAATCCCCGGTTTGATCCTCATGGAACAAGCCGGACGCCATGTCGCCGATCAGGTCACTCACTGCATCGATCCCTATGACGCGCCACACGTTGTGATTGTTTCCGGTCCGGGGAATAATGGCGGTGACGGTTCGGTCTGCGCCCGGTACCTGGCGCAACAAGGTATCGCCAGGGTCACGCTGATACATAGCACGCCCTCAGAGGCACTCTCTGGCGACGCGCAAATAAATTTTACCCTGCTGGCCCATTATCCAATCGAGGTCATTTGCGCCCCGGAAAACCCGGCACAAGCCAAAGAGGCCCTTAAAAAAGCGGATTATATCGTCGATGCCCTCTTTGGTAGTGGGTTAAGCCGCCCTATCCAGGGGTTGGCGGCAGAATTAATCGAGACCATCAATCAGGCTCCCGCCATGGTAATTGCCGTGGATCTTCCTTCTGGTGTTGATGGACGAACCGGCCAGGTTTTAGGAATTGCTGTCCAGGCGGGTGTAACCGTCACATTTGCCACCGGCAAGCCGGGTTTGTTTCTTGGTAGCGGCAAACACCACGCGGGTGACGTGGTGGTAGTGGATATCGGCCTTCCTTCTGCTCTCATTACCGATGATCCGTCCCCTATTCAGTTGATTACCGAAGATTTAGCCAGTACTTGGCTGCCGGATCGTGACCCAGGTGGACATAAGTACAGTGTTGGGGCCACATTAATCATTGCCGGGAGCCGCAGTATGCCGGGAGCTGCCATGCTCGTATCTGAAGCGGCCTTGGCCAGCGGAGCGGGGCTGGTAGCGCTCGCTGCCCCGGAAAGCGTCTTTCAGCAGAGTCAGTTCATTCCCGAAATCATCCGTATTCCCCTGCCTGAAACCCCGCAAGGCACCTTAGGACCTGACGCATTTACCTCCCTTAAGGAAACGCTTCAAGCAAAAGCATGGCATGCGGTGGCCCTGGGGCCTGGTCTGGGTCATCAGCCCGAGACAGTGGCTCTGCTCGGCCAACTCCTCAGCGAACTCACCCAAAGCCAGAAACCGGTGATTCTGGATGCGGATGGGCTCAATTGCCTAAGTTTGCTTAAAGCCCAGGGCAAACCCATCACTTTGGGGCCAAGCTACGTTCTGACCCCACATGTGGGAGAGGCGACCCGACTCTGGCAGGTAGATAAAGCGACCCTTGAAGCGGATTTGCTCAAAGCCGCCCACGCCTTACAAGAGGCATATAATTCCCAGGTGGTGTTGAAATCCGCCTCGACGGTGCTTGCGGGAACCGACGGCTCCCTTTGGATCAGCCCTGTGGGAAACAGCGGCATGGCCACCGCCGGGAGCGGGGATGTTTTAACTGGCCTGATTGCTGGCCTTAGTGCTCAAGGTCTAAGCCTAAACCAAGCTGCTCTTTTGGGTGTCTATCTCCATGGGCTATCCGGGGATCTGGCGGCAAGCGTGTATACCGAATACTGCCTCCGGGCCCATCATCTGATTGACACCCTGCCTCTGGCCTTCCAGTACCTTCAGGAAGGGAGCATACAAGATGCCAGCGAAGCGCCTGGAGAAGCGTTTCCATGACGGTCATTCATATCAAGAAAGTCCAGCGCCCGGATCCCCATAGCGGGGAAATCCAGGAATGGTTTGCGGTTCCAGCCATGTCCATTACCACCCCCAAGGGCAAAAAGCTGATTCCCAACCCCCACGGACAAGAACCCTGTCTTTTTGGCACGCTGGAAGAGGCGGAGGACGCCATTCGCCGGGCCGGGTTTGATTTTTCCTATGAAGGGAAAACCACCGTCACCCTGGACTCCACCTCCCGAATCGGTACGACGGCGATTTCCCAAAATCCCATGAGAGCCGCAATCCCCTTGCTCATTGATCGTTTACGAGACAAAGAACCTGCTGTGGTGGCCAACGCCGCCTTTGCCCTGGGAGAACTCGCCGCCACAGAAGCCATCCCGGATCTGGCCGCGATTTTAGGCCATGAAGACGGAAACGTGCGAAAACATGTTGCGGAAGCCCTGGGGAAGCTGGCCCAAGCCGCCATCCCGGAATTAAGAAAAGCGTATGCCAACAGCAAAAACGACCGGGATAAAAACGCTCCCTATGTGCGCCTGACCATCATGCTCGCCTATCAGGAATTGGCCCACCGCTATGCGGAGGCCCTTCCCAGTATATTGCCAGATGCGCTGGAGGCCCTCCAGGATGAAAGCTGGCTGGTTCGAGCGCAAGCCGCACTGGTGGTTGGTCTGGCAGCACAGCAGGAGCTGTAGCGCTATTCTTCCTCCTCAGCCAACATGTCATCCAGCTTGCCCTCTTTGGCCAGCTGGGCCTGATAGCGCAGAAAGTTCATCAGGGAATCGATTTCCGCATCATTCAGTGGACCGCCCTTGTGTTCAGAAAATGGCGGCATCTGTGGCGTATGGGGAGAGCCTTCAGCCACGTATTTCCGCATTAGATCCATAAATTTCGGGTCATGATAATCCCCCTCCAGCAAGGAAGGGGCAATATCCGGGACCCCTTCCCCCTGCATCCCATGACACATCGAGCAATCAGCGATAAATAAATCTTTCCCGACTTTCCCCCGGCCCCGATCCACATGACAGGTCACGCATTCACCTTTAAACAATACCAGTGGATCTTTGACCGCGATTTTTTCATGGCCTTTCATCTGATGGATCACAGTGCCCTTTAAGTGCAAGACCAACTCCGGGGTCTGGGGATCGTTGCTGAAGACGGTAATTTTCTTTTTTGTTTTGCCTAATTTAATGCTGGTGTCCAGGGTCACCTTTAATTTGGCGAACTCACCAGGCATAACAATATCTTTGGTAACGTTCACCACGGTACATCCACAACTGGTATCCACCTTGTGGATCTTCAGCGGTTTCCCCCCCACGTTATAGAGTAAAAACGTATGGTAGACCTTATCGTCGGTTTTCACCACGCCCACATCAAACTCTTTGACATCGGGCTTAATGATGGGCGGTTCATAAATGGAGATCACCACAGGCTTTAATCCGGGTGTCTGAAAAACCGCCACCAATCCCACGGCAGCCAACACAAGGAGAATGGCGGCAATCAAAATTTTTAACCTGGACTTGGGCAAGGGTCACATTCCGGGTTGCTTCTCACATGCCCTATTATGGTATCAGAAGATCCCCAGTTTTGTATGTGCCTTTGCGCATATCCAGTCCCAGAGGGCCGAATTTCCTCGCAGGTTCCAGCCTTAAAGATGAGGAACATTTCATGTTGAGATCGTCTGAATGGACACCATGCCATCTCAGGCGTTTGAATCATACCCGCCCTTATGGTACACGTGATCCGGTAAGGAGGTATTTTGTTCATGTCCCCCCGTGCTTTTGTCGTTTTTCTCGCCCTGCTCATCCTGGCCATTTTTACCCCTTCAGCCATGGCCAAGGAGTTTAAGGATATTGCCAACCACTGGGCCGCTCCCGCCATTCGCTCCATGCATAGTCTGAATGTGATGGATGGCTATCCCGATGGGACATTCCGACCAGAATCCGCCATTACGCGGGAACAGTTTGCCGCCTTGCTGGTTCGGGTTCTGGATCTTAAACCCCTACCCACCCCAAAAAAGCCGAGCTTTCATGACGTGCCTCCAAATAGCTGGGCCTACTCCGCCATTGAATCGGTCAAGCGGCGGGGATTGATTCAAGGCTACCCCGGCCAACTCTTCCTGCCGACCCAAAAAATAAGCCGCCTGGAAACACTGGTGGTCTTGGTCAACGCTGCTCAACTGCCGCTACCCAATGAAGTCACTGCCAACCGTGTTCTCAGTACGTTTGAAGATCAGGCATCCATTCCCAAGTGGGCCAAGCCCGCCGTGGCCGCCGCTGTTTTAGCCAACCTCCACGGTCGGCCTGATGGGAATCAAGCCCTGGCACTTCAAAAACATACCACACGGGGCGAAATGGCGGTCATGAGCCAGCAGCTGCGTCATCACCTCAAGCAACCCACCACCTTGTCTCAGAAAAAGCCCGCTCAGGTGGATCAGGGTTCTTAATTGAGATTTTTTAGCCCCATCTTTGATCAAACCGATACTGTTTCTCCCGGATTTTCGATACCATACTCTTTGTATGGTTGGTTAGGGAATACGCATGGAGTATCGTACACTCGGTCAAACGGAACTTCAGGTTTCCCAAGTCGGATTCGGAGGCTGGGCCATTGGTGGAAATGCCTACGGCAACAGCTTTGGCAACGCCGATGATATAACATCGCTAGCCGCCTTGAATACCGCATATGACCTTGGTTGTACATTATTCAGTACCGCCGATTTTTATGGCCATGGCCATAGCGAAACCCTGATAGGAAAAGCTTTGAAAGGCTGGGAACGTGATCGACTCATCGTTGCCACCAAAGTCGGCCAGGATTTTTCAGGCCCTGCCCTTCGAATCAATTTTTCCGAGCGGTATCTGAGAAGCGCTGTGGAAGCCAGCCTCAAACGCTTACAAGTCGAAGCCCTGGATATTTGCTATCTGGATCACCCCACCCTGGAGCTGATTCAGCTGGGCAGAATGTTTGAGGTGATGAGCGCCCTGCGGCAGGAAGGCAAAATCCGCCATTACGGCATCACCATTCATGACCCCCAGGAAGGCATTCAGGCCATTGCCGTTGGCCAAGTCCAGGTGGTGGAGGCAGTGTTTAACCTGTTTGATCCCAGGGCGGCGGTCGCGTTGTTCCAGACGTGCCTAGAAACTCAAACCGGCCTTATTATTAGAGAGCCTTTGGCCCGAGGGTTTTTAAGCGGCCGGTATACGGCTGATACCACGTTTGAAAAGGGGGATGTCAGAGCCGTATGGCCCAAGCCCCTTATTGCCAAACGGGTCCTGGCAGCCGATCAATTTAAAAGCATTCTCCCCCCTGGGTACCCTGGCCTGTCCAATCTGACGTTACAGTATGCCCTGGCCCAGCCGGGCGTGTCAGCGGTGGTTCCCGATTGTAAAACACCGGATGAGGTCCGGGAAAACTTCCAGACCCCACACCTCCCCCCACTTTCAGCAGAGACGTTGCAACAGATCCAGGAACTTCAGCAGCGCATTTTTTAGGAAGCATGTGAGGATTCGTGACACAGGACTGGAAACTCCAGCCGGTCTGGGGTAAAACCATGGACATGATGTATCCGGTTCAACCTATTTCTGCCACCAGCAGACCGCCCTATCCACCGGCTTCGCCCTATACGGGGATGCCACTGCCGGTGCTGGTGACGCATCTTGGTACCCAGACCCGACTACCCATTAGTGGAATTATACAGTTTAACGAGCCCTTGGTTCAGGAAATCAGCCGTTACCGGGAACATGCGGTACCGGTACTGTACAATTTTCTTTCCACGGTCCAGTCCATCCCAGCGCTGCTGGAAGGTCTGCACACTGCCACCCGCCTGGCCAAAACCCAGGTTCAAAACGCATCCAGCTTATATGCCGCCGTCAGCCGTTGGAACACCCACCCCGATCCCTTAGTCCAAATCTATCTGGCCGGGTTGTACCGGGAAATTAAGGAGCCTGCCACTTTTGGACCCATGTTGGCCACGCTGGTCCACCGGGCGGTCACCCAATATCCCTTGCAGTCAACCCCCAACTATAATATAACCGAAGAGGTCGGGGGCACGTTACTTCAGCAGATTGCCAGCCGAACGGCCGATGAAACCGTCAAACGGTTGCTACCCTTTTTACAGGCAAGTCATCCAGGCAGTAACAGGAGATCTTAAATCCATGAACACCACGGCGACCCGAGTTCAACTGCAAACCACGGTGGGTGTTGATATCGGCGGCACCAAAATCAGCGCTGCCCTAGTCAAACCCCAAGAAACCGATACGGAAAAACTGATGAGTCACTTCCAGGAAGCCTCCACCCCAGATGAGCTGCCGGCCTTTCTGGACACTTTGGAAAAGCACATTAAGACCCTGCAGGCCCAACAACCGGTTGCCACCGTCGGGATTTCCACCGCAGGCGTGGTGGATACGGTTCAAGGCAAGATTATAGGCTCCACCGGAAATCTGCCCGCTGTTCAGGGGCCACTGGAACTCAAACGCATTCTGGAAGAACGGGTCAATTTGCCGGTTCATGTGGAAAATGATGCCAATGCTGCCGCATACGGTGAGTACCGGGTTGGCGCCGGGAAGGGCTACCAGAACGTGGTGGCCGTCACCCTGGGAACCGGCGTGGGAACCGGCCTGATTATCAACGGAAAAATGATCCAGGGCAGCCATTTTTCCGCCGGGGAGGGGGGTCATATGGCCATTGGCCATTACCAGGAACGTCAATGTACCTGCGGTCGCTGGGATTGCTGGGAAATTTACGCTTCGGGAACTGGCCTGCGAGAAACCGCGCTGCAAATGCTGAACAACGTATCCGCCAGTGACCGGGAACCCTTCCTCAAAGGAGGGATTACTCTGGAAGAATTAACCACCCATGAGGTGATTGACGCCTGGCAAGAGGGTTCATTGCTGGCCAAGGAAATGATGGATCAGTGGCATTTTCATATTTCCTTGGGGATTCGCAACATCATCAACCTGCTGGATCCCGATATCATTGTGGTGGGCGGTGGCATGGCTCAGTTTGTGAACTTCGACTACCTAACCCGCATCACCAAGGTGCAGAGCATGCCTGCTGAAATCCGGCTGGTCCCGGCCAGTCTGGGGAATAATGCCGGGATTATGGGCGCCGCCTGCCTGGCCTTTGATGCGTTAAATCCGGCATAAGCTGTCAACCAGGGTATGAATCAGACATTACGAGAAGAAGCCCGGAACCTCCGGCTAAAAAAGCGCTTTAGCCAGAATTTTCTGGTCGATGAGCAAGTCCTGAACCGGATTGTCCAAGCCCTACACCTTGAGCCCATTGACACGGTTGTGGAAATTGGGGCGGGGGCGGGTTTTCTGACACAAAAGCTTTTTCCCCAGGCCAAGCAGGTGATTGCCGTGGAGCTGGAGCGCAAGATGTGTCGCTACCTGCGTCAAAAATTTTCAGCGACGTCCAATTTAACTCTCATTGAGCAAGATATCCTGAAAACCCGTCTGGACGAGCTGGCCGAGCCCCGCTTTAAGGTGGTGGGCAACCTGCCTTACAACATCACCACCCCCATCCTGTTTCATCTGGGCGGGGAACTCAGCGATCTGCACTGGCCCTTGCGCCAACGGATGAGCCAGGTCACACTAATGGTGCAAAAAGAGGTGGGGCAACGGGTCACGGCATCCCCCGGACAAAAAGCGTATAACCAACTCTCCATTGCTTTGCAAGTGTGGTTTGAGACCAGGCTGGAATTTATTGTACCGCCTCAAGCCTTTTACCCGCCCCCCAAGGTTGATTCTTCAGTTATTACCCTCATCCCTCGGCAACAACCTCTAATTGAACCCGCGCTAATACCGGAATTCGCCCGCCTGGTCAAGGGGGCCTTCTCTCAAAAACGCAAAACCCTGAACAACGCCTTGCGTCATGCACAGTATGCCCCGCCGGATGTTTTGGATACCATGTGGAAAACCGCAGGCATTGACCCGCAACAACGGGCTGAGGCCCTGTCGATTGAAGACTTTGGAAAGCTCGCGCATGCTTACCGTTCAAACACCCGCCAAGATTAATCTATTTTTAAACATCCGGGAACGCCGACCGGATGGCTTCCATGAGGTCTGTCTCCTCATGCAGGCCATTGCCCTGTGGGATACCCTACAAGTCACCCCCCGTTTGAAAAGCGCTGGCCTGGAGTTTACCTGCAACATCCCTGAACTGACCAACGAACAGAACCTGGTGGTCCAGGCCTATGATGCCTTTTGGCAGGCCACCCGCCTGCCACCCTTGGGGCTTCATGTTCACCTCACTAAAACCATCCCCTCCCAAGCCGGTTTAGGTGGGGGCAGCTCCGATGCGGCGGCCATGTTACAGATTTTGAACCATTTATCCTACGCCCATTTGAGTACCACCCAACTCCGGCAAATTGCCGCCCGCTTAGGATCCGACGTGCCGTTTTTTATCACCGGCGGTACCGCTCTGGCTACGGGTCGCGGGGAAGTCATCCAACCCCTGTATCTGGATCATCCGGTGGCGTACCCCGTGGTGGTGATCAAGCCGCGGGATCTCGTCATTTCAACAGCAGATGCCTACCGGGCCTACGCGACCCGAGGACAATACCAGTCAGTCTCGCCGGAACACCTGCTGATTTCGTTGAAAAAAGCGGTCACTTACCCAGATATTGAACCCTACCTTCTGAATGACTTTGAAAAAGTGCTTTTTTACCGTTACCCCCTGCTAGAGTACATGGCTACTGAAATGCGCGCTGCGGGCATCCAACGCCCACTGCTTAGTGGCAGCGGATCGGCCATGGTGGGCTTTCTGGAGTCCTCTCCCAAAAACCGTCGCAGGATTCTGGAACACTTTCCCCCGGATCAATACGAAGTCTTTTGGACCCACACCATCCCCCACGGCATGATCCAAAAAGCCTCCCTGGCCCATTCAATATAATAAATATATTTTTTGTATCATTTCCTTAAAATCCCGGATGTTTTGATCAATCTCTAAATGCAGAAATTGTTTATTTAAGCAGAGAGAGAGTATCATCAGGAGATCCCCCATGCCGAGACTTCAAGTCAAAGATATCCGCAATGACGTGCTTTGGGCAGAGGAGCAAGTCACCCGGGCTGCTCGTATCTATGGACATGAGTCCCAAGAATACCAGGACGCCTTGCTTAAACTTAGCCGCATCTGGAGTGTTCTCCGAATGAGCCGAAGCAGCGCCGAGTTTTTCAAAGAAGTCACCCAGTAAAGAAAACGTCTACACAGGCTGTGCCAGGGCCGCTTCATACACCTGTCTCTGATGACGGGTGGTCTGCGTGAGCCGATCGCAGAAAATGGGGTCCGGGTACTTATACGGCTGGATACAGTACCCAAAATCCTCAAACAGCAAGGCATGTTCATTGACAGGATGTACCCACCCACCTTCCAGTCGGCGGATGTATGTCGCCAGTTTTTCTTCCCGCTTAAAGCGCGGATTAATAGCCAGGTTGAGATGCACCAGATTCACCCCGTTAATTCGTCCTTTAGGCCCGGCGCACTGGATGCCCAAATGCCCGACAGCGCCTGGAAACGTCAGCAGGGTTTTATCATTGCGAAATAAACGCATCTGGTAATCCGGGTAGAGGTAACCATCATTCACCCACATCAGAGGCTCAATGCTGGAGAGGTGCAAACGGGGAATTTTGTAATGGGTATACTTTTCCGATTCCAGAATCCCGGCTTTCCAAGTCGCAAAGTGAGGTTCGGGGAACTCATCATCATCAAGTCGCAGGACCCAATCGCCATGACAACGCTCTACCAAAGCTTCCAGGCCCGCGTTACAGGTGAGCGCGTCGCTTTGAATTACAAACAGCTCATCAGCCAAGCCCTCACAAACCGCCAGCGTATCATCGGTGGTTTTGCTGTCCACCCCCACCACGATTTCATCGGAAAAAAGGCGGACATATTCAAGCAAAGGGCGAATCCGGTGGGCCGAATTCATGGTCATAATACACGTTGACAGCTTCTTGTTGGTATATCGAACCCGCTGCCATTGAGGGACCTGCATCAGACACTCATACAGCACGCCTGCCTGGTGGGCCATTCGCCGAGCCCGTTGACGCCAGGTATCCCGAAACAAGGTTTGTTGATACCGTGTGTCTCGCTGAATCGGAAAATCTTCCGCTTTTTTCACTTCCGGCTGCTTCATGATATCACCTCGGTTGCACCGTTCACGCAGAACCCATGCTCTGAAGTATTGTACCTGAAGCCACGCAAAAACACAGGTCCTATGAAAATCAACCAAGCACTGGATAGCCGGATCCCTGGTTTCCTCTTTACAATAAAAGCAGCAAGCAGTTGAGAGGCACAAGCCATTTGAGCCCCATTCAGACATGGCCTGCTCTCCTTTGGGAGAAAGTACAACAGGTTCAACAGAATTTATCCCGTGTGGTGCTGGATACCATTACCACCCGGTTCTTTATGCTGTTTCTGTTCATCATGACCATTCCCTTGATGGCGGTGATCTTGTTTACCGTTTCCTTGCTGGGCACCTATCTTGATCAGGAGGCGCAGCAGAAAGTCCAGAGCGGTAATAACCTTCTCATAGCCAAAATTTCCCAGCAAGGCGACCAACTGAAAAAAGTCAACCAGCTTATCAGCGCCACGGCAAACAGTCCTGCCCACCTGTTTGAATTGTGCCAGACTTACCAAGGACAATGCCTGATTCTGTTCCCCCAGCAACAACAAGTCCAGCTCCCCCAGCATTCTCCCCAGTCAATCAGCAAACTGGCTAAGTCCAACCCCGATTTGGCCTGGCTAAACAGTATTTCATCGGAACAACATCAGGTGTTTGCCTATTGGGAAGAGACGCTGTACCAGTTTTCTGTGAACCCCACCACCCTTCAGAATCAGCCGGTGATTGCATTGCTTGGTCAGCCCCTGAACCAGAACCTGCTCCATAGTATTTTTATGGAACACCCAAACCTGGATACCAGTCTGTGGCTGCTCAAAGATACCACATACCCTAAGGAGTCCCAGTGGATTGCCCACGCCAGCAATACCCGGTACCCGCTTCCCCGCGAGGCGCTCCTGGCAGCCATCCACCCCACACAGTCCCTTCAAACGGTATCATTGGATGGTACCAGTTATCAAGCCAGCCAAAGCTTTCTCTATGGGCCGGATCAACAAAAGCTGGCCCGGATTATCAGCCTTCAACCCCTGAGTCTTCGCCAGCAACTGATGCAAAACTATTATGTGGGGATTTACCTGATTGCCGTGGGAGGGCTGTTGTTTTCCATGGTCATTGCCATGATTGCGGGCCGCCCCATTACGCTCCCCCTCCTCAAGCTGATTCAACAGGTCAATCAAATCAACCATGACAACAAAGGGGAAATCACCGTCCAGGGGGTCTATGAAATTAACCAACTCACCATGGCCTTCAACCGAATGCTGCGCCGACTCCAACAAGAGCACCAGATGAAGGATGAGTTTGTCGCCACCCTGACCCATGATCTCAAAGTTCCGCTGCTGGCCGAAAAGCAGACACTCGCCTACTTTGCCCAAGGGAGCTACGGTCCTTTAACAGAAGACCAGGCCGAGGTGGTAGACATCCTGCGTTCTTCCAATCAATCTTGCCTGTCGCTGGTCAATGGCATCCTGCAGGTCTACCGGTATGAATCCGGCACCATCGCCTTAAAGTTTGAAACCGTCTCCCTGCATGACGTTCTGCAAGAAGTGGTGAATGAACTGATGCCGCTGGTTCGGGAAAAATCCTTGAACCTCAGCATCAAGGCCCCGGAGACGCCAGAAAGTACCACGGCCTTTGTGGATCGGCTAGAAATCAAACGAGCCCTTCAAAATTTAATCAGCAACGCTATTACCAATACCCCCAAACACGGTCGCATCCAATGCCTGCTGGAAACCGAGGACACATGGGGCATGAATCAGGTGTATAAAGTCTCCAGCTTTGAACAAACCACCCTCAAGCACCCCCTCAAACTCAAAGATCGCATTCTGGTGAGTATTCAGGATTCCGGCATTGGTTTTTCCATAGAAGATCTGCCCAACCTGTTTCAACAATTTGCCATCTCCCGGGGTCGAAACCCCATGAGTATTGGCCTGGGTCTGTATAACTGCTACCAGGTGATTCAGGCGCAACATGGCAGCTTGTGGGTAGAAACCACCGAAGGCAAAGGATCCGCCGTCAATTTCACTCTACCTAGAACCGAAGATACCGCTCGAGATCGGAGGAAGCACGTTGACCGACGCACCCACCCCACAGAATAAACAAAAAATCCGCGTGCTGATCGCTGATGACTCCCGGTTGACCAGGGTGAGTCTAAAAACCACCTTGCAACACGCCAGCGAGGAACTGGAGCTGGTGGGCGAAGCTGAAAACGGACTTCAGATCCTGGATCTCGTCTCCAACACCCCAGCCGACGTCATCCTCATGGACATTGGCATGCCACAAATGGATGGAATACAAGCCACTCAGAACATCCGAAAACGCTTTCCAGAGCTGAAAGTCATTATGCTCACCTCCCATGACGCTGAAAAAGATGTTCTGGACGCGTTTCAATCCGGGGCCACCTCATACTGCCTAAAGGAAACCCCACCGGAGATGCTGGTCCATATCATTGTCTCCACCGCTCATGGGGCCTGCTGGATTGATCCAAAAATCGCCCGGATTGTCATGAGCCGGCTCCATGAACATCAACCCCAAGAGCCCCAGCCCACCCACTCAGAATCATCCCTCAAGGAACGTCTGACGGAGCGGGAACTGGAAGTGTTACAGCTCATCACCGAAGGACTCAACAATACCGAGATATCTGAGCGGCTTTGCATCAGCATGAATACGGTTAAAACCCATCTGAAAAACGTTTTTCAAAAACTGGAAGTGGAAGATCGCACTTCAGCGGCTCTAAAGGCATTGAAAGAACAATTTTTTTAAGTTATGGGATAATTTTATTAGCTATTATGATTCCGTGGAGAAGGAGAGATTGCCCATGAGTTCCCATGAAGCGGCCTGCACAGAACAAACAGAACAAAAGGAATCGCTGGTCCGCCCCGGCACCAATCTGCAGTTTTTAACCTGGCTCATCTTGCTGGGCTTACCGGCTTTGCTGGTGTTTATGGTGTTGCAACAGCAACATGAAAACGCCCATCCCATCAATACCCCCATGCAGTCCTCCACTGCCTATGAGGGTGGCCACTAGGCTTTGGCTCATCCCAAATCCTGGCTTATAACGTTGTCGCCAGGGTGCCTTCATACAGGTAGTTTTTTAACTGGGTCTGAACCGCCTCGGCATCCATGGTGCGACGGGCCACCTTGGTTTCCATGGCCGCTGTAGCGACCGCACTGGCCACTGCGGGCGGTACCCGAAAATCCAGCGCGGTGGGAATAATCATCCCCTCTTCCAGTTGTTCCGGGGTGATGAGATCGGCGATGGCATGGGCGGCAGCCACTTTCATCTCATCGTTAATGACTTTGGCCTGCACATCCAGTGCCCCACGGAAAATGCCCGGAAATGCCAGGGAGTTATTCACCTGGTTGGGAAAATCACTGCGCCCAGTGGCCACCACCTTGGCCCCCGCCTCATAGGCCAGATCCGGCATGATTTCCGGGGTGGGGTTTGAAAGGGCAAAAATAATCGGTTCAGTGGCCATGGTTTTCACCATCTCCGGGGTTAGGACGTTAGGGACCGAGAGGCCCAGGAACATATCCGCACCTTTTAACACCTCTTCCAAGGAGCCCCGTTGATTAGACAGGTTGGTAATTTCGGCAATATCCTCCTTAAAGGGATTCATTCCTTTCTTGCGACCCTTATAAATCACCCCATTGGAGTCACAGATGACAATATCCTGTACCCCGGAACGCAGTAACAGGCGGGAAACACTAAGAGCGGCTGCACCAGCCCCGTTAACCACGATTTTCAGATCCGACATGGGTTTCTCAGCCAGCTTTGCGGCGTTTAATAAGCCCGCCAGCACCACCACAGCAGTTCCATGCTGATCGTCATGAAACACCGGGATGTCCAAGGCTTCGACTAAACGCTTTTCTACCTCAAAGCATCGGGGCGCAGCGATGTCTTCCAAATTAATGCCGCCAAAGACCGGGGCAATCCGCATGATGGTTTCTACCAACTCATCAACTTCCTGAGTCCGCAAGCAAATGGGGAAGGCTTCTACCCCACCAAAGGTCTTAAAGAGAACCGCTTTCCCTTCCATTACGGGTAAACCAGCTGCCGGGCCAATATTCCCTAAACCCAAGACCGCGCTACCGTCCGTGACGATTGCCACTACGTTATTTTTGAGGGTAATGTCATAGACCTTTTCCGGGTTATCCCGGATCAGCTCGCAGGGATGGGAGGCTTCCGGCTGAGAGTAAACCAGGTTATAAATATAGTGATCCCGAATCGGTACGTGGGAAACGGTTTCAATCACCCCATGATAACGTTCATGTAACTCCAGCGCCTCTTCATCCATGGGTTTCTGATACGTAGATGGTGTCGCCGGATCCACCCATGCATTGGATCCCTCATAAACAAAATTCATTACTTTTTCTTCAATACACACTGGATCTACCTGCACCTGGGCCAGACCGGTTTGCAAGGCGGATTCGGCCACAGCCCGAGCCATTTTTGCTGACACCCGGTAATCCAGTGCACCAGGTAGAATCACCTCGTGAGAAAGAGCGTTCTCATCCACCAAATCCGCCATGGCATAGGCCGCTGCACAGAACATTTCATGATTAATATCCGTGGCCCGAACATCCAGCGCCCCTCGGAAGACGCCAGGATAGACCAAGGAAGAGTTTAACTGATTAGGCGCATTGCTCAGGCTTGTTGAAACAACTTTCGCACCTGCCTTTTTGGCCGTATAGTAGTCAATTTCCGGGGCTGGCAAGGCCAAAGCGAAAATAATGGGGTCTTTAGCCATGCTTTGAATCATCTCCGAGGTCAGAACATTGGGGGCAGAGAAGCCGACAAAGACATCAGCGCCTTTGATCATCTCCGCGAGGTCGCCCTTTTTATCTTCCGGGTTGGTGAGGCGAGCCACTTCGGATTTAACCCAGTTGAGCCCTTCCAGACGTCGGTAATACAAGGCACCTTTTCGATCCAAGACCTTGACATTCCCCACACCCACCTGCTTGAGCATTTTTGCCGTGGCAATCCCGGCAGCCCCCGCACCGTTAATCACCACGTAAATATTTTCCAGCTTCTTATCCACAATTTTTAGGGCATTGGTCAGGGCAGCCAGCACCGCAATAGCGGAGCCCTGCTGATCGGTGTGAAAAATAGGCAAGGACACCGCTCTTTTCAAACGTTCCTCAATGGCAAAGCAGCGGGGAGAAGAGATATCTTCCAGGTGAATCCCCCCAAAAGTCGGAGAGAGATAGCGGACGGTTTCAACAAACTCGTCAATATCCTGGGTGTTGATGGCGATGGGGAAGGCATCAATCCCAGCAAAATTCTTATGAAACACACTTTTAGCTTCGAGCATGGGAATAGAGGCATTGGCGCCCACGTTCCCCAAGCCATACACACTGGAACCATCGGTCACAATCGCTACGGTATTCCCACGCATGGTGTAATCAAAAGAGCGAAGGAAGTTTTCGGCAATCTCCAGACATGGGCGCGCAACCCCTGGGGTGTAAACCAGGCTCAGGGTAGCTGTATCCCGAATCGGCACCTTAGGTTTAACACCAACTAAACCGCGGTACTTCTGACGTAAGGCTATCCCATCGCTCATGCTCATGTTTGCTCTCCAACTGTGTCACCATTTGAAATCGTTTTACACTCTACCCCCGACCGATTCAAGAATCAATGCTCAAACGCAACTCCCCCATAAAAATCAACAGGCCCAGGCGTTGTATGATCAAGCTCCTTTTGCCTGTGGGGGGATTTATGGTTTTATAGAAAGGTCGATTCTGATGATTGAAAGCCCCTGCAGTTAAGCGATGGAGATAGATTTGAATGACCGTGCATAAAATTGCTGTCCTTCCGGGAGATGGAATTGGCCCGGAGATTGTGGAACAAGCCATCAAGGTGTTGAAATCCGTAGAGCAAAAATGCGGTCACTCGTTTGAGCTGGAATACGCACCCATTGGCGGGGCAGGCATTGACAGTGACGGGGTGCCGTTGCCGGACAAAACACTCAAACTCTCTCAACAGGCGGATGCCGTATTTCTGGGCGCCGTGGGCGATTATAAGTATGATGAGCTCGATCCCAAAATCCGCCCGGAACAAGGCTTGCTTCAGATTCGAAAAGCCCTGGGCCTCTATGCCAATCTGCGCCCGGTGAAAGCGTACCGGCCGCTGCTTCATACCTCGACGATTAAGCCCGAAGTTGTGGATGGTATTGACATGATGGTAGTCCGAGAACTGACCGGCGGATTGTACTTCGGTACGCCCAAAGCCAGGGAAGCAGATAAAGCGTATGACACCATGCTCTATACCCATGCGGAAATCGAACGGATTGCCCAGTTAGGCTTTGAAATTGCCCGTAAGCGTCAAAAAAGACTGTGTTCGGTAGATAAAGCCAATGTGTTAGCCACTTCTCAAGCCTGGCGGGAAATTGTCAGCAATCTCGCCAAAGACTACCCGGATGTGGAACTGTCTCATATGTACGTAGATAACGCGGCCATGCAGCTGATTCGAAACCCCAAGCAATTTGATGTTCTGCTCACCGAAAACACCTTTGGGGATATTCTTTCTGATGAAGCGTCGATGTTGACCGGCTCGCTCGGCATGTTACCCAGCGCTAGCCTGGGGGCCAAAGACGAAAATGGGCGTAATAAAGCCATGTATGAGCCCTCTCACGGCTCAGCTCCCAAGTACGCCGGACTGGATAAGGTCAACCCGATTGCGCAAATCATGTCGTTGGCCATGATGCTGGAGTACAGCTTCGGATACTCTGATGAGGCCCGGATGGTGGAAAAAGCCGTGGAAGAAACCCTCAATGCTGGCTACCGGACCTATGACATTATGGCGGAAGGCTGCACGCAAGTGGGAACCAGTGAAATGGGTACCCGAGTGGCTGAAATCCTCCTGAAACTCCCAGAAAAAGTTTCTGCTTCTTAAGATTTCCATACAAACTAGCATCTATTTGGAATGAGCGGTTTTTCTCCAGCAGGTTTCATTATGGAGGGATTATCCTGATGTCTGTTGGAGCGATACGTACGGGTCAAATGGCTGCCCAGCCCCGATTTGGAAAAATATCGGACACACAAAAAGCCGGTTTGGAAAAAGATGCGGCCATGCTTAAAAAGCATGAGGCACTCCAGAAGCTTGCAGAGGATATGACTACCCCAGAATTGGTCCAAGCGCTGGACACCGTGATGAAAGAAGATCCGGGAGTCCAGACGCAAAGTCGCCCGTTTGGCCTACCAATCAAGCACAGCAACCCTTTGTTTAAAATGCTGGAAGAGAGCTTGAGCGAACGGTTGATCAAATTACATGAGCGGTTCTCTGAAAACACCCAAGTAGAAGAGACAGCCAAGGAAGCCATTGAAGGCATCAAGCGCCTGGAAAACGTAGAACATTATGAAATCCAGGACGAGGAAGTGTTTGAGGCCTTCCGGGCTGCCGCTGTCCGGGCTCAACAAGTATTGGCGCAACATGAAAAAAATGAAAAAAGTGACACGGGGGAATCCAAAGAGCCCAACCCGTTTCGAATCCCAGCTGAAGAAGCCGTAATAAAAGCCATTGATCAGCCCTCGCCCTCTCACATGGTCCACTAGGTTTTTTGTAGCCAGTTCATGTTTGCAGTACCCTTGAATCCACGTCCCAATCAATGTGACATCAAGGAGATTGCAAGATCATGGAAAGAACATTTATTGCCCTGAAACCGGATGCGGTTCAACGCGGCCTTATTGGTGATGTGATCACCCGTTTTGAGCGCAAAGGGTTTAAGCTGGTGGGCATGAAGCTGATGCAAGTGACCCGTGAGATGGCCGAAGAACATTACGGCGAACACCGCGAAAAGCCCTTCTTTAAAGGGCTGGTCGAGTTTATCACCAGCGGCCCCATTGTGGCCATGGCCTGGGAAGGCAACAACGTGGTAGAAACCGCCCGCAAGATGATGGGCGCCACCAACCCGAAAGATTCCGCCCCCGGTACCATTCGAGGTGATTTTGCCGTAGATATGGGACGTAATGTCATTCATGGCTCTGACAGCGTGGCCAGCGCCGAACGGGAACTGAAAATCTTCTTCAAAGAAAACGAACTACTTCCCGGCTGGACTCGTTCCACGGAAGAATGGGTCTACGAGAACCCGGAACCGGCTAAAACCCCGGCTTCCTGCGGTATTTAATCGTACGCGTTACGCAAAGAAAACACGGAATCCCCCAGAGCATGCCGCCTGGGGGGTTCTTTTTGCCCCTTCTTTTTACCCTTTAAAGCAGGGTGTCCAGAAACAACCGGGTCCGCTCCTGTTGGGGATGTTCCAAAAGTTGCTCGGGTGGCCCCTCTTCCTGTACCTGTCCTTCCGCCATAAAGGCAATTCGGGTGGCTACCCGCCGGGCAAAGCGCATGTCATGGGTCACAATCAACAAGGTCATTCCCTCTTGAGAGGCCACATCCTCAATCACTGAAAAGACTTCACGGGTCATTAAGGGATCCAGCGCGCTGGTTGGCTCATCAAGAAGCATAATCTCTGGTGCCATGGCCAGACACCGGGCAATAGCAACTCGTTGTTGCTGCCCCCCGGAGAGTTGATCCGGGTATACCGTGGCTTTTTCAGGAATTCCCACCCGTTCCAGGAGCGCATGGGCCTGCTCAATGGCCTGTGGTCTGGCAATACCCTTCACCTGAATGGGGGCCAGAATAATGTTATCCAGCACCGTCAGATGGGGAAAGAGGTTATACTGCTGAAAAACCATCCCCACCCTAGCCCGTAGCGCCGTCAGGCTCGTTTTGGGCTTTGTCAGATTTTCTCCCAGCACCGAGAGCGTACCTTCCTGAACCCGTTCCAGACCATTAATACAGCGCAACAAGGTACTTTTTCCGCACCCTGATGGCCCCAGCAAAACGATTTTTTCGCCCACGCTGACCTGCAAATCCAGTTTTTTCAGGATCAACTGCCCCCCCAGGCGCATGGTGATCCCATTGACAGAAATAACCGGCTCCGCCATTTCTAGCCTTGAACCCGTTGTAAGGCCCTTTGCGCGTCCTCGGCCATGGGATCCAGTTCTACGGCCTGCTCATAATGCACCTTGGCCTGATTCCGGTTGCCTTCCAACTCGTACGCCAGACCCAGATTGTACTGGATATCGGCTGATTTGGGTTTCAATTCCGAGGCCTTCTTCAGGTGTGTCAAGGCCTCTGAGGTGTTTCCTAACTGCTCCAGCAAGGTGCCCAACATAAAATGAATCTCCCCAGCATCCTCGGGCTTACCGGATAGTGTGGTTTTCAGGGCCTGAACAGCCTCTTGCCGCTTTCCGGCCAATATCAACAACTGAGCATAACGCCGATCAAACTTTCCAGGAGACAATGTCCGCGCGGCAGCATAGGCGGTAATAGCCTTCTCCAGATGATGCCGCTTGACCTCGATTTCACCGAGAGCCGCGTACAATTCGGGGTTTTTCTTATCCGCCACAATGGCTTGATCCACCTGGATTTTGGCTTGATCGTAATGCCCATCCCGATAGGCGTCCAGGGCTTTTCGAATCAGGGCCTTGGCTTCTACCGAGGTTTTATCCGCAATCGCCAAGGTATTATACGGGCCGTCGTCTTTTTTATGATCGGCTTTGGCGGATTGCTCCGGTAAATCGGTATAGTCTCCCACGACCCCAGGCGCCAGGGTGACGGTCTCTCCGGTACCGGCCACGGTAAAGGAAATCGGTGGGCTACCCCCCTTATAGCGGGGGATCGGCTTAACCGGAACATCGGCAGGGGGTGCTTCCACAACGGCAGGCTCTGGCTCAACCGGCGGGGGAGGGTATGCCTGATACCCCGTATAGTATTCGGGGGGCAGGGGCATGTATGCAGGATAAGCCGGAGGAGGAGTATATACTGGCGGCGCATACCCGTAGGTTGGGTACTGGGGATACACGACAGACTGTTGAGGCACTGTCATTACAGGCGCTGAGCGCTCGTAAGGCAGGTTTTCCACCTGGGCAATCACGGGGCCAGGGCTGGCTGGCCCCGTATCCAGATTCATTACAGCCGAAGGTTGCTTAAAAGGTGTTTGCCTAGGCTCTGACTGTGGATGGGTCAGTTCGGCTAAAAAGCCGGTATCCAGCCCAACAGGCGATCCACCAGACGCTCCAGGAGTCACTGGGGTGTCGGGGACTTCCGCGTGTTTTGGAACACTGTCTGAAATATCAATCCGAGAGGTGGATGGGGGTTCCGACATAGAAGAAAGCATACTAATCGGTTCTGAAAGGTCGCTTCGAGATGTGGTGGGAAAGACCACCACCGGCTTTTCCATACTCTGAGCTGTCTGTTTACCTGCCACTTTACTCGCCTGCTTGCTAACCTGTTTGTCTACCGGTTTGCTTGCCGGTTGACTTGCGATTTTGCTGTTTTCAGCCACAGGCAACTGGGCCAGTGTGGCCCCTTCCACGATCAACACCTTCTTTCCTAACCCTAGACCGTTCAGAATCAGTTTTTCTTGCCCTTGGTTACTGGGAACTCGGGTCACTGATTGGACCGCCGGGGTGGGCATCACTGCCAGCGTCCCGTCCATAGAAGCCAGACGATCGGCCAGTCGGGCATTGAGCAGGGTAAGTTCCACCTGATCCGCGTTAAGCACCTTTTTAGCGTACTGAAAGGGTAGATCGGCCTGGAAGCGTACTTCCACATTATTTCCGTGTGTTGCCACATCCAACTGCGTCACCCCGGCAAAGAGGCCTTCTGCCATCACCCGTCCAGCCTGTGTTCCTGAAAACAAGCCAACAGAAGCAGGGCCGGTCAACACAACTGCCACCGTCATTGCCGCTATCAGGCGTTGTCTGCTGATGTTTCGAAGGAGACTAATCCCCATACCTCTCACATCTACTCGTTCCAACCTCTGCTACATATAGTATTGTACCATCCCATTTCCGGATGCATCTAAACCAATCAGAGGATTTCCCGAGGCCCAAAGGACATGGGTGGGGGGGGGAACGTCTAGCCGATTTTCCCGTAAGAATGCAGGCCCAGGCCCATCATGTTGACACCGAAATACGTGATCAACATCAAGACAAAGCCGATCACCGAAACCCAGGACAGGGTTCGGATGCTATGAGAGCCATTGACCCGCATGTGCAGGTACACCCCATAACCAAGTAATGTCACCAGACTCATGGATTCTTTGGGGTCCCAGCTCCAGTAGTTCCCCCAAGCCTCATTGGCCCACATGCCGCCCAGGATAATACCCAGGGTCAGCAACGGAAAGCCAAAGGCTACACAACGATAAGTGACTTCATCATAGACATTGACCCCTTGCTTGGCCGCAGCCACTTCCAAATGCTGAGCCATTGCCAATGTTGTTGACGTTTCCTTGTCTGGCTGGGGTCCTTCTGCAAGGGCCAAACGCTGACCACCGGAAGGGGGCGTTTTCTTGAAGTAATCAATGACCAGGTACACCACCGAGCAGATAAAAGCCAGGGTAAACATGGCGTAAGACAGGAGAATAACCGGCACATGGATACTGCGCCAGTAGCTTTGCAGCGCAGGCTGAAGTGGTGCAATCTCGGTGGGTAACGTCAGGTTATACACAAAGGTAATCAACAGCAGGATTCCGACCGGGAACCCCAGGGTTTTGACGTTAAACCACCGATCCAGAAACAGAAACGCCAGCTGTATCGATATCCCTACCATCAGAAGCGATTCATACATGTTGGACAGCGCGAAATACTTGGCGCTAATCGAGCGAATCACCAGGGAGATGGACATACAGAGGAGTGAGAGCAACATAAAGCCCCAGGCTCCTTCTCGAACAAACGGGGTATCCTTGAAGATGCGCAAGGCATAAAATACCGTGCTCAGGACCAGCAACACCAGGCCGGTATATACCCAGTTTAATTCACCCATTTCCTAGACTCCTTTTGTTCAATTGCTGGTTCAACATCGTTTCCAGCTTGACCAGTTCTTTCATAAAGCTCAGTCGGGCCTTGTTGGTTTTAAAACGCACCAATAGCAGGGGTTGACCGTTTTCATCCCTTGAAAAGACCGCCCACAACTGACGCTGAGAAACAATACACATCAAGGTTCCCAGAATGATAATAATGAAGGCGGCATACACCCAGGCCACTTCCGGGGCTTTTTTCATCTGCAGGCCCGTCGCCATCTCGGTGCGGTGATAGGTGATATTGACCTCGCCAATCTGCCCGGATTCCCCTTCGCGCAAACGCAGATTCTCGGGCATCTGGCCGGGAGCTGCTCCCACAAAGCCATTGTCATCTTTTAGGAACATAACCACATAATTTTCCGTCACCCCCGGATCCTGCTGCACCAGAAACGGGAAGGTAATTAGCGTCTGCCCATTCTCCAGAAGCGTCATGCTAACCGGCCGATCCTGCATCTCGGTATTGACTTCCAGTGCCTGGGGCGTGCCATTAATGTCGGTCAGTAATTTACCCGTTGGCCGGAAACTGGCTTGGTAAATCGTGAGATCCCCAATCGAGAGGGGGTGGTTGACAGAAATGGTCTCCCGTTTCAGCACGTTATCCGCCGGATCCAGAATGGAGAGATCCGCATAATACTGTTGCGGAGTAGTGGGATCTTCCGGGTAATACTCAATGCGGAAGTCATTGACATGCACCCGTAAATCAGGAACGCTTCCCTGCCAAATGGCCGGGTTCACATTGGGAATAAAGGCCTGGCTCTCGGAAACCGCGAAGGTCTGACCCGGAACAGCCAGCTGCTGGGCCTTAAAGCCGGTAAATGTGCCGTATACGCATCCAACAATCAGGAGCAAGATCCCGGAATGGGCGACCACTGGGGCAAAACGGCTGAAGTTTCCCTTGGTCGCATACAGCTTATCCCCGCTTTGATACACAGAATAACGGCCTTTTTTGAAGATCTCGGTGACTTGCTCCAGAGTGGCCCCGGCCACGGGAATGGCAAAGTGGTTGGGAGAGGCCAGAATATGCTCTGGCCCACAAAACGTCTTTCGGGTAGCGGATAAGTAGGCCGGTTTTAACCACTGGAAGCTGCCAAATAACATGTTAAAAAAGAAGAGGACTTCCAGGGCAATATACCAGTAAGAGGAATAGACGTTAAACAAGCCCATGGCTTTTAAAATCCGATAGGAATCGCCATACGTCCGCTTGATTTCCACCACATCCACCAGGCCTTCTTGCGGCATGAGAACGCCAATCAAGGTTCCCACCGCCATGAGGCTCAATAAAACAATAGCCAGCTGTACGGAACGAAAGCACGCCAACCAATCCCAGATCAGGGCAAAGGCGTTGCTTAGGACACGTCGAACCGGATGGACTTGGGGTACCGGATTGGAAAGAGGAATACTCATCTGGAGGACACCACCCGTTTGGTTGCAGTTATTATCTGTCAGCCGCACCCATTCTTCAATGGGTTTACGCAAATTCCCACGTGAGCCGTTTCGCCGGGGAGGCAGTAACAAAACGTAACAACCCCCGTGGGAGGTACGCAACTTTATCGTAATTTTTGTTTTTATTTTTATATACATATAAATACCACGACTGGTGGCTTCAATGAAACGGTTAGGGAGTGTCAGGATCATGGGGAAGACCAATCGTCAGGGAAACCTGATCTTTTTAAATCAACAAAAATCAGGCAGTACAGAATCCATGGACTCATCCAGTAAATCTATCCTGATGAGTCTGGAGATTTCCGGGCTGTCCAACAGCCTGATCAGCAGTTTCCAGCAGACCCTCAAGTTGCTGGAAGATGAAAACATGGAGGCTTTCAATGAGCTCCTGCCCCTGGTTCTGGCTGCGGCCGATGAAATCTCGGGCACACTCACCCATCTGGTGGATCTGGTCGTTCAAGATCCGGCATTAAGCAATCCAAATCCGCCCGAACAACTGGTGGATATGTCTTAACAAACAGGCTTTACTTGGGGTATTGACAACTACAACGCTCAAGGGGAACAAGGGGGATAACTCAATGACGTTTTGCGGACCGACATGGGGAAACATGCCATGGGGAGCCAACATGGGCTCTGGGTACTGTTTACCACCCAGTGGATGTATGCCAGGGTTTCAAGACCCGATGGCGCCCATTCCACTCTGGGGGAATTACCCACCACCACCGCCTCCTCCTATGTTTTTCGGAGGGTTCGGTATACCCTACGGTCTACCACCTCAACTTCATAGCCTGTTAGGGTTCATGGCTATGTTCTCTGGCGCGATGGGTGCGCACTCTGGATGCTTCCCGAGCCCCCATGCATGTCCACCACAGCCCATGCCATATATGCCACCCATGGGTGGACCACCGGGCGGATGTCCTCCGCCTATGCCAGGCGGCTATCCGGGGACATACCCCGGCCACCATCGAAGCTTACCTCCAGGCCATATGCCGGAGTATCACCCGAGTGGGCCAGCACCACAAGCAGCTCAGGCGGCACTTTCTTGGGCTAACGGTGAAATGGGTGTCAGTGAATACAATAGCCCGGATCGGGTCCGAGCTTATAGCGACGGGGCTTGGCAGCCCTGGTGCGCAGATTTTGTCTCCACCGCCATTGAGCAGGGCACAGGCCGAAGAGCCCCCTGGGATCGAGGCGGCTACAATTCCTCATCTGTTGCTGAAATCCGCCGCTGGGGCGAGGAAAATGGCCGTTTTATCCCCAATGGGGCGCAGCCGCCTCAACAAGGGGATGTAATCATCTTGCAAGGCCGGGGCATCTCACATACGGGCTTTGTACAGAGGATTGAAGGCGACAAAGTAGTGATTATCAGTGGGAATTCCAGTGATAAAGTAAAAGAAAGCACCTATCACCTGAATGATCCGGCGGTTGCTGGCTTTGTCCGACCTTGGGACGCTTTATAAGCATTACTTAAAGTAATACCACCGACCCAGGATTTTCCGAAAACGGCTGAGCTGAACATCCCGGCACTCCAGCTCCAGCTGAAGCCGATCATTTTCCGCAAGAAGATCCCGAATCTGGGCGGCCAGTATCTGGTTATCCTGCTGTAAGGACTGGAGTTCAGCCTGAAATTCTTTTAAGCTGGCTTCTTTTTGCTTCACAACCGCCCCCACCCGTTGAAGGATCCGGGAACTGACCAATTCCACCATCTGGTTCCACTCAGCCGTACCTTCCGCTGGCATGGAACCGGGTTCTATCGATGAAAAATCCGTAATATCGTCTGGCAAGACGGTGCTTTTATTTCCTGCCGAAGGCCGGGGCTTGGCAAACAGCGCCGGATCGGACAAGTCCTCTGGCAAATCCATGGAGAGCTCTTGCTCTAATGCCGCCAGATCCTCAGAAAAGTGGAAATCTTCTTTCCATGCATCAAACGAAGAATGCAAACCCTAAACTCCTTCTGTGTATCGCCACGTCCGGTTAACTCTAACTTCTGCCTTTTCCGTTGCAGGCTCTCTATGATTATACGGTGTCCCGTCGGAGAAACCAGGGGCATTGTCCCTGAAAATTTACACTCATGCAACAATCCGGCAAAAGCCATGTCTTTTGCCAAACTTCTATTGACCAGACCCCGTAATGGCTCGTCGCACAGTCTCATACGCCCGAATGATACTTTTCATTCGTTCCTCATCTCCACCGGGCATGTCCGGGTGATGCTTCAGCGTCAGCTTTCGAAATTGCTTTTTCGTTGCTTCTAACGTGGCTCCCCACGGCAAGCCCAAGGTTTGATACGCCTGTGTTAGTGGTCCAGATACTGGAGCAGAGGCTTTTGAGGTACGGTGATGCTGCCGATTTTGATGCAACAGGTCTTCAGCAGCCCACTCGCACCAGTCATCAAAGGTGAAGTCCCGGTGCTGCGCCTGATGGTGGAGCTTTTCGTAATTGCGCTTATAGGCGTCCACATCTTTTTTAAAGCGGACAATCCACTGCTGGCGTTCTGTTTCCGTGGCCTGCACAAAAGCATCAATTTTGGCAAAGGAATCCAGGGTAAAGTGAAACCGCCAATTGACATCCCGTCCGGTGAGATCCAGTTCATAATCCCGTAAGCTCTCAAGCAACGCCTTGTCTTGCCGGGGAATGTTCTCCCGGTAATAGGCATAAATGCGGTGCCGGTATGCCTGGCGTTTCTCTGAGGCTTGCTGACGTTTGCGGGATTTATCGTATTGATACTCAGTGACTTCCTGCTGGATCCGGCTTTGCAATTCCTCGGACAGCCGATTTAAAGGCCGATTATCAATCTCCTCCCAAGGCACCCAATCCAGACTCTTAAAGTATTCCAACAGCTTACGCTGACGAAACTGCCGGTTCCCTTCAGCCAGATACGCGTTTAAGGCCCCTTTGGTCTGCTCAGACAGGTAAGCAAACACCGGGAGCTCATGTGCTTCAAAAAATGCCGATTCTTCTGTTGGCACCGGCCATTAACCCTTTGGCTTAAAGAATCCATCCTTCATCCTGCCCTTAGCATAGCATCGTTTCGGCCCGCTTCAAACTGGTCAAAATACGTTAGCTAGGGGGCTGCACACTCACCATTTCAGCCTATAATAATCAATAGAGTCCCCCACCAGGAAGCGCCACATGCCCATCCATCCCTTGCTATTTATGATTATGACCTCACTTGGCTTAGGCTGGGTCTGTTACCCTATGGCAGCTTGGGCTTATGAGAGTCCACCCCCTGTGTCAGTCCAAACCACGGAAAGCGATGGAGACGCTCGGTATCGACAATATACTCTACCATTAGGCACACCGTTTCATGTATTGCTCCAATCCCGAGTGCATACTGCGTTCAATCAGCCCATGGACTTACTAGAAGCGGCCATGGCCCAGGATTTATACCTGGGCGCTGAAAAAATGATCAGTCGAGATGCCCGATTTATTGGTCATATCGAACGGCTTGCACCCCCCATGGAAGGCCGAAACGCCATTCTTCACATCCGTTTTCATGAGCTCAAGCTCGCCAACGGAGAACGAATCCCTGTCAGGGCGTACATCAAAACCGAACGACCTGATCACAGTTGGGGCGGGGAGCTGACCCCTGGGACCATCCCCAAGAAGATTACCCATCGGATTGCTGGCATCGGAGATTACAATAAAACCGTCTGGACGGGTCCACGAGCCATGGGTCAGCATATTGAGTTTCTGCCCGGTGAACGCTGGACCCTGATTCTGGAAGAACCGATCACGCTGGTTCGACCCGAAGAATAGCGTGACTAAGCCACCCACTGGGCCATCTTACTTATGGGGAAGGGGGAAACGGCCACATTCTAAAACAGAATGATGGACTCTACGGGCTATCCGGCTACCGCGGCGGTTTCATCCTGGTAAATCTCGATGGTCTTATGGAGGTTGGTCAGGTTTATCAGGTTGTTAACGTAGTTTTGTAACCCAAATACCCCGAAATTGCCTCCCGCCTCCTCACAGGTTCGCTTGCAAAAGAGGATCACGCTGAGGCCTGAGCTATCCATAAAGCTGACTTTGCTCAGATTCAGGAGAATGTGACTTTGCCCACCGGCTACAATACCGGCCACAGCAGACTTGATGGTTTCACAGTTCCGAAAATCCACGTTTTGTGCGTCCACATCTACAATGGTTTTTCCACCAACCTGACGGGGCGTGATATTGGTCTCTGAACTCATTGACTGCCATCCCACGTAAACTTCTAGCTCTATTCAGTATGTTCGCCGATTCTCCAGAATTGTGCAAGAGGATCCCCACTGGTCCACCTGGAGGATTTTTTCAGAAGCACCAGAGGCACAGGGCCGGAAAGCAGGGGGTTTGTCTTCCCGGCTTGAGCAAATAATAATGTAGGAAATAAATCCCTATTATAGAAGAGGTTTTGCCATGTCCCTGTCTGGTACCTTATCCGGGTCCGCCATTCGAAAGAAGTACATTGAATTTTTTAAAAGCCACGGCCATAAGCATCTCCCCAGCGCCAGCCTGGTGCCTTCAAACCCTACCGTGCTGTTAACACCAGCGGGCATGCTACCGTTTGTACCTATTTTCCTGGGGATTGAACCCCCACCGGAACCACCCCGGATCGTCTCGGTTCAAAAATGCGCCCGGGTCAGCGGCAAAGCTTCCGATCTAGAATACGTGGGCCGAACCCCCCGACACCATACCTTTTTTGAGATGCTGGGCAACTTCAGCTTTGGAGATTACTTCAAAAAGGAGGCCATTCAATACGCCTGGACTTTTGTGACCGAAGAACTCAAACTCCCCAAAGACAAACTGTGGGTGACGGTCTATAAAACCGATGAGGAAGCCAGAAAGCTTTGGCAAACCGTGGCCGGGGTTCCGGCCGAGCGGATTATCGGACGGGATGAAAAAGATAATTTCTGGGGACCTCCCGGTCCCACCGGCCCCTGCGGCCCATGTTCCGAAATTTTTTATGATCGGGGTGGCGCTCCTGAGGGGAGTCCCGACCAAAACCCAGATTTACTCGATGAAGACCGATTTGTGGAGATCTGGAACCTGGTGTTTATGGAACTTTTTAAGGATAGTGAAGGAAAAACAACGCCGCTGGAAAAGAAGAACGTAGATACTGGCATGGGCTTAGAGCGGATCACCATGGTACTTCAAGGGAAGGACAACACCTTTGAAACGGATTTGCTCTATCCAATGGTGGATCGGGCAGCCCAAATGAGCGGGATTCCTTATAAGAAATCCCCGGAAACGGACATTGCTCTGAAAATTTGCGCCGATCACATCCGATGTGTCGCCTTTGCCATCAGCGACGGCATTATCCCCAGTAACGAGGGGCGAGGCTACATTATTCGCATGCTCCTCAGACGCGCGGTGCGGTACGGGAAGAAATACCTGGGCTTTCATGAGCCGTTTCTCTATCAACTGGTCACCACGGTGCGGGATCTCTATCAAGAGGCGTACCCGGAACTGAAAGAAAAGTATAACGCCATTGTGGAAACCGTGAAGTTGGAAGAAAAGCGATTTTTAGAAACCCTGGAGCGGGGCTCCAAAAAACTGGAGGAGGTCATTGCCGACGTCAAAGCTCAAAAACAAAGTGTGATACCAGGTGAAGAAGTTTTTAAACTCTATGATACCTACGGGTTCCCTGTGGAGCTGACCGCCGATATTGCCCAGGAAGAAGGGTTGACGGTGGATATGAAGGGTTTTGAAGCCGCCATGGACACGCAACGGCAACAGGCCCGTTCCGCCCGCAAAGGCGAGACCATTGTGGAAGATCAGCTCTATAGCCAGATTCTGGAAGAAGTGGGCGCTACAAAATTTGTGGGCTACGATCAGCTGAGTACGGAAGCCACGGTGTTGGCCCTGATTGTGGACGGGAAACGGGTGACAGAAGTGGGCGGCACCAACCAGCGCTTTGAGGCGATTCTGGATCAAACCCCGTTTTACGCCGAATCCGGCGGGCAGGTCGGTGATCAGGGGACGTTTTCCAGGGAAGCGGGCCATCATGGACTGACGGTGGTGGTCAATGACACGGTAAAAGTCGGGGATCTCTTTGTTCACAAGTGCCTCTTTGATAATGGGGAGGTGCTGAGGGTCGGTGAAACCGTGATTGCCCAAGTCGAACCCACCGCTCGGCAGCAAGCAGCCATTCATCACACGGGAACCCACCTGCTCCATGCGGCCCTGCGCAAAGTGCTGGGAGAGCATGTGACCCAGGCCGGCTCTTATGTTTCCCCGGAAGGCGCCCGTTTTGACTTTACCTTTAACCGCGCCTTAAAGCCTGAGGAGCTACAGCGGGTGGAATTTACCATCAACAAGTGGATTCTGGAAAACACGCCCCGCACGATTGAAATGCTTTCCTTAGAAGAAGCCAAAGCCGCCGGGGCCATTGCCATGTTTGATGAGAAATACGGCGAGGCTGTCCGGGTGGTGTCTTACGGGGAGATCAGCAAAGAGCTCTGCGGCGGCACCCACCTCAATCAATTGGGGGAAATCGGCCTGGTGAAAATAACCGGGGAAGGCGCCATTGCCGCAGGCATCCGCCGAATTGAAATGGTGGCTGGTGAAAAAGCTTACCGGCTCTTTAAGCAGGTGGAAAACGAGCTGCAAGAAACAGCCCAACTCCTGAAAGCGCCGATTCGGGAAGTGCCTCAAAAAGTGGAACGCCTGCTGGATGAGCTAAAAACTCGGGAAAAAGCCTATAAAGAGCTGGAAGAAAAGATGGCCACCCAGGCAGCCCGATTGCTCCAAAAGGAGATTTCACCGGAAGTGCCTTATTTAATCCGGCAAGTCGAGCCACAATCGCCCGACTCGTTGCGGGTACTGGTTGAAAAAATCGGACAATTCCAGAAATCCCATATTCTGCTTCTGGGTACGCAATTTGAAGGAAGGGCGATTCTGATCAGCAGTGTGTCGGAAGACTACATCAAACAAGGCATTAAAGCAGGCGATCTGGTCAAAGAGGCTGCCATTCGATGTGAAGGTGGGGGCGGAGGCCGACCCAATTTCGCCCAAGCAGGGGGAAAAGCGCCCGAAAGACTCCCAGAAGCCTTATCTATTGTGGAAGAAAAAGTAAGAACTCAGATTCAAAAAACCGGAACAGAAGCGGTTTCCTAGAGGTAAACAGCCTCATTGATGCATGTGCCAGTTCTAAGCGGCAGTTCTGACAGGTGAATTCAGCAGGGATTTTTTTCAACTGTTCATATAAAGAAGAGATTCAAGTTGATAAAGATTATGCAAAGAAACCCACATGGAACACCATCTCTTCCATATAATGGTCCGTGAATACGAGTTGAAATGTAGCGAAATGAAGTTCAATAAGAGAATTATGATCATACGCTCTTATTTACCGTTTTGGCAGTACGAACTGGAGGTGATAGCATAACCAACCTCAGGTTCGCTTACTTTTTTTGGTGGGAAGTAAGATTTCTGTAGGTATATGTATCAGTAGAAAGGAATCGTTATTGAAGCAGATAGGAGTTGAGTTAATCATGACTTCAAGAAAAATCTCTTTGCTGCTCGCAGCAAGCGTCTTTATCACCGGCACAACTGGGGCGTTCCTCGGCTCAGTGACTCCCTCCTACGCTATTACCAGCGTAGATGAGCTCACTGATGTCAGCGCGCAACACTGGGCGTACGAAGCGCTCCGTGACTTGGTCGAAAAATATGATGTGATTGAAGGTTACCCGGATCACACCTTCCGTGGCGAAAGAGCTGCTACCCGTTGGGAGCTGGCTGCCGCGCTCAACGCTTTGATTAAAGCGGTGGGTCGTGACTTGGCCCGGTTGGGTGCTGAGAAGGCCAACAAATCCGATCTTCAGACCTTGGCCCGTTTGCAAGAAGAGTTCCGCAACGAACTCAACGCTCTGCAAGCTCGGACCAGCGCTCTGGAAGCTCGGGCAGCTGCCATCGAAGCTAAAAACGAAGAGCAAGATACTCGTTTGACCTTGCTTGAGAAAACCCAACTGCACGGGGATATGAGCTTTGGTGTATTGTCTGACATCAGCGCCCAAGGGACCGGGACAGATCCTGATGGCATTCTCGATGGCATCTCTGCCATTGGCCGTCTGCGTCTGACCATGGACGTTCCTGTTCGTGAAGATGACGAAGACTCCTTAATCGGACGTGGGGACATCCACGCTCGCTTAATTGGCGCCTTCGGTCGCTTCGCACCTAGCGGTGCCGCTGATCAGAACCTCGGTGCCTGGAACGTCTACAACGGCTATTCCCGGATCGCCAGCGACGCCAGTGCTTTCAATGAAGGAACCTTCGCTTCAACCGGCGGTGGTTTCGCAGCTGGTGCGAACGGCAACACCCGCAGCACCCTGTACATCGAGAACGTGCACTACAAACAGCACTTCAAAGATGGCATTCCGCTGCTGACCGACTGGATGCTGGATGGTTCTGATAATGATGCCTGGGAAACCACTGGGGATCTGTATGTGGGTCTCGTTCCCTGGCGTTACCTCTATGACAAGAGCCCATACCGGGGTAATGAGCTGACCCAGTTCCAGAACGCCGCGTTCGTCAATACCCCTGGTATTGCTGTGAACTACAACATGCCGATGGTGGCTTACCAATGGCACCAAAAACTCGGATCCGATGACTTGACTTTGGATCTGACCACCGGTGTCGGTTCCATCAACGTGAGCGATGTAATGGATGGGTTTAACCTGACCTACGAAGCTCGCTTGAACTACATCCTCGGCTCTCTGCCTGGTTCGCTCTACGGTGGTGGCTACCACATCTGGGGTCTGGGTAATACCGGTCCAGAAAATGCCATCGTAGCTGCTTCGACCAACCGCGCGGGTGCTCCGCAGGCTCTGATTGAGACCTACAACAACAACCGCGATGACATCAACGCCTTCTACGTAGGTTGGAACCAAGAGTGGTTTGAAGGTGTCGGTACTACCATTAACTACATGTTGAGCGGTAGTGGCCGTCAAGCCCTGTTGTACAACAGCCTGAACCGGTCTGCTGGCACCAACTCCTACTTCATCAACGAAGGAATCTCCGTGGGTGTTCGTCAGTCCATCAGCGGTGTTCTCAGCGTTCCGATGTCCGTCTTCGGCGTTCGGGATAAGGATGTCTTCGGTGTTGGCTACGGTGTGCTTGACCTCCAAGAAGGTGGTCTGAGTGGCGCAACCCCCAACTTCGACGACACTTGGGAACAAGTGGTGGAAGCCTACTACAAATGGCAGTTCACCGATTCCATCTCCGTGGTCCCCAGCGTGCAGTTGATCTTCAACCGCCTGGGTATCGAGCAAAACGATTTCACCACGGTGATCGGTCTCCGTACCAACTACACGTTCTAGTCATCCCTGGCTAGCCGTGAGTTAACGGAAACAAAAATGGAACCCCTCGGGAATCTCCCGGGGGGTTTTCATATGGCATCCCCCACCATCCAACAATAAGTATGCCCTTAAGTATGATTCCCCTGCCATCAGCAACGGCATTTTCATTCCAAACCATACAAACCCCACAACAAACCCACCCATCACTACAAACACAACTGGCACGAGTGGTACGAGGGTGGGTGGTATGAAGGTAGGCTGCCTGAGATTTAAGTCGGAGGCCTTAGTCGTCGTTATGGACAAACGAGTAGAGCTGGGCCGGTCGATGGTACCCATCCATCTTGGTTTCTCCAATATCCTGGAGAATCCCGGTCGCCAGGATCTTCTTACGAAAGTTCCGCTTATCCAGCTGCTTGCCTAAAATCAACTCATAAACCCGCTGTAGTTCCGTTAAGGTAAACTTCTCCGGCAGGAGCTGGAAGGCCACCGTTGAGGTTTCCAACTCTTCTTTTAAACGCAACAGGGCCTTATCCACAATTTCCCGGTGATCGAAAGCCAACTCAGGCAGTTCATCCACGGAGAACCAGCTCACGTTTTCCGCATTATCCTGGGCTTCAATGTGCAGTTTTTCTGCACTGACCAACGCATAATAAGCCACCGTTAAAACCCGAGCTCGGGGATCCCGTCGGGGTTCGCCAAACGCACCCAGTTGCTCCAGATACACATGCTCGGCATTGGTTTCTTCCCGGAGGCGGCGGGCTGCCGCCTCTTCCAAGGTTTCTCCCATATGAATAAACCCGCCTGGCATAGCCCACATGTGCTTATAAGGCGGGTTTTTCCGTTGAATCAACAAGACTCGCAAGCTGTTTTGTATCACCGTAAACAAGACGATGTCTACCGTAATCAGCGGCGTCTCATACTTGGACAACACCGAATTGGAGGCCCCATTCTTGGCGGCCTTGCTTTTTTGAATCAGCTCAATAAAATTGTCGGTACCCACAAATTAAACTCCTGACTCAACGGGGACCCAGACCTGCATCTCCCTCTGCATTGCCTGGAAAGTATCCGTTTGTCCTGCATATTCCAGTGGTGATGAGCTTTATCATACAAAAAAAGAAGTGGGTTGGCAAAACGAAGCCGCCTCATCCGTGCAAATTGTAACTTTCTGGTACGTTTATTTACATTTTATCTACTTCTCTTCTATCCGCCGAGCCAGGAGAACTCCATTAGAAGTATCTAGATCCGCTGTTTCCCAGAGGGGATCCGTGGTCACCGCCTCGATAAAATCCAGCATGTCCTCGCGATGAGACTGGGTATTATCAGCCAGTAAAATACCACCAGGCTTCAGCAAGGTTTTGGCATATTGGAAATAAGCCAAGTACTCCGACTTTCGCGCATCCAAAAACATCAAGTCATATTGCCCTGCTTGTAATTGAGCCAACACTACCAGCGCATCCCCCTGATGAATCGTGATCTTATCTGCCACACCGGCCTCTTCAAAATGCTTTCTTGCTTGTTCCAGACGATCCGCAGAGGCGTCAATGGTCTCCAGGTGGCCACCCGTTTCCAGCAAGGCCAGACTTAGGTACAAGCCCGAATAGCCGATCGAGGTTCCCACCTCCAAAGCCCGCCTACTTTCCGTCATGCGGGCCAACAAGTATAAAAACCGGGCTGATTCTTTCGGCAAAGACCAATTGGCAGAGAGTCTTTCAGGTTGCGCTTCCAATACCTGGATCATCGAGAGCACCTGTTCACGTCGAGTCATTTTGATTCTCCTGTCTGATAATACACACGAATCGCTTCGGCCAAAGCGCTCAAGGTGTAGGGTTCTGCTTGAATGTCCACCCGGCCAAACAGTTTTTGAACCGCTTTGGACGTTTTGGGGCCAATGCTGGCAATCTGGATTCCGTCCACAGGCAAGCCCAGGGAGGCATACGCCTCAACAGCTGAAGCACTGGTAAAGGCCACCAGATCTAGCGGCGTACTTGCCAGTGCCTGTTGCTCCGACTCAACAAGTACCGTACGGCGACGCGTCTCATACACCACCCACGGGGTCACCGCCATCCCGCCCGCCCGGAGTTGATCGGAAAAGGCCGGATCGGCCAAATTCCCGCAGGGCCATAACACATGGGGTGCCTCTCCGCCATACCGGCTCAAGAATTCAGCCGCCGCATGGGAGGCTTCAAACACCTGGGCAATAAACGCCACAGGGAGCTGATAGGCCATAACTCGCTCAGCGGTCGCTGAGCCGACAGTGGCAATCCGCCACCCCTGTTTTTGAAGTGCCTCTCTGTATGTCAGGTTGTCTAAAACAGCATGAACGGCGTTTTGACTGGTAAAAAATAGCCAATGATACTCTCCTGTCGGCATGACCGTATTGACATTGAAAACTTCAATCATTGGAATCGACAACACGTGGGCGCCCCAAGACGCCAGCTGCCCCCCCAAAGCGCATTGTTCCTCTCGCGGGCGGGTCAGAAGAATGTGTCTGCCGGATAACGGCCCCATAATTCCTCCAAACAAGCGATGCTGTATTCTGGGCCAGACTGCCTACAATAAAAATAGATCCTGGTTCCAGTATAGGGAAAACAAAGTGATGACTCATCTGGTTGAACAACGCAAGTTGGCTGGCATGCTGATCCAACAGGTGCTGGAGGAGCAAACCAGCGCGTCTTACGCTTTAACTCGCTGGCCGGAATACACGGAAGATCCTTCGTTGGATAGCGCGTATCAAGCCCTTTGGTACTTTGAGGCCGATGAGGACCGCCACCAGGTGGAGTTGTTCTACCTGGATGTCCAGCTTCAACTGCTGCAGCAAATTGGTGCGTTTCTCAAGCAAGGCCAGCCTCTGCCCCAATATTTACTCCAGCAATATCCGCCAGAGTTTAAGATTCGGTACTACCAGCCCACCGGGCCGGTCGCATCCTGCCTGGCAGATCTCAAACGGATGTGGCGAACCTTCAAAAAAACCCTGGAGGATGCCCTTCAACTGTTCTGGCTGACGTATCGTCAAAAATCCCTCTAAAGCCTCAAATCCTCTGTTTTCAGGCATGGAAAAAGCCTCCTCCTGTTTTTCAACAGAAGGAGGCTTCAATCGGTTGCCAGAAACTAGTGGGTTTCAGCAGCTTCTTCAGCCGGAGCGGCTTCTTCAGTCACAGCTTCTTCAGTCACAGCTTCTTCAGCCGGAGCGGCTTCTTCAGTCACAGCTTCTTCACCTTCCACAGCAGCGCCTTCTTCCATCGGCATTTCTTCGGTTACAGCCGGCACTTCCTCTTCAACAGTCGTTTCGGATTTACAACCGGTGAAAGCCACGGTGGAAACCAAAGCCAAGGCTAACAAAGAAACGGAAAACAATTTAAAGTTCATGAATGACTCCTCAATCTATTTCTTAATTGAACATAAACTGTAATGACATCTTTAAAATGATTTGAATTTGACAGTCGCCACAAAGTGCGCAGCTACCAAATGCCTCCCTCAAACACCCATCAATTGACCCTGTCCTTAAAGATGTTTTCTCTCTCTCCTGAGGACACCTGGACCGATTGAGGATATTGAGTATTTTGGTTTCAGGTTGCTTAAAATATAGGTTGGTGGGTTAGTTCGAATTTTTATAGGTACAGCTGTATAAATACACCATGCCATGGAAGAGAGTCAAGGAGTATTCCTTTAAATTTAAGTCCTGATAAAGTATTCTTTATATTTTGCTTATTTCTTTACCATACGGATGGAGATTTCATCAGGAGAGGATTGTTCATATGACCGAGGTCACATCACAACACTGCGTTGTTTACGTTACATGCGGCACTGAGCGGGAAGCGAACACCATTGCCAACACCATTGTTGAAGAAAAACTGGCTGCTTGCGTCAATATTCTGAATAATGTCCAGTCGGTTTTCATTTGGGAAGGCGCGGTTCAGCATGAAACCGAGTGGTTGCTCATGATTAAAACTACTCGCACTGCACTGGAAGCCCTCCGGCAACGGGTCAAACAGCTCCACCTGTACAGCGTACCGGAGTTTATTGCCCTCCCCATCGTGTATGGTTCGGAGGAATATTTGAGATGGGTTTCGGAAAGTATCTCGTCCTAACGGTGTTTTTTTGTATCATTTCCACATTTTTCATGAGAATTGCTCTATAATAAATTCTCATGGAGGAGGCACTCCTATCATTGTCTATTGCTAGGATGGGACAGTTCAGTGGTCTTGTTTGACTTATTTCGAAAAAATACCAACGACATCGGGATTGATTTGGGAACCGTCAATACACTGGTTTGCACCTCAACCAAAGGCGTCGTGCTTCGGGAACCTTCGGTGGTCGCCATTGATTATAGCCAAACCCCCCCTCAGGTCATTGAGGTTGGGTTGGCCGCCCGGGATATGATTGGCCGTACCCCAGGCAATATCCGCGCCACCCGTCCACTTCGCGACGGTGTTATTGCCGAATTCGAATGGGCCGAAGTCATGCTCAAAAAGTTTATTGAAAAAGTGATGGGCGGCGCCAAGGTGTTTGGTCCTCGGCCTGGCCGGGTGGTCATAGGCATCCCCAGCGGCGTCACGGAAGTAGAACGCCGGGCAGTGGCAGAAGCCGCAATCCAAGCAGGCGCTGAACGGGTTTACCTGATGGATGAGCCGATGGCCGCAGCCATCGGGGCCGGCATGCCGGTCGACAAACCCACCGGCTCCATGATCATTGATATTGGCGGCGGCACCACTGAAATTGCCGTTCTCAGCTTAAACGGAATCGTCGTCAGCAAAAGCCTTCGGGTGGCTGGGGATGAGCTGAACGAAAATATTCAGGAACACTTGAAAAAAGTGCATAACCTCTCCATTGGGGAGCGGACGGCTGAGGAAATCAAAATCCGTATGGGCTCTGCCGCCAAAACCGATGAAGAGGAAGAAATGGAAGTCCGGGGTTTGAATCTCCTGAACGGCTTGCCCCATACCATTGTCATCAACAGCACTGAAATCCGGGAGTGTTTGTCAGAAACGCTGATGGAAATCGTCACCGGCGTCAAAAATACACTGGAGATGACCCCACCGGAACTGGCGGCGGATATTGTAGATCGGGGCATTGTCCTGGCTGGCGGAGGCGCCTTGCTTTCTGGGATGGATGAACTGATCGCTCGGGAGGTGGATGTCCCTGTTCATATTGCCAATGATCCACTCTCCTGCGTGGTGCTGGGGACTGAAAAGGTCTTAAACGACCCAACCTACCAGAAAATCCTTGAGTATACCGAGTACGATCGAGACTAATCCCCAGGTCGCCATTGCCCTGGTCGAACCCCGGATTCCTCAAAACACCGGGAATATCACGCGCCTCTGCGCCTGTACCGGAGCAGAGCTTTACTTAATCGGTAGCCTGGGCTTTCGCCTGGATGATAAATATCTTTCCAGAGCCGGGATGGATTATAAAAAGCAGGTCAACGTTCAGCATCCCCCGGATTTAAAAGACTTGCTGGCCCTTAAACCAGGCTGGACCCCTTACTTTTTAAGCACCAAAGCCCAACACAACTATACCGACATCACCTATCCGGACAACACCCTGCTCATCTTCGGCAGCGAAACCCATGGACTACCGGCCTGGCTGATTGAGGAATACCCGGAGCAGAGTTTGCGCATTCCCATGGTCCCAGAGGCTCGCAGCCTGAACTTGGCCAACTCAGTCTCCATTGTTTTGTATGAGGTCATTCGTCAACGTCGATTTGGCCTTCACTAGCGGAGAGTGTCTATGCGATTTCCACCCAGCCTGATATCCGGTCTATTCTGCCTTCTCATCGTGATGGTGTTCCTTCCAACCGCTCAGAGTGGCCGGGTGGTTGGTCAGGTCGCCGTAACCAACCCGTTTCAGCACACGGTCTGGCATGAGATTCTTCAAGAGCATGTCCGTCCCGATGGCGGTGTTCATTATGACCGGCTTCGCGCCTATCCCAAACGGCTCAACCAGTATCTGGAACAACTGGCCCAAGTGTCCCCGGAAAGTCATCCGGCTTATTTCCCCGATCGAGACGCTCAGCTGGCTTATTGGATCAATGCCCATAACGCCATTGCCTTGCGCCTGATCCTGGATCGTTACCCCATTCGGTCACTGGCTGAAATCCCAGACTTTACCTCCAATCCACGCTATCTGCTTGGCGGAAAGCCATACACCCTGAGTGAAATTGCCGCCCACATTCAGCAACAATTCCCTGCAGTACCCAACGCCCGGCTGGTTTTAACCCATCTGACCGTTTCCTCCCCACCCTTGCGGCAAGAGGCCTACCAGGGCTCACAACTGAAAGCCCAGTTAGCCGAGCAGGCCAGACATTTTCTTCAATCCACCACCCGGATCACCACCGAAGGCCTCGCTCAATGCCCGCAGATTCAAGTCAGTCCGACACTTGAGACGTTGTCCAGGCAAATGCCTTCCCAAGACGAGCTGATCCATTGGCTGCGCCCCGCACTCTCCCCTGAACAGCAAGGCGTGCTAGCCCGGACCTGTACCCCGCAAATTCTATACTCAAGCGAAGATCTTCAACTCCGCAAATAGAAAAACCGACCGTTATAGATGGCTGTGTCCGACCTCCTCTAAAAATCTAGCCGTTGCGAACCTTTTTTCTTGTTTCTATAATGAAGGTAACTGCACAACCTGAGGATTGTCATATTGTCTATTGCCCTTGAAAAGAAAAGCAATCCACTGGCCAGGTTTCGGAAAATCCCCTTGTTTCTCTGCCTCAATGATAGCGAGCTGGAACAGCTCATTCCCCTGTTTCATGAAGCAGTCTATGACAAAGAAACAGTCATTTTTTATGAGCGGGATCTGCCCAGTGAGACCGGCTCTAAAATCTATTTCGTACTGGAGGGTTGCATCAAGCTGGTCAAATATTCCACCGATGGAGAGAGTACCATTGTCCGCCTGTCTTCGGTCGGTGAGTTTTTTGGCGCCACCAGTGCCTTGACCAACAAGCCGTATCCGTATTCTGCCGAAGCCCTCTCTGATACGGTCTTGCTGACCATTGAAAAGGAAAAGTTTGTTCAGGCCGTGGAAAAGTCCCCCCAAATTGCCCTGAACATGGTGACCGCCCTTGGCGAGGTGCTGTGGTTTAACTACGAAACCCATAACCAGGTGGTCAAAAAGACCGACGCCCGGGTCTCTAAAATCCTCCTGTACCATCTCAAGCGGGACGGTTATCAGGATGTTCCTGAAGGCAAGTTGCTGAATATTCACCTGCCTCATGATTACATCGCCAGCATGACCGGCATTGCCTATGAGGAATCGGTTCGCATTATCAGCCGCCTCAAGAAGCAACATGGATGCATTAACTACCTACGTGGCGGCAAGATCATCATTACCGATCTCTCCAAACTCACCGAACTGGCCCAGCTGGATGAGGGGCTGTTCTAAGATCGGCTAGCCGACTTTTTGAGCCAGGATTTCCTGGAGTGTTTCAAACGGCACGGGCGGTACCGCGGCCACTTTCAGGTTTTCTTCCACATGTCCCGGTTGCTTATGGCCAACCAGGGGCGCCATAATCCCCGGCTGGGAGCGGACAAACTGCAGACAGTTTTGCGCCGGGGTGTCCATGCCTGGAAACTGGGGAAGACGGGCCTGCTCCAGCAATTGCCCCTGTAAAAGCGGGACGCTGGCAAAAACTTCAATTTCTAGCGCCATGGCCGCTTCCAAGGTCGACATCATCTCCCCACCCACCGCTTGGTTGTGCTGTACTAGGGCTTCGATAAACGCCAGGTTAAAGGGGAGCTGGATAAAGCGAAAACCATGGTCCACCCCACCCACTCTTTCAGCCAGCTTCACCACGGCATCCAGATTCAGATATTCAGAATCCTGCTTGGGCGACACCCGGAAGCAACTCCAGGTGGCCATGCCATAATAGCGAATCCGGTTTTTGGCCCGAGCCCGCTCGTAAAATTCAAACGCCGCCTGTAACCGGGCCATAAACGCATCATGGCCAATCACCGGAATTTGGGATTCGGCGGCATTGTGCAGATAGAGCAGATCCAGGGTTTCCAGCCCCAGGTTTTCCAGACTCTGATCAAGCTGGTATTCCAGATATGCAGGGGCCATACAATGAATGCCCCCGGCCAGATCCTCCATTTTGATCAGGCCAGGATGGATAAAGGTGTTGATAAAGTACGCCCGAAAATCTTGCTGTATTTCCGCATCTGGGGTGATAAAGCCGTTTTTGCTACAAACAAACAACTCCTCCCGCTGGATACCCTGATCCAGAAGCTGGTGTAACGCTTCTCTCACACAGCGCTCTGAGCGCATATAGCGGTAGTTAATGGCCGTATCCAGCACATTTATAGCCCCAGAGGAGACAGAGCGTATTGCAGCTTGGACCATCAGCGGATCATCCGTGGCGTCTGCCGAGCCAATATAGGTACCCATGCCCAAGCTGGACAGCATCAACCCCTGCTTACTTTCCCGAAAATGACCGGGCGCAACCGCTTGACTCTCCAAAGCCCGTGCCTCAAAGCGGCGGGTTCCTTCCGGTGTGGCATAACCTCTAATCCTTGGCATCCTGATTCCCTCTTTCTTTTTTGCGGCTCGACTCTTTTAAGCAATGGCCGAATCTTCTGACACGCAGCTGACAAATGTGAACGCATACGCCCGCAGAGCTGGCTCTTCTATTAAAAGCTCTAGTGTATGATACCCAAAGGCCGGGTTCTCAATCAATTGATACATCCGGGGACGATCCACCTGAATGATTGGTTTCCCCACGGCATCCAACCGAACATCTTGGCCCCAGCTTGCCTGCGGCACGTCCTGCCCGTCCTGGCGAAGGCGCACGGTCACTGGCTTCGATTCCACCGGACCCATCACCAGGTTCACCTGCCCGGCAGCATATTTCACCACCATTGAGGCGGGTTGCGCGTTTACGGACTCAATAAACTCATCGCCATTGAGCCAGAATCCAGATAAATACACCGTATCCTGCGAGAGATACTCCGGCATCGAATACTGGGTTACTTGATCCGGCACCGGCTTTTCCTGATTGCCTAATGCCCCTCGCCGGGTGCCCAGATACAATTCCGGGGTGGCTCGATAACGGAGATTTCCTGGGACATCCAGTTCCCGGACCGGGGCCATCGGGGCGGGAAACGTCAGCGCCGGATCCCTTTCCTTCAAAAGCTGCTGAATAGCCTCCTCAAACTCCTGATACGCCCCTTCCCCGTAATGAAAGGCCCGGATATAGCCGTCTTGATCCACCAGGTATTTGGCGGGCCAAGCCCGGTTGGCATAGGCGTTCCAGGTCTGATAGGCGTTATCCAGCGTCACCGGATAGGGCAATGCCAGGGCTAGAACCGCCTCTTCCACCATCTGGGAATCTTTGGCAAAAGCAAATTCCGGGGCATGGACCCCCACGATCACCAGCCCCTTCTGATGATAGCGCCGGTGCCATTCTCTCAGGTACGGCAGGGTATGGAGGCAGTTGATACAGGTGTAATCCCAAAAATCGATCAGCACCACTTGCCCTCGAAGGGCCACCATCGAAAGCGGTTCTGGGGTATTGAGCCACACCTCCCCCCGCAATTCCGGCGCGCGCACTTTTTCCTTGAACGCCAACACAAGCGGTTCCCCCGATACTAAAACCTTTTTATCATTCCATAAACGGCCCCCATTGCAAAGCAGAGCCGTTTTAAAAGCTACACCGCTTCCAGCGCCTGCTGGTACTGATAAAATTTGGCATACAAGCCGTTTTTCTCAAGCAACGCCTCATGACTCCCCGATTCGGCCAGGCATCCGTCTTCAATCACCAGAATGCGGTCGGCTTTTTGAATGGTGGATAAGCGGTGGGCAATCACCAAGACAGTCCGGTCCCGCGTCAGCCGGTCCATCGCTTCCTGCACCAGGGTCTCGGTATGGGGATCCACAGCGGAAGTCGCCTCATCCAGCACCAACACCGCCGGATCGTGATACACGGCCCGAGCAAACAACAGCAACTGGCGCTCCCCAGCAGACAGGTTCCGCCCCTGCTCTGTTAAAATCTCCTCAAACCCCTTGGGCAGACGCTCAATAATCCCCAAGGCATTCACACTAGCCGCCGCCTGATATAAGCGCTCCCGGTTCGCTTCTGATAGCGGCTCAAAGGCGATGTTTTCCGCCACCGTTCTGGAAAACAACACATCGTCCTGGTGAATCGATACCACCGTTTTCCGCAAATCCACCAGACTCAGCGTTCGAATATCCAGCCCGTCTAGGAGAATCCGCCCAGCGTCAACATCATAGTATCGAAGCAGGAGCTTGATAATCGTGCTTTTCCCCGCCCCCGTCGGCCCGACAATGGCAATCTTTTCCCCTGGTCGCACCTGAAAGCTGACCCCTTTCAGGATGGCTTGATCCGCCAGGTAGCCAAAATGCACCTGATCAAAGACAATCTCCCCCCGGAGGATTGACGGTAAGGGTTGTGGCGCCTCAGGAGATTGCACCTCAGCCTCTTGTTTAAAGAGCACCATCACCTTATCAATAGAAGACAGGCCTGATTGCAGGATGGTGTATTTCTCGCTTACATCTTCCACCGGCTCAAACATCATTTTGACAAACTGGAAAAAGGCCGCCAGCAAACCATAGGTCATCTCGCCTTGCAGAATGGCCTGCCCCCCAAACCACAACACCAGAATCATGGTGACATAGGTCAAAAACTCCACCGCCGCGTTAAAAGACATGTTATAAAAGACCGAATCCAGCCCGCTTTTGAGGTTGCTGCGGTTGAGGCCCTCAAACAGGGCGTAATTTTTCTGCTCCCGCTGATAGAGTTGAACCAGCTCCATTCCAGCCAGGTTCTCTTGCAAGAACGCGTTCATCCACGCCACTTTCACCCGGATCTCATCATACGCTTTCCGAGTCTTGGCCCGGAAGTACTCCATCATTACGGCCATCACCGCCAGCATCCCCAGGGCCATCAACGCCAGACGCCATTCCATCAGCAACATCCCAATCGCCGCCCCCAGAATCAGGGCCACATCTGTCAGAATCGCAAAGCCCCCGGAAGAGAGCATTTCGCTTAGGTTTTCCACATCGGAGGTGACGCGGGTCACCAGCTTCCCCACCGGGTTGGCCTGATAAAACCGGGGGGTCAGTGTTTGGAGATGGGCATAGAGCTGGGTGCGAATATCCCGAATAATCCGCTGCCCGGTCATTTGGGCCAGGTACATCTGAACATAGCGCACCCCGTAATGCAGAATCAACAAACCCAGAAAGACCAGGGCAAAAAAGACCAGGCCCTCCAGATTCCCGGCGGCCACCGGCCCGTCAATGGCCCACTTGATAATAAAGGGCTGAATCATCATGGTCAGGGTCACCAGGACCAGCAAAAACAGGGATGTCAGCAGGGGCTTGAGATAGGGCCGGATAAAAGGCCAGAGCTTGCCGAGTAAAGCCAAATCCCGCAAGCCAGATTCATGGGCCCGAACCGGCTGAACGGTTTCTGCAAAAATATTGATGGTCTCCGGCGCACTCATCGGATTTCAGCCTCCCCCAGTTCTTCTCGAATTCGCTCCATCCGGTTCAACTGCTGATACAACGGCTGAGTCGCAAGCAATTCCTCATGGGTGCCGGTAGCCAGAATCCGCCCTTGATCCATCAGGATCACCCGATCGGCTTGCCGGGCCAGTGAAAGCCGATGGGTGGCCAGTAAAGTCGTACGATTTTTAAAGACTTGCCGCTCATGGAGGGCTTCTAATATTTGTTGCTCGGTGGCCGCATCCACATTGGAGAAGGGATCATCCAGGACCAAGACCGGGGCTTCCAGCATCAAGGCCCTGGCCAGGCTCACCCGCTGCCGCTGACCCCCGGATAAAATCAAGCCTCGCTCTCCCACCAGGGTCTCATACTGCTGAGGGAAATCCAGAATCTCCTCATGAATCCGGGCCGTCTGGGTGGCTGGCAAAACATGGGTGTCTAGGACCGTTTCTACCGGTTTGGAGATGCCAAAGGCCACGTTTTGAGCGACAGTCGAGGAAAACAGAAAATTGAGCTGCGGCATAAAGACAATTTGACTGCGCAGGACCGAGAGATCCAGGGTGGTAATGTCCTGATCATCGAGAAAAAGGGTGTTTTCTGGCACCTCATACAAGCGAGGCAGGAGCTTGAGCAAGGTGGATTTCCCGGACCCAATGGGCCCCACCAGGACCACCCTTTGGCCAGGCTGAATCTCCAGGTTGATTTCAGACAGCACCGCAGGCGACGTGTAGCCAGAAGTCTCCGGCAAATAGGGGTTTTGGTAGCGAAACGTCAGGTTTCGGATTTTGAGATGACCAGGGCCTTTCGGCACTTGGGCGGGATCGGCCTTCGGGGGTGGAATAGATGGTGTGGCGGAAAAGACCTCATCCAGGCGTTCTAAAGCCGCCACCCCTTGTTGGTAAATGGAAATCACCCAGCCCAAGGCCATGGTAGGCCAGGCCAGACGTTCCAAATAAAGGGTAAAGGCCACAAAGTCCCCAAGGTTCATCGAGCCGCCAATAATCTGCCAGCCGCCAAACATCAGGACCGCAAGCAGGCTAAAGCCACTGAGGGCCGCCAGAACCATAAACAAGAGCAGCCGATGATGAATCAGCTTTTTATACGCCCTGAAATACTGATCACAGTATGCTTGAAAGCGCTTGTTTTCGGCCGGTTCCTGCACATACGATTGAATCACCGGCATGCCGGCAAAGTTTTCCTGGGCGATGGCGCTAATATCTCCCAGCTCACTTTGCACGGTATAGGAGGCTTGCTTCACACGGGTACTGATGCGCCCCATGATCCAGATAATGACCGGGTAAATCAGAAACGTCACCAGGGTCAGAACCGGGCTAATCAGCCACATCATGGGGATGGTGGTGAGATAGGCCAGGAGGGTATTAAAGCCCAGCATAATGCCGCCACCTGTTAAATACCGGGTGGCCTCCACATCGCTGGTGAGCCGGGACATGAGCTGCCCGGCCGGATTGGCCCCAAAGTAGGCCGGGGGCATTTTCAGCAGGTGCTCAAAGAGGCGGTTGCGCAGATCAAATTCAACTAAACGGGCCGCCCCCATTAAGGCCATCCGGGAAATCACCCGCGCCAGAAAGACCAGCCCGGCGCAAGCCAGGATCCACCCAAGATAGGCCTCAATACCGCTGAGACTTGTGGCGGCCTCTCCGGAGCCCCCTTCCCCCGAGACCCCTTCCAGGGTATTGATGGTGAGCTTGATCAGCCAGGGAATCAGGATACTCAGCCCATTAACCGCGACCAGGGCCAGGATGCCTAAAAGCAGACGCCCTCGGTAGCGGAGAAAGAAGGCACGGTATTTCCAGATAATAGGAATGACGCTAGACTCCTGAAAACAATGGGGTGATGTTCATTGTACTACGGGGATTATCTAAAGTCTTGCCCTGCCCACCCAGCCAAACCGGCCTCTGCGGAGTGGCTGCCCCCATGGAACGGATCGTTGACTTTCAGCTCCGTTTATTTGATTAATAATAGTCAAAGCAGAGTGTCCCTAAAGAAAATCTTGCTTGAGAACCTGGGCGGTTGGCGCAGTTGGTAGCGCATCACATTGACATTGTGGAGGCCACTGGTTCGAGTCCAGTACCGCCCACCATTTCTCTCTCAAAACAAGCCTTAAAAAATACCCCGGGCAGGATGCCGGGGTGTTTTTGTCTGGCAACAGATCGGCAAAACCGGGTTTTATGCTGATAGCAGAGGGGATAAGCACGCGGTTTATGATTCCAAGCGTTTCTTCAGGACATGGCGAAAAGCCGGCTGAGCAGAGCGCGGCCCAAAAGGCCCTATTGTGGGCCAGCCGGGATTACCTCAGCCACAAAGTGGACTGGCTGGGCGCTTTGGCGTCTCGAAGTCATATTGAGTTCGATAACTTAAATAATCCACGAAATTATACAGAAATTTTTCAACTAGATAGCGGCAAAAACATTCAATTTAAAGATTTTTGTCATCCAAAGCAGTATTTTTCCAAAGTACAAAAGAGTTTCAGTCCTTTTTGCACAGCAATAAAGCATCGTTCCAATCAACCCTTCTTTCAAGGGCTGACCTTCAAAGAATACTGCCAAGAGACATTATGGCGGGGCAATGTTCAACCCATTCAAGAAGCTTATACCAATGGTAAAGCCAGAGATTTCTCTAAGCTCGGTTCTAGCCTGGCCCGACTGGCGGGCTTTGGATTCATGGGATTTGGGATCTTCCGAGACACAATACACGCCTACCAGGCGGCACAGGCGCAACACGCCAAAAATCCTGAGCTTCAGGCAAGCAAGCAGTTTCTTAAAAGCAGCGCCAAGGGGCTGTTCCTCTGGGAAGTGGCGGGCGTTGGCTTTGCCTTTGGGTGCAAGCTCCTCCCAGCCGTTGGTTCTCTTCCTCTTGGGGGTATTCTGGCTGGTGTCTCACTGGCCACATTCACGGATAAAACCCTCCAATGGTTGGGCCGAAGGTTCTAGTCTTGTTTCAGAGACAGATCTCCGTCCTCAAAGCCTCTCTGAATTCCGGCTACAAAGGTTTGGAGCTTACTAGTCATGTGGCCTAATTCCAACTTTCGCAAGTGAATCCTAGCGTTAGAAGGCTGTAAGTTTTCTGTCTCAAAAAAATACCCAGAGTCATAGCGACTTTCAGGTTTCGTATGGCAAAACTTCACAATAAGAGGCTCCGGGACTTTATTCACATATTGGCTAAAGCCACCCCGCATGATATTAGCCGCCGCTTGCTTGACCATCTCCGCTGGGCCGTCCTGCACTTTAATGGTCCAGGTCCCCATGGGGGTCTCTGCCGGGGTTTCTTTCCCAAAACGAATGGGTTGAATCGGTTGATACGGTGAAATTCTCATCGGTCTTTAATCTTTGTCTTTAACTTATTCCTTCGATTGTTTAGCAAAACGTCGCTCAACCGGAAAAATTGTCTGAGCTTTGTTGTACCACAACCCGAAAAACAAATCCCCTTTATTTCCCTGCTTCATATACAATGCCTATAACACCATGCAAGGCAGAGATAGAGGACCGTTTATCAGGCGATCTGATCGAAAACAACATAACCTTAACGTTAACGTTGTTGTGACCACAGGGTGGATTTGTTAGAATGGGGGCACCCAAATGGTAGGGTAGCAGTATGGTTAAATATGCTTGGGGCAAGAAAGAGAGGAGCGCATGAGCCAAGATCTATGCTGGATGATCGGCGGCCCACAAGGGACCGGCGTTGATTCCTCCGCGACATTATTTGCCAGAACCTGTGTGGAAGCAGGCTACTGGATTTACGGGCGCCGAGAGTATCACTCCAACATTAAAGGCGAACACAGTTACTTCCAGGTGCGAGTGAAGGATGAACCCGTCCATAGCCACATCGATCCGGTTCATTTGCTTGCCACCTTTGAAGCCTCCACGGCAGCGTACCACGCCTTTGAAGTGGTGCCTGACGGGGCGCTCATCTATGACCCCAAAGTCACCCAACCGGAAGAGCTCGACCTGGCCAAGACCGTCCTGAAAATTCCGGTCCATTTTGATGAGGTGCTTGAAAAACTCTCTGAGGAAACCGGCAAGCCGGTATCCGCCCTGACCATTATGAAAAACACCGTGGCCGTGGGCGCTTCTTGTGCCTTGCTCGGTATTGGCATTGAGCCAATTCAAGCCGCGCTAGAAGGAATTTTTACTGGCAGCAAGGCCAAGCTGGTACCGCTGAACGTGAAAGCAGCCCAACTTGGGATGGAACAGGTGTTGACCCAAAAAGAACTCATCAAAAACTATCCCTACCACCTAGCCCCACCCAGCAATCCGCCCGCCAAAGGGTCCCGCCTCTTGTTGAATGGTGCCAACGCCGCAGCCCTGGGCAAACTGAAAGCAGGCTGCCGCATGCAGACCTACTATTCCATCACGCCAGCCGTGGATGAGTGCATCTTCCTGGAAGAACTCTCCAATGAATACGGGATTTCCGTCATTCAATGCGAGGACGAGCTGGCCGCCATCAACATGGCCACTGGCGCTGCCACCACCGGCATGCGCTCTTCCACCTCAACCTCTGGTCCGGGATTCTGTCTGATGGCCGAAGGGCTTGGCTGGGCCGGGATTAACGAGGTCCCTGTGACTGTGTATCTGTATCAACGAGGTGGCCCCTCCACCGGCCTACCCACCCGAAACGAGCAAGCGGATCTCCTCTTTGCCCTGTTTGCTGGTCATGGAGAATTCCCTAAGATCATGATTGCCCCCGGCGATGTGGTGGAACAGTTCTATGATAGCTTTGAGGTGTTTAATTACGCCGATCGCTATCAGACTCCCGTGATTTTCCTCTCGGATAAGACCATTGCCAATAATACCGAGAGTGTCAACAAGCTGGATGAGTCCACGTTGAAAATTGATCGTGGTCAACTGGTCGGTCCGCCTGAAGATTATCAGGAAGGGGACATCCAAAAAGCCATTGATAAGTTCCCCCGTTTCCAAATCAAGGAGGATACCCCCATCTCTCCTCGCCCCCTGCCAGGCACCCCTGGGCGCATCTACTGGATGACGGGCGATGAGCACACGGAATTTGGCCACATCACTGAAAAGCCGGAAATCCGCCTGCCCATGCATGAAAAGCGGATGAAAAAACTGGAGCTGGCACTAAAAGAAATTCCAGCCGAAGCGCAGTACCGGCTTTACGGTCCCAAAGACGCTCCGATTACCGTGGTAAGCTGGGGCTCTACCAAGGGCGTGATTCTGGACACCATGGCCGCCTTGAAAGCGCAGCATGGGCTGGAGGCCAATTTCCTCCAGATCCGTCTGATCAACCCCTTCCCGACGGAAGCGGTCAAAGATGTGCTCAAACGGGCCAAACAAACGGTGATTGTTGAAAACAACTACGGCAGCCTGATGGGACAATTGATCACCATGCGCACCGGTATTGAGATCCCTCATCAGGTGCTTAAATGGACGGGTCGGCCCATCTCGGAAACCGAGCTGACCGCTGCCCTCCAGGAAATCCATTCGCAAGCAACAAGAAAGGTGGTGCTGTCCTATGGCCTCTAATCTGCTTAAACAGCCCCTCAAGGGCTTTCAGTTAAAAACGGATGTCCATGCGGACTGGTGCCCTGGTTGCGGGGATTTTGGGATTGTTAACGGCATCCAGCAAGCCATTGGCGAGCTTCAGCTCAAGCCCTGGGAAACCTATCTGTTTTCCGGGGTGGGTTGTTCCGGCAAGACGTCCCATTATGTCCAGGTGTATGGTGCCCATACCCTCCATGGCCGGGTACTCTCCTTTGCCTCAGGCGCAAAAATCGCCAACCCGGAACTCACCGTCATTGCCGTGGGCGGAGACGGGGATGGCTACGGGATCGGGGCCGGGCATTTTGTCCACACCGGACGTCGGAATCTGGATATGACCTACATCGTCTTCGATAACGAAGTCTACGGCCTGACCAAGGGACAAGCCTCCCCTACGCTGGGAAAAGGCATGCAACCCAAATCCCTGGCCAATCCCAACCCCACCACGGCACTCAACCCCATTGCCCTGGCCGTGGCCTGTGGGTATACATTTATCGCCCGAAGCTACGCCTTTGATCAAAAGCACCTGAAAGAGACCATTAAAGCCGCGGTGCAACACAAAGGCATGGCCCTGATTGACGTGTATCAGCCCTGCCCGACTTATAATAATCTGCACACCAAAGAATACTTTGCCGAGCAGGTGGACTTAGGGGGCCAGATGGTGCCGCGGGTGTATCAACTGGAAGAGGACGGATATGACGGCAAGGTGAAAAACCCCAACGACATTGAAGAAATCCACGCCAAGCAACGCCAGGCCTTTGAGCGGGCCCACAAGATAGAAGAGCGGGTCGCCCTGGGAATCTACTATCAGGTGGAGCTCCCCACGCTCCATGATACGTTGAAAGCCCAAAGCAAAATGCTGCAACAATACACCCCTGTTCAAATTCCGTATCTAGACGCTCAGAATCGCCCAACCACCGATCTGACAGCCGGTCTAAGCGATTTTGTAATCTAGGACGCCACTCCAGAACCTTCTCTAAAAAAACCGCTGGTATAGGTAAGGCCAGCGGTTTTTTCGTGGGAGACACCATGGCACAAAAATTTCCTCAGGAGATTTTATGTCAGTACTGTTCCAAACACATTCGAGGGTTTTTCTGCATGACCTTGATTTCCGGCTCCCCAGCCCAGACTTCAGTTGGCGCGCCCCGCTTTGGCGGAGGAGCCGCTTTGAAACTGGAAAGCGTGGCCCAGGAACTGGAGGGCCTCACCTTGCGAGACGCCAAACACACTCTCAGAAAACTGGGCTTTAAGCGGGCCGGGGAAAATTTCCAAGGGCCATCTGGCTTGCAAGCCCATGTGGATATGACCCATGGGGATCATCTGGATCTGACCCACCGGGGCGACAAACGCCGGGTGCCAGTGGATTTTTCCATTCGCTTTGAGTAACAGCCTAAGTAACAAAATAAATAGCAGCACCTATGGCAACATAAAAACACCCTAAAAAAACGGCCCTCCGGTTCGGAGAGCCGTTTTTATTTTTTGTCTGGGGTTGTGTGTCTTATTACGAGCACCCTTCGGAATTTCCGCAGTTGGTGCAGCGGTAGCAAGAGCCGTTGCGCACCGTAATGCTGCCACAGCTGCTACAGAAGGGGGCGTCCCCCATCATGCTTTTAAGCTGCTCTGCCCGCAATTGGCTGCTGGAGAGTTCCGGGTCCACCATCGAGGGAACCGGCCGCTCCGGCAGGTCCAGATGCTGTTGAACCACCAGCGCAGAGTTCACATCGCTGCTGAGTTGGGTGGTTTCAGAGGGCGGCACCTGAACAAAATCGGTCCGGCCCAAATACTCCATCCCTAACACCCGAAAGATATAATCTACAATGGAAGTACAGACTTTCACATTGGGGTGATCCGTCATCCCGGCTGGCTCAAATCGGGTGAATGTGAAGGAATTGACGAACTTTTCCAGCGGTACGCCATGTTGCAAGCCCAGAGACACGGCAATGGCAAAGCAATTGACCATGCTTCGATATGCTGCCCCTTCCTTGAACATATCAATGAAGATCTCGCCCAGGGAACCATCTTCATAATTTCCGGTCCGCAAGTGTACTTTATGGCCGCTGATATTGGTTTCTACCGTCATCCCGGTGCGGCGGGCCGGTAGTTGCCGCTTATCTCCCCACTGCGGGCCAGCTTTCACTTCAGCCTTTGGCGTTGGAGCGGCAGGTGTTTCCGCCTCTTCCTCGTCTTTGGTCACCGAACTCAGCGGCTGGGAGAATTTCGAGCCATCCCGATACAGGGCCACACACTTAAGACCCATCTTCCAGGCATCAACGTAGATATTTTTAATATCTTCTACGGTCGCTTCATGGGGCAGGTTCACGGTTTTGGAGATGGCGCCCGACAAGAAGGGTTGAGCAGCCGCCATAATGCGGATATGGGCCATCGGATCGATAAAACGCTGACCAATGCCACACTTATTCGCACAATCAAAGACCGGCAGATGCTCCTCTTTCACATGAGGGGCCCCCTCGATGGTCTGAGTCCCATTGACATAATAGGTAATGGCATCCACTTCCGCCTTGGTCATGCCTTTTTTACGGAGCTGGGCGGGAGTAATGCCTTGGGTCCACTCGTTCAAGCTGCCAGAAGCTTTGACACTCTCATAGGCGGCTCGGATCTCTTCATCGGTAAAGCCCAGTTCCTTCAGCGTGGTCTCATTGGCAAAAGGCGCCCCTTCCAACGTGCCATGGCCGAGGATGTATTTCAAAATATCCTCAATCTGGGCTTCCGTATAGCCCAGCTTTTGCAGGGCTTGGGGAACCGACTGGTTAATAATCTTGAAATAACCGCCCCCAGCGAGCTTTTTCCATTTCACCAAGGCAAAATCCGGTTCAATCCCGGTGGTGTCACAATCCATCAGCAAGCCAATGGTCCCGGTAGGAGCCAGTACTGTCGCTTGCGCATTCCGGTAGCCATACTCTTTTCCGGTCCGCACCGTTTCATCCCAGAGTTCCTGAGCGGCTTTGAGCAGGTATTCGGGGCATTCTTTGGCGTTGATTTGGTAAGCTGCCGCCCGATGCTTATCCATGACCCGCAGCATCGAAGACTCATTGGGCTTATACATCGCAAACGGCCCTTTGACGGCTGCCAATTCGGCAGACGTGAGGTATGCCTGCCCATGCATCAGGGCAGTAATGGCCCCGGTGATGGCATAGCTCTTCTCACTGTCATAGGGAATGCCATTCAGCATGAGCAACGTACCCAGGTTGGCATAGCCCAAGCCCAAGGGGCGGTATTTATGGCTGTTTTCCCCAATGGTTTGAGTGGGGTAGGAGGCAAAATCCACCAGGATCTCTTGGGCCGTAAAGAACACCCGGCACGCATGGCGGTAGCCTTCCACATCAAAGGTCCCGTCTTCGTTCAGGAACTTGGTCAGGTTAATGGACGCCAGGTTACAGGCGGTGTTATTGAGGAAATGATACTCGGAGCAGGGATTGGAGCCGTAAATCCGGTCGGTATTTAAGCAGGTGTTCCAGTCGTTGATGATGTCATCAAACTGAACCCCCGGATCCGCACAAGCCCAAGCAGCAAAGGCAATTTTATCCATCAAGTCTTTGGCTTTATACGTATCGCAGATCTCTCCGGTGGTACGGAAAGTGGTTTGCCAGTCCCCATCACTGAGATACGCTTCCATAAATTTATCGCTGATGCGCACCGAGTTGTTGGAGTTCTGCCCGGCCACGGTATGGTAAGCTTCACCGTTAAAGTCAGAGGAATACCCGGCGTCAATCAGGACTTTGACCTTCTTCTCTTCTTTCAGCTTCCAGGTGATAAAGTCCTCGATTTCCGGGTGATCCATATCCAGACAGACCATTTTCGCGGCTCGGCGGGTGGTCCCCCCCGATTTGGTAGCCCCGGCGCCCCGATCCAATACTTCCAAGAAGGACATCAAACCGGAAGATGTACCGCCCCCAGAGAGTTTTTCCTGCTTCCCACGGATTTTAGAAAAGTTGGTGCCGGTCCCAGAGCCGAACTTAAAGAGCCGGGCCTCGTTTTTGGCCAGATCAAAGATGCTCATCAGATCATCTTCCACCGACTGGATAAAACAGGCGGAACACTGAGGGTGCGAGTACGAATCGCTGGTCTCTTCAATCTGGTTGGTTTCCGGGTTCCAGTACCAGTTGCCACCACTGCCGGAGATGCCGTATTCATGATGCAAGCCACAGTTGAACCACACGGGCGAGTTAAAGGCCCCTTTCTGGGTAATCAGCAAGTGAGCGAGTTCCATTTCAAAGGCTTCCGCATCCTCAGGGCTTGCAAAGTAATTGCGCTGCTCCCCATTAACGCGGATGGTATGAGCCAGGCGATGTACCACCTGCTTGGCGCTGGTTTCCGAGCCCGTTCCCGGTACACCGGCTTTGCGGAAGTACTTGGAGACCAGAATATCCGTGGCGAGTTGAGACCAGTCTTCTGGCACTTCCACGTTGTTCATCTCAAAAATGACGGTGCCATCGGGCTCAGTAATCTTGGCCGTACGGAACGCATATTTAATCTCATCAAAGGGATGGACACCCGGCTTGGTATATCGCCGTTGGAACACCATCCCGTTAGGATTTACCTGCGCCAACCCAGTCCCTTGAGCAGCAGCTTGCCGTTCCGTATCAACAACACTCATCGTTTACTCCTCGCTCTCTTTTGAATACCTGAACAAATACTGACGTGACGTGCGGTGGGTGAGCGATCTAGCCGATTCTTCCTTGATCGTCCGCTAGATTTGCCTGACTCTCTATCTCTCACTTATAGAGACTAAAAAACATGCTCTGGACAGCGTGCCCTAGAGCGTCAGCCACTCAACATACAAATGAATATATCTATTTGCGTATCGTCTATTGATTTTCATTATAGACAGTCCACAGGGCAATTGGGAAAAATGTTATCCAATTTTTACAAGAATTTTTTTCAAAATTCCGTGATGCCCCCTCAGTGCAACACATGATCCATCATATTCAGATGTATGATTTAAAAAATAATCAATAGCGCATGTTCACGGGCTGGTCGGCTTCATGCCCTTAAAAAATCGAGGCAAAGTCGGTCAGGAAATCAGCCACGGCTTGTAGGAAAATCGGCATGGTCACCAGCATAATTGCGACACCAATCGCAGGTTTCAGGGCAAAGCTGAGCTGAAACACTGGCATCTGCTGAGCTGCCCGGTTTACAATCCCCAAGATAATATCCACCGCCATGGTCACCACAATCACCGGCGCCACCAACTGGACCGCAACCAACAGCGTATTCCCCGACACCGTCACCAGATATTCCAGATCAATGACCGCCGTGACATCCTGGGCAATGACCGCCACCGGAAAGAGCTCAAAGCTCCGTTTTAAAGCCAAAATCATCCAATGCACCCCGCCCAGATAAATAAACAGAGTGATGGCAATATAGGCAAAGAGGGATTCCAGCACCATGGCCTGCCGCCCCGAGGAAGGATCCATCAGTGTCGCGCCCGAAAGGCCAATCTGGTTATTCACCATATTGCCCGCCGAGTAGATGGTCAGCAGGATCATATTGGCGATAAACCCAATCAACATACCAATGGTGGCGTTCATCATAATCTGGAGCAGATAAAAACCCCCGGCTTGCTGGGTCCACAAGGTCTTGGGCGGGGCCGGAACCAGCCAGATCAGGGCGGCGGTCAAAAACATGGCCATAATGACTTTCACGATAAACGGCAGGTTTTTGCGGTTAAAAATCGGCCCGACCACCACAAAACCCAACATACGCACAAAAATCAAAAGCCCCATATCCAACACCCCGCCCAGCTCCCCATGAAGCCGGGCAAAGCTTTGCAGGATCAGATCAAAATTCATAGTCTAGTGGCCCTTGTTCTGCTTATTCTGAAGGACCATCTGCTCAGAGACGCTCAGAGAGTTTTTCCCGCCCAGACGTCCAGGAACCACCTCAAGCGAGGTCTTTGTCGACTCGGAAGCATCGGTGCTTAAGCCCGCGTATGATTTCAGGCGATCTCCCAAACCACCCTCACCGACCCTGGCCTTAAAAAAGGCCTTGGCCCGAGCCTGTGAAGGCTCTGCTACTTTCGGCGGTAAGACAAACACCCCATTTTGAGGAATCTCGTTAAAGGCAATATTGACCGATTCTCGCAGGTAGTCCTCCATCAGCCCCATCATCAGTCCTCCGCCAAAAATCAGGACCAAAAATACAAAGACAATCTTGGGCGCCGCAGCAATGGTTTGCTCCTGCACCTGAGTGACCGCTTGCAAAATCCCGATAATCAAACCCACCAGCGCTGCGGTCAGGACACAAGGCAAGGACAAGGCCAGCGTAATCCAGAACCCTTTTCCCAGATGTTCAATCAGTAACTCCATCGCTCACTCGCCTTCCTAGTTAAAGCTTTGCACCAGGCCGTTGATAATCAGGCCCCAGCCATCCACCGCCACGAAAATCAGAATTTTAAAGGGCAGTGAGATAATGGTGGGCGATAACATAAACATCCCCAGAGCCAGCAGGATATTGGCCACCACCAAATCCAGCACAATGAAGGGGATAAAAATCACAAAGCCAATCTCAAAAGCCGTACGCAGCTCGCTGATCATATAAGCAGGGGCCACTTCCCAGATACTCACTTCTTCTGGCGTACTGGGCATCACTTCCCGGTTCATCTCGACAAAGAAGGCCAAATCCGATTGGCGGGTCTGGCGCATCATGAATTGCTTCAAGGGCTGAGAGCCCCGATCCAGGACCACCGTAATGGATTGCTTCTTCTCCAGGGCCGGGGTGACGTACTCATACATCTCGCCAAACACCGGAGCCATGGTGTAGCCCGTGAGCACCAACGCCATCCCCACCAGAACAATCGCCGGAGGGACCTGTTGGGTCCCCAAGGCGGTTTTCAAAATTGAAAGGACAATGATGTAGCGGAGAAAGCTGGTCATGCTGACCACCATAAACGGGATCAGGCTTAAGGAAGCCATTAAGATGATCAGCTGCAACGCCGGATCCAAACTTCCCAACATGTTCTCCATACGGATAACGCTCCTTTAAACTACGGGCTTGTCTTACCTTGAAGTCCCAAACGGCACAGGGACCAGAAGCGATGCACACTCTCCATGAGCGGATGCGTCCAGGACCCTTCTGACTTTGTCTGGGGTTCCACACCTTCGGGCGCTTCCGGCAGGGCTGTCGTCGGTTCCAGACGGGACAATAATTGGGTGCCCTCCATGGAGGTGGCGATCAAAAAGCGCTCTTGACCGGAGCAGACCACGTACAGGTTTTTCCGAGCCTCCAGACTCAAGACCGATTCCACCCGCAGGGTCTGCTGAGAGTGTACGGATTTTTTTGGAAATTGCAGGGGCAGGCCGTTGGGATTTTTTTTCAGGTACAGAAAAATCCCGTAAATCACCCCAATGGCGCCCACGGTATACAGGATAAAGCTGCCCAGGTAATACCCCAGCGTGCCGTACTCAAACATTACCACTCATCCTCATCAAAGTCGGTCTCATCAAAATTGTCGTTCAGGAAGTCATCCGCTTCCGATGCCTCACCTGGCGCCAACGCCGGAGGCTGGCCACCTTCGGGCACCGGAAAAGCAGCCGGTACCTGAGTATCTTGCGCCATTGGCGAGGTGTCGCTATTGGTCAATGAAGGCGGTTCCACTTCGACCTGGTGAATCCGAACGCCAAACTTATCGCCCACAATCACCAGCTCCCCTGTGGCCAGCGCTTTGCCTTCCACAACCAGATGAATCCGGTTCCGGGTCAAATCCCCCAATTCCACCACCAGCCCTTCGCTCATCTGTCGAAGCTGCTTCAGGGGGAGTTTGACCGGGTCAAACTCGGCGCTAACATCAATCATCAGGTTATCCCATAACATTTTCTTTGTGGTTTCCATTTGTTGGGTTTCCATCATCATCATTTCCTGTGTATAGGGGACAGTAAAAAGGTGGGTATCGGTTAACTGGACTGAAAAAGGCTGAAGTTTCCCTGTCTGGGGGTTCCGAAAACGCATGCGGTCCGGTCGGCTTTGATCCAGGATCACCAAATCACCGGGCTCCAGTGACTGAAGATCCATTAACGTCAGTTTGGCCGTACCTGGGTTTAGCGTCACCGGGATCTGGGCATGATCAAACACCGTCTCTGCCAATAGCTCAGACTCTGGCTGCTGAGAGGCGTCCATCAGACGAAGCGCCGATAATGGCACCGTCAAAACCAGCTTTCCCACGCCCGAAGGCTCTGTAAAACGAACGTTGGCATCGGATCGGGCCTCGCCCACTTCTGGGTATAGCAACCAGACCAGGTAGACCAGGGGGGATTTCCGTTGGTGTTTAACGCGTCGCTTAATCAGGCTCTGGGTGAGTGTCAGAAAAATCTCCCGGCTCATGGCATTGAGCAGTTGCCCCTCTAAGCCGGAAATCTGCTCAAAACGAAAGGGGCGGTGGCTTGCGCCCAAGGCGCTGATCAGCAAGTCGGAGCAGGCCTGATCCGACAAGCGAAGCTGGGCAATCCCGAAAGCGTCGATCGCTTCTTCTTGTAAGGCCAACTGGGATACATAAAATTCATCCATGCGCCAAAAGTACAGCGGGCGGGCGCTGGCGCTGAAAAACTTGGTTCGCACCGGAATCCCCCAAAAGCGGCTCAGGGCATCAGACAACGCGTCAGTCGTATGTGAACAGGTCTGCACGATCCGGCACCAGGCTTCCTGGGCAATGACCGGAGACGCTATCCTGTCTTGGGGTTTTTCCGCTAAACTTTCCATAGACTCCACCACCGACACCGGTAAACACCACTCACTCGCTTTTAGAGAAACCACCTTTTATCTCCCGTCCAGAATACCTTATTTGGATGAAAACCCGCATCCACCATCCAGAGGAGAGCCGGGGGCTTGTCGCAAATCGGGACATGATGGTCTACATGATACGCAGTTTGTTGCTAAAGTCAGGGGCTCGCCATCGGGCACAACCAGTTGTTGATCCTGATTTTTGTTGATGGTATAAGTTGAAAACTCAAGTATGTGTGTCCTCTGATCCGAACAGGATCCATCAGAGCAGGATCAAAAAGAGAAGGATTAAAACCTTGCCGAGAATCAAATCAGCCAAAAAACGGGTGGAAGTTGCCGAGCGGAATCGTCAGCGCAACACGGCCTACAAATCTGCCCTTCGTACCGCCATGAAGAAAGTACTGTCCGGTGGCGAGAACGTGGAACAGCGTTTAAGAGACGCCTACAGCCTCATTGACCGAGCGGTTTTAAAGGGTATCCTTCACAAAAACACAGGGGCCCGGTATAAATCCCGGCTGGCCAAAACCATCCAGAAGCAAGCCTCCTAGTTCAGGCTTCTTTAGTTCAAGATGAATCTCTTTTTGAAAAGCAAGCTCTTATATAGAGCTTGCTTTTTCGCTGGCTAACACCTGCGCACAGGCCGCCAGCACGTGATCCACCGTAATCTGGTTCATGCAGGCCAAATACTGATCCCCGGTCAATGGGCAGGTTACCCGCTCACAGGGCCAGCAAGTCAGTGGCTCCGGGGGGGTTAGCGAAATCATGGGTTGCTCTTCAAAGGGTTTTGCGCCAACTGGCCCTGTTCTATCCAAGGAAGTTGGCCCGTAAATTGAGACCATGGGCACGCCCACCGCTGCCGCCAGATGCAGAGGTCCTGTGTCCCCGCCCACCACCAACCGGCAGGTGGCTAGCAAACGGGCCGTTTCCAGAATCGTATGGCGCCCGCAGTGATTTTCCACCCGTGGATCCTGCACCAGCTGTTCCGCCCACTGGGCTTCATCGGGTCCGCCGATCAGCACAATCCGGGACGAGGTGCACACCAGCAGTTGGGCAATCAACTGTTGGTATTGGCTCAGGCCCCAAGCCCGGTTGCCCCGTTTGGCCCCCACACCAGGGATAAACCCCACCCAGTCCTGTCTGTCTGCCTGAACCGGCAACACAGGACGCAACATCGGCAAAGCCTCCAGCTGGAACATGGCTTGAAAGGGCTGAAAAAAATCCATCACCGCATGACGCCGGTCCACCCCCCGTTGGGCGCTCCCTCTCACCGAGAGCTTTTCCTTGCGGTAAACCTGCTGCCTCGCCGGTCGCATCCCCAGTACCAACAGCCCGATCTTCAAAGACGGGTGGAGGTTAATGACCTGATCCACCCCGTTTTGCCGAAGCTCCCCTACCAACCGTCTTAGTTCCTGCCAGGGCTTTCGTTTATCATAGGTCCAAACCGTGTGTACACCAGGAAAGCTTGCCACCAGCTCCCGATACATCGGGGCTGTCAGCACATGAATCTCCACCTCGGGCCGTTGCTGGCTTAAGACCGACAATGACGCTGACATGTGAAGCAAATCCCCCATGGCTCCCAGGCGAATGACCAGCAGTTTTTTCATGGCACCGTCTCCAAGGCCATGAGCTGTTGTTCCACCAGGGTAAGTACCTGCTCCGGCAAGAGCATTTCCATACAAGCCTGGGTTTTTAGGGGGCAGGTTTTCTTAAAACATGGTTGACAAGATAACGTTGTCTGCGCCGTTCGGTGCTGAGGCCCCAGGGGACCGGTTCGACCAGGTGCAGTCGGGCCAAAGAGCCCGATAATTTTCGGATGGCCCACGGCGTTGGCGATATGAAGCGGTGCGCTGTCCGGTCCAATGAGGATATCGACATACTCAAAAAGGGCATAGAGATCCGTCCAGCCCGTCTTCCCGGACAAATCCAAAACCCCGTCCCAAGACGTCAAACCCAGAAGCATTTCCTGAATCAGTGGGGCGTCCTGCTTTGAGCCCAACATCAGGATCTGACACCCTTGCCTTTGAAGTTGAGCCAGTACCTGCTGCCAGTACCGAACCGGCCAGTGTTTAGATGTCCACCGGGTAGCCGGGGCCAACGCCACCACCGGTTGGCCCGCCTTCAAGGGCTGGAGCAGCCCCGCCACCTTTTCTTGGACCTGTGGAGAAACCGGCGGGAGAGCAAACTCAATTGCTGGCAGGGTCGGATCCCCAAAAACCGTCGCGAATTCCAGAAACTTTTGAACCGCCGGTATGGTAGTCACCATCATTTCATGGGGGGGGAGTTTCCGGTTGTAAAAGAAGCTGGCCTGTTCGCGGGCCTGATCATTCCCGAAACGCTCGGGAATTCCTGCCAGCCATGGCCAAATGGCGCTTTTAAACAGCCCTTGTACATCCAGGGAAGCCTGATATTTCGTCTGTTTCAACTCCTGCAACAACTGCCATACTTCCACCCAGATCTGGGGCCAGCGCAGGGGATTTTTCAGCTGTTGAAGCCATTGCTTTCGGTCGCACACATGAAGTTGATCCAACATCGGGTGCCCTTCTAGCAACGGGGCTGCCGAGGATTCCACCAGCCAGCCAATCCAGGCAGCCGGAAAGCGTTTTCTCAGGGCGACCAGCAAGGGAATGGTTTGAACCACATCTCCATGGGCGCTGAGCCTGGTAATCAGAATACGCGGCGGTTGCTTATGGGTCATTCCAGTCCCTTTAAAAAACCCCTATACCCGGAGGACATATTTGAAAAAAGGAGGAGTGAAACAAATTCTCCCTTATAATGAGGGTATTGGTTGAGAGTGACGTTTTCCAATTGCTCTATGATGCAAGATATCTTGGACTTGTTTAGCTTTTCACCGTTCCTGGCAGGTATTATATCTGTCCTTCTCATTGTTCTTGCCTTCCTGTTCTTTGTCAAGCTATACCCTGAAGTCCTTTCCAAAGAAGATGAGGACGGGTCAGACGCCAGCGCGCTCTCTGAAGACCGGGAAGCCCTTTTTCTGGCCCTGATCAATAAAGGCAATGAGCTTTTGGGCCAGTATGAGTTTGACAAAGCCCTGGCTCAGTTTCAGGAGGCCCTGAAGCTGAAAAGCGGAGACGCGGCCGTTCACTTTAAAGTGGGTCGGATTTTTCTGCAAAAGGAGGATTTCCGAAACGCGATCACCGCCTTTAAAAACGTCATCAACCTCAACCCAAACCAAGTAGAAGCCCGCTATGAACTGGCCCGGATTTACCAGCAGGAAGAAAAATTTCATCTCGCCCATGAAGAACTCAGCCAGGCGCTAAAGATCAACCCCGAGCATGAGGAAACCCTCAAGCTCAAAATCAAACTCTTTGAGCAAGAAGGTCATTACCAGCAGGCCCTTCCCATTCTCCTGAAGCTGATGGAGACCAGCCGCCAGAGCAAGCGTTACCGCATTCAGTATGCCGAGTTTCTTGCCCGACTCCAAAAGCACGAAGAGGCCATTAACCAGTACATGATCCTGATTGATCGGGACCCCAACAATGAGGTCCAGTACCAGGGTAAAATCGGTCATGTGTATTTTGAAATGGGCAACTACGCCAAGGCCATTGAATACTATCAACTGGTCATTGAAAATTCGGGGCCGGAATCCAACGACCTGACCCTGCGTAATCAGATGGCTGCCGCCTTGTGCAACGAAGGGGTTTCACACTTTAACACCAATGATACCACCCGTGCCATTCAGTATTACAAGGAAGCCTTGAAATACGATGCCGAAAACCCCGATATTCACTTTAACCTGGCCAAGGCCTACGCAGAGGTTAAAGACATCAACAACGCCATCAAGCATTATGAAGAAGCGGTGCAGCTCAATCCTAGAGACATTTCCAGTTACTATGAGCTGGCCGTCCTACAGGATAACCAGGGCTACGTCAAAGAGGCCATTGCTTCCTACGAAAAAGTGCTGGACCTGAACCCCAAGCACCTGAAAGCCATCTTCGGGCTGGGAACCCTCTACGGCGTCCAAGGCAATCTGGAGCAGTCAATTCACTACCTAACCCAGGCCATCAAGCTGGACCCCATGTTTGTGGACGCCATATACAACCTGGGGGTGGCACTGGAGCGGCAGAAGAACTTTAACAAGGCCATTCAGATGTATAAGAAAGTGCTGAATTTAGATGGGGCGCATATTGAGGCCAAAAGCAACCTGGCCCACCTTCAGCACACCAAGGGACAACGCTAGGCATTCAAGTTGATTACGTGCCCCGATACTATGCTCTCCAGGACGGGCGAAGCTTACTTTGCTCGCTAAAGTACTGGAAAGCTGCCGCCCGGTCAAAGTTCTGGGCTTGTTGCTGACGATGGGTCGCCAGTTTCTCCGCATGTTTTTTCCGGGTCCAAACGTCATTAAACCATACCGGGAACCAGCCAATGGCCCCAATCACCATCAGGAACCCCGCCAAATCCGCAGGCAAGCGGTTGAATTTGGCATACCGGCTCACAAAGGATTTGTAATGGTCCCCATTCAGCTTCTTGGCCACCTTCTCAAACTGCACCTCGGACAAGGTGGATTTCAGCTTCTCAATCGCCCCTTTTTGCGAATCGGTCGCTTCCATCAAGGTTTGATAGGCCTCTTGAGCCAATTGCTTAAAGCGTTCCGGATCTTTCTCCGCCTCGACCATTTTCCGAACCTGGGCTTTAAAGCGGTTTAACATCTGTTGAATCTTGCCGTATTCATCCGGGTTCAAGTGCTTCTGAATCTCTGTATCTTCCAGCTGCCCCAACGCCTTGAGCAGCCCTTTTTTGTTCCCTTCCTTCACAATGGCTTCCAGGGCTTTCGGGCTATCAATAAAGTAGTTTTGGGCAAACTGCTTGTAACTCATGACTTTTCCGGCCTGATCGTCCATCAGTTTCAAGCCATCCCGTTTTTCCTTGATCTTGTTTAAGAACTTCACCATGGGTTTTAAGGCAAACAGGAACAGGGAAATCGCAGTTAAATCCCGCCGCAATACATCTCCTACCTCCCGTTTATCCCGCTGGGCAGCTCGGTACAAACGAGGCGCGACGGTAAACAGATACAGCAAGAGTATTAAAGAGCCCATGGCAGGTTCTGAGATCTTGATGTTCCGCTTGCCGATTTTAAGCAAGGGAAACTCATGGTAGTCATAGTTCAGCAGCTTACTGCCAACAAACGTTCCAACCTTGCGGGTCAGGTACCCCTTGTTTTGGGAGGATTCCGCAATCCGGCCGCCCAACTCAAAGAACTGGCGAGCTTTGGGATACAAGGTTTCTGTCATCTTACCCGGAGAATACATCGGAGCATGCCCGGAAATAGCGTTCATCATGACTACTTTACCCTCCCATCATTAGAAGGGACCATATTGTATGGCGAAACCGTTTGCTGGGCAAAGCCAATGGCGGGGTACGCATGTGTAGATGCCATCGGATAAGCAAATGGATTTGGCTGGGGAGCCGATGGGAGACCCTGCTTAACAGAGGTTGGCTTTGCTGGTTCAGGCGCATGATCTGCCCCAGGCTCATCTAACAAGCGGTTTGCAACATACGTATCATGGCTTTGAGCCCAGAAGGCCAATCGGATCAGGTACAATCCAGCCGCCAGCGTAGCCCCTACTGATAAAAGGCCCTTACGTACCACCAGCTTTTGATACACTTTTTCCGCCAAATCCGGCAGTTTATTGGCAAAACCCTTGCCCTTTTGCTGATACACCGTCATGGCATAATCCTTCCAGCGAAGCAGCTCATCGGTCAGGCTACCCAACGACTTCAGGCGAGCGGGTTTTGTCGGATCAATCCGGGTCCAGATCTGATCGGTTTTATGTAGAGGGGCTTTCAGTGCTTTAATCCGCTCAGGAGATAGCCCTTGTTTGGCCAGTGTTTCAATTTCCTCGGCCAGAATCCGGTGATTTCGGTTATACCCTTTTACCAACACCGTATCCAGCTCAGCGGCAAGTTGGTCCAGCTTGGATTCCGGCGCATCAGTCAGCACCGTCCACATCCGTCGCATCAGACCATCATGCTTTTTATACAGCGTATTTGGCTGATTCTGGATGGCCTTGCCCACATCCCGCGCCATGGTTTTCAAGCCTTGCCATTGTCGGTTGAGCCGTTGTCCCACATTCTGCTTTTGCCGGGCTAGGGACTGGTCGTATTCAGCAAACACGGCCTGAGTATAACGATCCGCCCAATCGTCAATGTACTGTCCGTAGGTCTGCACATGATGCTTTTTAGCCAGTGCCTCACTGACCGGCTGCTTTTTCATGACCTCATCATCAAATAAACTGGCGATATAGGTTTTAAGGCCGTTCTGGTATTGCTGGCGAAACGCCGCCGCATCCTGAACCGGCCCTTCGGCCAACAGGTTCTGCTTTTTGAGATGTTCGACAAACCCGTCTTTCAACGCAGTCAGCGGCCCATGACCCAGCTCAACGGAGTTTTTACCAAAGGCGCGTCTAGCCAGCGCGAAGGCTACAGTGGGAATCATCAGCACGCCGGGGCCTGTTGCGAACTCTCGCTTGGTTTCCTCGTTAAAGTTGACCCAGTTGAGGCCCTTGATGTTGTTCACCACCCAGGATTTGATTTGTTGAGATAAGGGCTGTCCCCGCATGGCCGGATCCAGGGTGGGGTCATATTTTTTAGACCCTCGCTCCAAGGAAACCCAGATTCGGGGCACCCACATGGCCACGGCATCCTGCATCAAAAAGGCCCATAAAAAAACTTCCATTTTTTCAAACAAGGGGCCCAAACGGTTTAAGACACGATTCACCCCCTGGCCTCCCAAACCGGAAAAACGTACCTCAGCAGCCTTGGGCGCATTTTGCCCCGTTTGTGACAGCCTGGATACCACCGATGCCTGACGGGCATGGGTCTGGCTGGAATCAGGTTTGGCTGGATGAATTCTCATAACGAAACCGGGGCTGCCTTTGCGTACGTTGACTTTGAAACGATATGAAAACCGATTCTATAAAGAGACCTCAACCTGGAAAGGTGCTACCTTGTTAAGGTATGTAAATAGGCATTCGATCCACCCATCACAAAGTCATCGGCGTTTGGGATCGGCATCATATCGCCATTCATCATTCTTGTCATGGTGGCTTTGCGCAGTTTGCCATGACGTTTTGACGAAAAACCCCTGCAGTGGACCTTTTCGTGTGAGAAAATATGTAACAAAATGAATAGACCCTGACACAGCTTTTTTTGAGAGGTTTTTATTCAGAGGGATACCTGTTCTAGTCTATTGGGAGCATTTTGCTCACTATGAGTTTCTATTCCCTTCAACACAATCCCAATACGACCGTTCAGCCACGTTTTTCCGGCGGGGTCATGGACGCCATGGCAAATGTCATTGGAAAGGTGGATAACAGCCATATCCTTCAACTGGTAACTACGGATTTTCTGGGGATGGGTGCCCCAAGAACCGGAATTGAACTCGTCAAGCGGGGATCCGACGCCGGACGAGAGACGTTTATCCGTGAGACTCTGGGTCTGATTGGGAACCTGTTTTTTGTTGGCTGGTTTAACTACTTGATGGTCAAAGGCCTGGGCAAGCTGGTCAAGACATACAACCCCAAGCAACTCCCGCTAGAACACTGGATCAACGCCGAAGCGGCTCATACGCTTGGAACGATGTACGGAAATATTCTTAACCAACCCAATGTCTCACTGGAAGACGCCCGAAAACAACTGATTAAACAGACCTTGGCTTCCCTGGAAGCCACAGACCGCCACACCGGCACCCAAGCCTTTAGCAAACTGATGCAACGCGAAAAAATCGCCCTCGCCCCCGAAGTCACCCAGGGCCGTCTCACCCCTAAAGCCGTTGAGAAACTGACGAAGCTCTTTGCTTCGCCTCAGGTGTCTCTGGATGAAGCTCTTCAGGTTGCCAAACAAGCGGGTATCAGCGGACTCTCAGACAAGGTACATCTACGAGACAAAACCGGGACGCTACTGCTGAAAGAGCGGGATCTTAAAAGCACGCTGGCTCAACTCAAACACTTTCTGGAACTGGTGGATCGGGCGACCGGACAACTGAAAGACGCCTCTACCCAAATAGCCGATAAGGAGCAAGTGGCCAAAAACCTCTTTAACACCTTGAAAAACCCCACCTTCCTGGATAAGCTCCTGCCACGGGCCAAGGAAGGGCTACTTCCCTATATACAAAAATCCAAAAAGCTCTATACATATGTGCCCATCCTTCTGGCCGTGGGCGCCAACATCTCGGTGGCCTTTCTGAACAACTGGTGGACCAAGCGGAAAAACGGTGGCAAGAATTTTTTCCCAGGAGAAAAGGCCGCCCGTCGCCAGCAGGGAGGTCAGATGTCTTCCAGCAACCCAGCCCCACCAACGCTCATGCCCGCAATACCAGCGGTTTCTTCACTTCAGCGGGGCGGATCGATTTTTAATTATTTTAACCAGTACCAGACGACTGGAGGTAGCCCCTCATGAGACCTATCTCCTTCCCGGCTCCACACACCCAATACCAGCAACCCATCCCACCTGCTTTTCAAGGGGTAGCACTTGCGCCACGACAAGCCAGCCAAACCATTCCGGCGCTGATTCGGGGCATGCCCAAGCCATCCCGAATGATTCGCACCTTTGATTTTCAGGATTTCGCTAAGGCCACCATGAGTCAAATCAAGCTGATTTACGGCATGATTATCGGCTCCAGGGTTGTAGCCGGGAGTACCCGCAGCAAGAATGAGGTACGGGAGGTTCTGTACCGGGATCCGCTGGGATACGCCTTCTGGTTCTTTGCCACTCCCATGATCCAGCGGTGGTTCATGAAAGGCGTCACTCCGCAAAAGTACAAAGAGGCCGTTTTCTTTGAAAAACCCAAGCCGGATGGGCTCCTGCGCCGGTTAAACTGGCGTCTCAATCCCCTGGTCCGCTATGACATTCCTACCAGCAAGCAAGTCATGGATCGACAGCGGCAGGCCACAGAGCTGATTCAGACCCGACTTGGCCAGGCTACCGAACCCAAAGCCAAAGCCCAGCTTCAAAAAGCCCTTTCCAATGTAGATCAGTATTATAAAGGTGTGCTCAAGTACCGGAATCTGGCAACCGGGGTGGGCATGGCCATTACCATTGCCCTATTAGGCGTGGGCATTAACCTGCTGAATATCCACCTGACCAACAAGCGGATTTCGGAAGAGGGCAATCCATCCCAGCCCAGACATTAGGTTCTGACAAATCAGGAAATCGTCTTAGGAAATTTTCCGGCTGGATTTGGCGCCTTTTTCCATTGATGGCGATTCTTCAGGGCGGTAAAACATCCGCTGCAAGCTGGCTGGTAAAAACTCCACCGAGAATAGTCCTTTCAAGCGGGGCGACAGGGATTTTTTCTTGCGATCCGACTTGAGAGTCACATTATACAGCCGCTCCAAGTGCTTGCGTAGATCGTCAAGGTTTTCCATTTTAATCAGTTTGCCATGTTGGGCCAAGGATACATGGCCCGTTTCTTCAGAGACCACCAGGCAAGAGCTATCCGAAATTTCCGATAAGCCAATAGCAGCCCGGTGTCGGGTACCATATTGCCAGCTTAATTCAGGATCCTCCGTTAAAGGCAGTAGGACCCCCGCCGCTACAATTCTATTATCCGGGCTCACCACAACGGCCCCGTCATGAAGCGGCGTGTTGGGATGAAAAATCGTCAACAAAAGCTCTGTACTCAGGGCGGCATCCAATGTTGTGCCCACCTCCAGGTAATCAGTTCCCGGTTGATTGGGAGATTCCAGAACAATGAGCGCCCCACGCTTGGACTTGCTCAGGAAGTGAACCGTCTCGGTCAGGTTCCGAATCAAATACTCAGCCTTCTGTTCTTCCGAGGAGGCGGACAGGGAATGTTGCAAGCCAAAAAACTCGCTTTGCCCTAAAAACAGCAGCATTCTGCGCAGTTCCGGCTGAAAGATAACGATAAGACCAATAAAGAAGATATGAATACTGGCCCCAAAGACCACTTCCAGCATGGGCAGGTTCAGGGCCCGGGCCACCCCCCACAGGATCACAAATAACAACAGGGTCAGGAAGACCCCCTTGAGCAATTGTTCAGCCTGGCTTTGGCGAATAAAGCGGTTGTAGATAAAGGAAATAATGCCTAGTAAAATCCCCAGTTGAAGCACCCACTTCAGCATATAGCCCCAATTCACTTGGACCTCACCAATCACTGGGTTGAACCATTCAACCACCTATTCTGGCCTCCTTAAAGTATTACTGGGCACGGCTTTTCCATGGGATCACACCCTCAGTTGATGGAGCCTCCATATTTTCATTGTACCGTATCTTAAGACGGATTACCCTATATTCTTACCAGTCCGTGCCGAATTTCACCCGACCAGACTAGGCGGGTGAGGACACGGGCGTGGGCAGGGGCTGCAGCTGACCCATCAGGTGCGAGGGGATAACGTCTTGCTGAATCAGCGTGTCATAGGTTTCCCGTCGAACCAGCTGATGAACATGCCCATTCTCTAGCAACACCATGCCCGGTCGAGGGAGGCGGTTATAATTGGACGCCATTGAGTAATTATAGGCCCCCGTCCCAAATACCAGAAGAATATCCCCCGGAATGACCTTGGGAACGGCCAGGTTCTGGATCAGAACATCCCCGGATTCGCAATACTTACCTGCAATGGTCACCATTTCCTCGGCAGGATACTCCAGTTTACTTGCAACCACCGCAGAGTACTCCGCCTGATAGAGCGCCGGTCGGATGTTATCCCCCATACCGCCATCCACTGCAAGATAAGTCCGAACTTTGGGTACCACCTTCCGGCTACCCAACGTATACAGGGTCACACCGGCCGTGGCCACCATACTACGGCCCGGCTCCACCAATAACCGGGGCAGGGGATAGCCCAACTGCTCGGTATACTGCTGAACTTTTTCCGAAATCCGCTCAAGCACCTTGGGAATGTAGGGCGGATCATCATCATTGGTATATTGAATTCCCAGGCCACCACCCAGGTTCAAGTCCGTCAACGTCAGGCCACTATACGCCTCCCGAATGTTGTAGAAAATATTCAGCAGGATTTCCGCCAGATCAATATAGGGTTGAATTTCAAAAATCTGGGATCCCACATGTGCATGAAGCCCCTTGAGTTCAATGGTTTCCTGATACGGGCCCACGATCCGATCCACTGCCGGGGCCAGATCCGCCATATCAAACCCAAATTTGCTATCGGAATGACCCGTTTTAATATAGTCATGGGTGTGGCACTCGATGCCAGGGGTGATTCGAAGCAACACCGGCACCTTGCATTTCTTTTGACTGGCCACCTGGTGAATCAATTCCAGCTCATAGAAGTTATCAACGGTAATTCGCCCCACCCGATGATGGACCGCCAGTTCAATTTCCTCAATGGTTTTGTTGTTTCCGTTAAAGAAAATTCGCTCCATCGGGAACTTGGCCTGGATTGCCGTATACAATTCGCCCCCGGATACCACATCCAACCCCATCTGCTCTTGATCCATCAGCTTGCAGAGGCCCAGGTTCATGTTGGCCTTACAGGCATACAGCGGCAAACTTTCGCCAGGGTATACCTCTTTTAACGTATCCCGGTATGTCTGGGCAGCGGTGCGAATCGTGGCCTCATCCATGACATATAGCGGGGTTCCATGCTCTCGGGCCAACTCCAGCAAATCCACCCCGGCAATCCTGGGACGACCATCTCTGCCCACTTCATAGGTGAGCGGCGTACTTTGGGTATTAGGGGAGGGACGTAAATCCATCAATCAATCCTCATTCACTCAGTCTGGAATAAACTATAAAAACAGATGCAAATACCTTGAAAGTGGCCCCGGAGGGACTCGAACCCCCGACATTCTCCTTAGGAGTGAGACGTTCTATCCAACTGAACTACGGAGCCTTATAGGGCCTAATATACCATAGAACAGTGCAAGCCTTCCATTCAGGCACGATGCCCCCTGGATGCTTAACCTCCACTGACTGAAGGAGAGGATTGCCTGCAAATCCTGCAATTTATCGAGTTTGGCGGATCTCCGCCACATAAACGAGGAAAGCCGGATCTCACATCGGCTATTTTAAGAGTGAACTCTATACACATCGAAGGGAAATACGTCGGACTTCGTTCCGACATCAGAGAGGAGAACCTTGAAAAAATTCCGGTTCAGACTGCAGTCCGTCTTGGACTACCGTACTGATCAACTGGATCTGGTCCAACAAAAGGTCGCTCAGGAAGAAAGCAAACGGCTGGATCTCCTGAAACGAATTCAGGAATACGATGAAGCCATTGAACATGCGTTTCAAGAACAACAGCGCCTTTTGGACACACCAGCCCTTGATCTCAACACGGTCCAGAATTTCCCCAACTACATCTGGCGACTCAAACAGTTCCGTTTCCAAGAGTTCCAGGCCCTACAACAACAGGAAACCATCCTCGCCACCGTCCGGGAAGAACTCAAACAGGCACTGATTAAAAAGAAGTCCCTGGATGTACTGAAGGAAAAGGAACACACCCGTTACCGGAAAAAGTTAGAAAAGGCCGAAGAAGAATTCCTCTCGGAAATCACGCTCAACCGAATGTCTCGTCAATCCATCCCCCAGTAATTTAGCCGCCACAACACAGGACGTATCAACCGACCGATGAATTTACCCACAAACCTCATCTCCAATATGATGACAGACCTTCTGTCCGGGTCTTCTGCCAAGGCAAGCAAGCCTGAAGGAGAAGCCAATACAGGAGGGCAGATTGGTTTTACCGATCTCCTGGGGCAAGCTCTGGATCAGCTGCAAGCTCAACTGCAAGCCCAGATCCAGACCCTGTTGCCTGAAGCAGATGATCATGGTACCCAAGCACTGGCTGATGAATCGAGCGGTGACTTGCCTGAGGAAACCAAAAACGCGACCGACGTTTTAACCCATCTCCAGTCGCAAGCAGGCATTTCTGAAGAAATCACCGAATTAACGGACCCCATCCCGGATGGATCCGCCAACAGCATACCGCAACCCCCGGTTCATATCCTGCAACACCCTGCTTTATATCTGTCATCGACCCTGGGCGATGCCCCGGCATCCCCAGCCGTCTCGGTTCATCCATCTGGCACGGACGCCATTGGATCCGCCGAAACCCTTGACCCGGCCACTAATACCGTAATACGGAGCACCCTGACCAACCATGATCTGGTACCGGAACAGGCTCATGCTAAAACCAGCGAAACCGTAGCTACAAAAAATTTAACGGATACCGACACCAGCAAGAAGTCAGCACCCATCATCCCTGATGCTGTACCTACTGGTGAGAAACCCGGGACTGAAAAAACCGGGGCTTCTTCAGATACCCTGTTCACGGCAGAATCCAGAAACCCGCAAGCTGGACCGGATTCCCAGCCGTCCCAACATTCCCAATCCCCTGCCAATGAGCAGGTTTTACAACACGCTCAGGGCCAACCGCTCCAGGCTGGCATCAGCACTCTGACTCCTGCTGGTTTATCGCAGGCAAGGCAAACGTCCGTGCCAGATCCAGCCATGGCCCAGCCCGCTCAAAATCCGGATGTAAAATCAGGCAACTTAAAACCGCATCCGCAACCGGCGGCCCAGGCTACACATGCTGAATCGGACATTCTGCAAAATTCTGCCCAGCCTGAGGTAGCAACCACCAAGGCCCCAGATGTCTCTAACCCTGCTTCATTCACCGAACGAATGGAAGAGGTTGAAATCCAATTGGGTACCCTACAAGCAAGCAGCAAGCAATCCAAAGGGGACAATCCAGCGAACCGTCCATCCATCCTCCCCGCTCATGGTCTGGCTACCCCGTCTGAATCCAATACCTTAAAGGCAACCGTCTCTGCGGACTATCCGACACTTCAGCCTGAGGGTCTTCCGGCAGACGCCCCTGATATGAGCAATTTATCAGACAGAATTCAGCAAGAAGTGTCTTCAGAAGCAGACGTGTCCTTGGCGTACCATGAAGCGCCTACGCAAGCCAACCCGGTTTCTACGCTGCCCATCCCCAATGAATTCGTGGAGATTTCTGTTCATGGAACAACAGCCCCTGGCTCTGGTCCATTACTGGAAAAACCTGGTACAAGCCAGGCTTCTACTCAAGCCAGCTACATACCCCAAGCCGCGGATATTGCGGATCAGGTGGTTGAAGGCACCCAGTACAGCCTGAAATCGGGTCATAAGGAACTGACCATTAAATTAAACCCAGAACATCTGGGGGAAGTACGGGTGAATTTGAGCAGTAACGCCCAGCAGATTTTAAGCGCCCGGCTGATTGCCAGCTCCGCTGAAGCCCATGAACAGCTACAAAATCAAATTCATACCCTCAAACAATCCCTAGAAGCCCAAGGGGTCCAGGTAGATCGTATTACCGTGGTGCTGGCGGGAGATACCCAAAACCAGACCCAGCATGATCGCTCTCAACACCAACAACAGGAGCAACGCTTTCAACAGACGCCAGAACAACAAATGGCCGGTCAACAACACGCATCCCATCAGGGGATGAGTCATCCAGAACATGCCATCAAACACGGCTACGGAAAAAGCTCATTGCTTTCCGGTCAGTTGGCCTCACCATCCGCGTCAGATCCTGTAGAAACTGATTCCCGGCACACAGTCAATCATCAAGGAGGCATCAGTATTTTGGTCTAAATTTACCCTATCTTGCATGCAATGAGAAAGAGAGAAACAAAGGAGAATCCCGTGAGCCCAGTCAATTTAACCAGTCAAACCGCTCACATCCAAACCCAAACCAACGAAGCCTATTTTGATCATGCCCGGCGTAATCTCGGGAACGACCGGCTGGATCGCCAGGGCTTCATGCGGTTGATTCTGGCCCAGGTACAGCATCAGGATCCCACCGATCCCTCCGCCGATCCCGGTCAGATGATGAGCCAACAGCTCATGATGGAGCAAGTCGAACAAATGGATCAACTCCTGCGGGCGAATAAATTCAGTCAGGCAGGAGCATTGATTGGCCAGATGGTTGATCTCCCCGCTGCCTCCTGGAATTTTGAACAAGGCATCTCCAACCCCCCATCATGGGATTACTTGACCAATACACCCAAACGGGTCCAAGGGATCGTGGAAAGCGTCCAGCTGGATCGCACCCGAAACAAAGCGCTCCTGAAGGTCGATGGTGTCTTCTATGACGCTGAGCTAGTTCAGCAGATTAGCCAGGGCATCTCTGGAAGCGAAGGAGGCGCCACACCATGAGGCACTGAGCAAAGGGCGTTCAATTCACCCTAGATAGTATTTTGTTCAACAGACTTTATGTATCAACCAGGAAATGAGAGAGAAATCGGAGGAATCTAAATGTCACAAGGTATGTTTTCTGCCGTATCCGGCGTTCGCGCTAACCAAACCCGTTTAAACGTTGTATCTAACAACATTGCTAACGTGAACACCTTGGGTTTTAAAGCCAGTATGGCTAACTTTGCCACTATCTTTTCCCAAACCATTTCCGGTGGTACTGCGCCAAACGGTCTTCTGGGCGGTACCAACCCCCGACAAATCGGTAGTGGGGTTGTTGTTTCTGAAATCGCATCTAACTGGGGGCAAGGTGGTTCCCAGTTCACCGGACGAAACACCGACATCATGATCCAGGGTGATGGTTTCTTCGTCGTAGAGCGGGTTGATACCAACAATGGAAACGCCTCTACCGACTTCTATCTGACCCGGGCGGGGAACTTCAGCCTGGATTCCGATGGTAACCTGGTCACCTCTGCCGGGAACCGGGTTCGGGGGACTTCCCAACTCAATGGAAATATTTCCTCCACCTTGGGTCGGGTCAACATTCCCCTGGAATTCCTGGTGACCAAATCCCTGGATGCCAATAACAACGTGATGGATATTTTCTACTCTCCCTTGGGCACCGATGCCGCCACAATTCAGGCCGACTTCCAGGCTGTTCATGGCTATGACGGGGATGCCGCACCTTATTCCTTAAATACCGTTACCGTTGAACTGCGGAGCTTCTCCATCGGGACGGATGGTTCCATCACCGCCACCTATTCCAATGGGGACCAGATTACGGTCAGAACCGACCAGGCCAGTATTGATGCTGCCAACCTGGCCGGTGACCCCACATTAATTCGCCGTGAAATTGTCCACCGTCCCTATGAAGGAGGGGATTATCCGGCTACAACCTATTCCAGCGCGGATAACCAATACGGGGACGGTGATGTGGGTACTGCCGGTCCCAACGGGATGGTCATGCAAGCAGGCTTAGCCAGTGGACGAGCCGTCTTTACCGGTGGTATTGATGATTCACAAGCCATTATTGCTGGCTTAAATCCCATGGAAGGGATGCAGTTGCAGCTTCAGAGTGCTACTGTAACCAACAACGCCGGTTTGCTGTATGATGGCGCCAACAACTACCTACAAGGGGCCAACAGCGGCGATACCGGGTTCGGGGTTCCAGGTAACGGCGCACGGGGCTCATTACTGGCCGGTGCCCTTGAGTCCTCCAACGTAGACCTGGCTGGGGAATTTACCAATATGGTCATCACCCAGCGGGGCTTGGAAGCCGCCAGTCGCGTCATTCGAGCCCAAAGCGAGGTCATGCAGACCATCATTCAATCGGTCTAGTAATTTTCCCTCGATCCTAATCACCTCAAATACACTCCACAACATTCCACCCACTCTTCCTTGAATTCGCTGCAGATCCCTCTGCAGCGTTCTTTTTTTGGATCTGAATTTTTGGATTTGAAATGGCCGCTTCAGGAAAAATAAATGACCTGAATGGACGCCAGAATATTATTGGCCAGGTGGCCCAGAATACACGGCACGATCGAGCCGGTCCGGTCCCGGGCCCAACTTAAAATCAATCCCAGCGAAAACACATACACCAAGGCCAGTGGAGAAGCGAAATAAGCCGGATGAAACGCGGCAAAGATCAGGCAAGTTAAAATAATCGCTCGCCACGGGGGGTGGTATTGGTAAAACGTGGATTGAATAAACCCCCGGAAAATAAACTCTTCCAGAATCGGGGCCGTGACGATGGCAAAAAAGGTAATGGCTTCCAGTTCATCAGGAGACATTTTCTCGTACGGGTTTCCCGGTGGAATTCCCAGTAGCCAACTTAGGAGCGACAAAACCAAAATCACCCCAAGGGCCATCCCCACCACCCAGAGTGCCTCTTTCAGATAGGTGCCCAGAGAATCTCGCCATTCCAGTCCCAGTACACGCAGCAGGCTGACCTGATATTTCTGCCGAAAATAATAAAAGACCCCGGCCCAGACCCCAATGGGGATAAACTGCTCAATAAAAAAACGGGGAATCACCTCCATGGTGGGCCAAACCAGGAGCGCCAGATTCACCAACACCCAAGGGACCAGAATGTACCCGCTAAGTAAGGCCATGATAGCAGTAAAAATATCCCAAGGAATCTCGGGATGTTGTCTCATCACAGGTCTGGTGTGTATGGCCATAGATCCCCTAAAAACTACCTAAAAAGCCGCCTTCAAAACTGGGCCACCAGGTTGATCGGTTCCCTGACACAACCTCTGCTAAAATAGGAGGTACGTAGTAAGGAGCACGCTGATTGATGCAAGCCAATTTAAATAGGGGTATTATATCAGACATCCTGCTTTGGGTTGTATTATTGGGGCTGTGCATTGCCGCTCTTTATTACGGGGTGATCGTCCCGTCTCAGGCTCATCGGCAATTAATTGAGGTCTCCTTTAAAGATGCCAACGAAATCACCCGAGGTTCCATGGTGCGGATGATGGGTGTGGAAATCGGATATGTGGAACAGATTGAACTTAAAAAAGACCGGGTCAATATGTGGATTAAAACCTACCCGGACAGCCCCAAAATCCCTTCAGGTTCGACGTTCACCATCCAGTTTACCGGCCTGGTTGGGGCTAAAAGCATTGAAGTCATTCCGCCCAAAATCCGACGCCCCCATCGCCACGGGGAACCCCAGTATTTTGTTGAAGAGCCCATTCGACTCAAAGACACCAATAAATACCAGATTGATATTGCCCGCGCCCTGCAACGGGGCGCCGAAAACTTCTCGGACTTTTTTGGCAAGAAAAAATCGGTGGAAGAATTACAGTTTAATATTGATGAGAGCAACCAGAATTTAATGGCCGCCAACCAGAAGCTGATCGGCATCCATACCCAGTTTCGAGAGGCCAGCCATAAGTTTTCACCCTACCTGGATCACTTTGCCCAAACCGCCAATGATTTTGCTATCAGCACCACCCATGGGGCCATCTACAGCCGCCCCAGCGAATTCAAGGAAACCTTCTACAACACCGTGCGGGATGTCAGCCTTGGGTTTGTCTCCAGCCATGCTGCCTTGGTCAGTTTTCAGGTGGACCAAAAAGTCCTGCGCATGCAGGAAACCTGCCAAAATGTTAACCAGCATCTGACCGGTTTCACCCACCATGCGGAACACTTTTTAAGCCAAACCAACCCGGCGGCCCCACCGGGCAGACGGCTGGAAAAAGTTCATGCGGGCTTGTGTGAAGCTGAAGCCTTTTTACAACAATGTGCGCCAATCGACTTTACGAATATCCACAGCACCCTGCAAACCTGGAACTGGAAGCTTGAGCATTTGAACCGCCAGCTCAATAAATAAACCACCGTCTAGGACACTTCTTCCAGCAGTACCGGCTTGATCTGTTCCCAAATAACCGCGAGCCGGCCAGGGTCCCCCAAGTGCCAATAACCAAACAAAGCCTCAAAGCCAGTGGCTTTTCGGTGAAGCGCCTGATTGGACCGCCTTCCCACACTCACCGGAACATTGCGCCCCTGGCGCACGATCTCTTTTTCCGTCTCGGTGAGCAACGGCTCTAAGGCATCCAAGAGCGCCACCTGACATGTGGCTTTGACTCGCCGTACGGTAAAATCATGCAGTTCTTCCGCCTGACTCATCCCCTGACTTAAGGCCAGTTCCCGAACCTTCAGCTCAAAGGCAGCATCCCCCAAATAGGCCAGGACTCGGGGATGCAGGTGCTCAATTTTAGACACGGACAATTTCCCGCCCGTCCTTTTCCACCGTGGTGGTGCCGTCTTTATTGTCTAAAATCGCAAGGCCGATATCGGTCAGGTGTCTGCGGATGGCATCGGCCTGGGTCCAGTTTTGGGTGGATTTGGCTTGCTTTCGCATGGTGATGATTTCCGCGAGCAGGGCTTCTGGAGCCTTTTCGCTTTCCAGCCATTTGCCGGTCATTTCTTTATAGATAATGCGAATTTCCTCGGTGGGTAACTGGATTGATTCTCCTAAAATACGGTTGAGATCAAAACCCAGTACATTCATCATGGAAGCCACCATTTGAAACAAATCCTTGGCATCAGCCGTTGTCATGTGTTGCCGAAGATGAGCTAATACCTTATTCAATTCCGCCAAGGCCTGCGCCGTGTTTAAATCTTCCATCATCCAATGGCAAAAAGCCATCAAGTCACCTTGTTTTGATGCGTCTAATGATTGGACCTGTTTGAACTGACGGATCAAAACATCGGGCAACTGGTGGGCTGTTAAATTGAGTTCGTGGGCCACTTCCCTCAAGGTACGGGTGGTTTTTTCCATCCAGTTTTTGGGCCCTTGCAAGGCGTCATCGTTAAAGTCCACCGGCATGCGGTAATGGTTGGTGAGAAGAAAATAGCGGATGGTGTTGGCGTCGTAGCGCTCCAGCACCTTTTTAATGGTGGAGAAATTGCCCAGGCTTTTGGACATTTTTTCTCCACTGACATTGACAAAGCCGTTGTGGAGCCAATATTTGGCAAACGGCTGTCGACCGGTCCAGCACTCGCTTTGGGCAATCTCATTTTCATGGTGGGGGAAAATCAAATCGGCCCCGCCCGCATGGATATCAATCTGCGCGCCCAAGACTTTATGGTTCATGGCCGAGCATTCCATGTGCCAACCGGGGCGGCCTTTCCCGCTTCCCCCCCAGGGGGCGGGCCAGGATAAACTATCATCATCGGATGCAACTGCCTTCCAAAGGGCAAAATCCAGCGGGGACTCTTTACTGGGATCCACTTCGACGCGAGCGCCGGCTTTTAAATCTTCCAGGGGTTTTTTACTGAGCTTCCCGTAATCGGGCTTGGCAGCGGTACGGAAATACACCGAACCATCAGCCGTCGCGTAAGCCGTCCCGTTTTCAATCAATGCTGAAATGCCCGTTTGCATTTCCTCGATATACTCGGTGGCTTTCGGCTCCACCTCCGGGGAAAGAACATTCAACGCCTGCATGTCATCTTTAAAGCTCTGATAATAGCGTTCAGAGAGGACTTGAGGCGTCACGCCCAATTCTTCGGCCCGCTTGAGGATCTTGTCATCCACATCGGTCACATTGCGCACATAGGTTACGTCATAGCCTAAAAATTTCAAAAAGCGGTATAAGACATCCCAGGTTATATAGCAGCGGGCATGGCCCAAGTGGGCATCATCATAGACCGTGGGGCCGCAAACGTACATGCGGACTTTGCCCGGTTCAAGCGGCGTAAAGGGCTCCTGGGTACCGGAGAGGGTATTGAATAATTGCAAAACAGGGGGCTCGGACATGATGGTTTCCTGAAAAATAAATTTCATTCTAACAAGAACAACGTCTGGAGGAAGCCTGTCCCTGCCATGCATTGTCCCATCGGCTTTTGCCAGGGAATTCAAAAAACCGAGAATTTGTCCGGCTCACCCACCTGTTTTTTTCTGTATAAATAAAATAGGATTTGTGGGCCGGTGGACCAATTTTAGGTGTACGGCAACAGACGTGATAGCGGTGTGCGCAGGCTGTCCTCCGACCTACGTCATGAGTTTCTGGAGAGAAATAATACCCATGGATATAGAGACCTTTAGCTCTGGCTTTCTTGAACTAATGCGAGAAGCGCATGTTTCCTATCTGCAAGAGCAGGCGGAAACCCGGCCCGTTCCAGCTCATCCTGAAACTGTCGGAAGAAATCCTCAGGCAGACGCTCCACTTCTCCCTGTTTCACACATTCAACCAGAGCCAGCATCAGTTCCTCAAAACGGTACTCATCCATAGCCCGTAAGGCTTTTAGACGGCTCAGGCTGAAATTCCCTTGTAAAAACACAGGTGTTGACGCTAAACGTTGCAGGGTGTCATCCCGAAAACGACGTCGGCCATGAATCAGGTTGGATAGGCCATCTGCCGTAATACCCATTTGGCGGGCCAGATCTTCTATCTGTATCCCCTGTTTCAGTAAAAAGAGCTGGATTTCCAACCCCAGTTTTGTTTCAGATGGCTTCATGCTGAATACCTTAGCATATATTTCAAATAATTAAAAAAACATCTTTCATTATTGACAGGTTGACGATCAAAAATGATATAATAACCCCAGACTATACTTCGCCGAAAACCAAGTATTGATCAGGCTTTTGGGAAGGTGCCACTGTGTTTCAATTGGCATTTGCTATTGTAGGACAAAAGCAGGGTTGCTATAAGCGAGTATATTCTCGGTTTTTATGAAATTTCACAAAACTTTTCTTTTCAGTCAAACGATAGTCAGAGAGGGGAGCAGGAAGCCAGCATGCGGATTCGGGTTGCAGAAATTGCCCGCAGAAACAAGGGATGGAACATGCGTAAAGTCTCAGAAAAGCTTAATATCGATCACCAAACCGTGTTGTACTGGAACCAGGGACGTACCATTCCCCGGCTGCCCATGCTGATGCGTCTGTGTCGTCTGTTGGCTTGTTCAGTAGAGGATCTGGTCGAAGAGCATGCAGAATGAGCTTGCGTTCCCACCCTACTCAGCCATAATAAAGAAAATAGACGCCCCAACCAAAAAGGCATTTCCCATGACCCAGACTGAAACCACCTTACAGCAACGACTGGAGGAATTGGATAAACTCCTTCCCCCGGCCCCTAAACCCGTAGGAACCTATGTACCCTGCGTGCAAACAGGTAATCTGGTCTTTACATCCGGGGTACTCCCCCTGGTTGAAGGAACCCTGGCCTATACGGGAGCGATTGGCGGTATTACCAACTCGGTGGAAACCGGCCAAGCCGCAGCCAGAGCCTGCCTCCTCAATGCCCTGAGCGTGATCAAAGCCCAGATTGGTGATCTGAGTAAAATCACCCGCGTTGTCAAACTCAATGGCTATGTCAGCAGCGCCCCGGATTTTTATGAGCAGCCTACCGTCATTAACGGGGCCTCCAATTACCTGGTGGAAATTTTCGGAGAGGCGGGTCGCCATGCCCGTGCCGCCATTGGGGTTAACGCCCTCCCCATGAACGCCAGCGTGGAACTAGATCTGGTCGTGGAAATCTCTCAGTAGCTAGCACCCAAACCGCCGTTCCCGCTGAACAAACTCCCAAATAGCCCGGTTCATCTCCGTAACGCTAAATTCCGGCCACATCAGAGGCGTCACATAAAACTCAGCATACGCACATTGCCACAGCAGGTAATTGCTCCAGCGGGATTCCCCGCCGGTGCGGACCAACAGGTCAGGATCCGGCAGACCCGCCGTATAAAGCTGATTAGCAAAGCGCTCCTCGGTAATTTCATCCAGGGTCAACTCTCCGGCCTGTACGGCCTGGGCCAAATTTCTGGCCGCCTGCACCAGTTCGGCCCGACTGCCGTAGTTGGTGGCCACCTGAAACTTCAAGCCGGTGTTGGCTGCCGTTTTGGCCATCGCTTGTTCCATTAGCCGGCGCAAGTCCGCCGGTAGCGGGGTGAGATCCCCAATAAAGCGCAAGCGGACCTGATTGGCATGCAAGGCATCCAGTTCTTTGGAAAGGGCTTGGAGAAACAGTTGCATTAACGCCCCCACTTCCTCCACATCCCGGTTCCAGTTTTCTGTTGAAAAAGCATAGACCGTCATGGCTTCCAGACCGATTTCCCCGGCATACCGTACCAGGGATTTCAGGGTTTCCACCCCCAGATGATGCCCCATCACTTTGGGTAAATGCTTATCTTGGGCCCACCGGCGATTACCATCCATAATAAAGGCCACATGCCGCAAGTTCGCTTCCTGAACCAGCTGCTTCATTTCCGAACGGGTCACGGTCTCTGGAGAAAACATGGATGTGGTCATGGACAATTACCCCTTGGGCAGATGCTGAGGCCATCTTCTCAAAAAATTGCCAAAAGAAAAACAGCTTTACCGAATCAGAGGAGATGACATAGTGTAGTAGTAGGTGTGTTTGTTTGGGTAAAGCTGTTGAATTGAGTAGTTCGTAATGTTTTTTATCCTTAGCGGGATTCATTATAACAAAATCCCCCCTATGTGTGGGAAAAACAATAATTAATTTTTGTGAATATTTCAGAATTTCAGACAGTCTCGGCAAGGTAAGGAGGTTCTATACCACCCGTTGCAGGAACCATCATCCGAAAAAAGAACTACTACACCAAATACCCCTGTATCTCTGTCGTTTCAAGCAACCATATCCTTCCTGAGTCTGGGATCTCCTCCTTGAAATTCAGGCAGCTTTATATTACCCGAGACAAAAACCCCAGGGTTGCCCCTGGGGTTGAATCGTTATTGAGCTGTTAAACGTGTTAGGAAACTTGAGACAATGCCTGTTTTTCCCACTGACCAGGCACTTGCGCCATAACCGCCATCAGCACCTCGATCATTTCGGGTTCAGCCGTCAGCTTGTTCACCGCCGATCCAATGCCCACAGCAGCCGCCCCGCTTTGGAAGGCTTCGGTAACATTATCCACCGTAATGCCACTGGCGGTCATTACGGGCAACGCCGTGTTGTTTACCAGCGCGCGGGTGTTCCGAAGGGTTAAGGCCGCTTTTTCATCCGCCGACAACAGCTTCACTTCCGGGGTGGCGGATAGTAAGCGCGCTGCTCCTTCCGTCTGGATGAGATCCACACCCAGCGCTTCCAGTTGCTGGGCCAACTGCACCTGGGCATCGGTGGCCAAATGGCCGGGAATGGTGATGGACACCTTTGCCCGCCCCTGAACCAGCGCCATGGTTTCCTCCGCCAGCTTCAGGACATCAGCCCCTCCAAAGAACTGCCCTTCGTCATAGAGAGCATCAAAGTTCCCGAGTTCAACCACATCCGCCCCGGCATCCACAGCCGCGGCCAGTTCCACAGGGGAAACGCTGGAGGCAAAAACCATCCGACGGGTAGCGGCCCGAACCGCCCGAACAATCTCCGGCTTAGCCGCCACATCCACCGCATGAGCCCCTGCCGCATCAGCGGCCCGAACAACGCTGAGCACATGATCCAAGTTGAAATTGGCAATTCCGGCAATAACTTTAACCGCCCGTTTCTCCGCCAGGACTTGTTGAAATTGAGTGAATGACGTTTGCATAGATAAACTCCCTCTCGTTTGATCGTGCCTTACCCAGCAATAACCGATCCAGTCTTTAACACGTATTAGCCTCTATTATTCGGGCCGCTTGTTCCCTTGTCAACCGAGAAGACTCCGTTACAGCAATAGAACTTTAGCAAACACGCCCCTCTCCCAACAAAGCTAAATCCTCCGGCGTATCAATGCCAATCGGGGCAGAAGGCAGCTCAATGGCATAAATGGCCATGCCTGCTTCCAAAGCCCGAAGCTGCTCCAGCTTTTCCAGTTGCTCTAACGGAGACGGAGGCAACTGGGTAAAGCGGGCCAGGGCCTCTCTTCGGTATAAATAGAGGCCAATGTGGCGAAAGACCTGAGCGGGCCTTGTGGGTTCAGCCCGGTGATACGGAATAGGAGCACGGGAAAAGTACAAGGCGCCACCTTGGGCATTCATCACGGCCTTGACCACGTTGGGGTTTTGCCACTCGCTTGCCTCAGTCACCGGGGTGACGGCCGTATAAATGGCCGCATCCAGCTGGGCCGCCATGGCCGCGACACAGCGATCCAGGGTTACCGGATCCAGAAACGGTTCATCCCCCTGTACATTAAAGATCAGATCAAAATCCGGGTACTGCCGGGCCACTTCCCACACCCGATCGGTTCCTGAGGGATGATCCGGGGAGGTCATGCAAACCGTCCCGCCAAACGCCTGAACCGCCGATTCAATCCGGGCGTCATCGGTGGCAATGACGACCTGATCAATTCGTTGGGCGAGCTTCGCCCGCTCCCAGACATGTTGGATCATGGGTTTGCCGTCAATCAGCGCCAGGGGCTTACCCGGAAAACGGGTAGAGGCATACCGGGCGGGAATCACTGCCAAAACTTTAACAGGGGACATTCTCTGGGAACTCGCTCTTTGAATTTTTCTTCTTATTGTACGTTATTGTACGGAAACCCCGGTGAAAGCCCAACTTTTAATCTGAGAGGCTTTCCTCTATGATAAAGTCAACTCGTTTTCTGAGTGGGGAACTTTCGTTTCATGAACATGTCCAATCCCTCAGCGTCCAACCCGTCGGCCCTGATTATTACCGAGCAAATCAATCCCCGAACGGTGGATATCGACTTGCTCTCCACCACCGAGGTTCTGGAAAAAATTAATGATGAAGACCAGCAGGTCGCAAACGCCGTAAAACAAGCCATTCCCCAAATTAGCAGGGTGGTGGATTACATTGTCCAGGCTTTTGAGCAAGGCGGCCACCTGTTTTATTTTGGGGCAGGTACCAGCGGACGGCTGGGCGTATTGGATGCCTCGGAATGCCCACCCACCTATGGTGCCCCACCGGAACAGGTACAAGGTTATATTGCCGGTGGAGACAGCGCCCTACGTACCGCCGTCGAAGGCGCCGAGGATTCGGAAGAATTGGGCCGAGAGGATCTGGAAAAAGCCCATCCCCGTTCGGGGGATGTGGTGGTTGGTCTCTCCGCCAGTGGGCGGGCGGCCTATGTGGTGGGGGCTTTAAAGGCGGCCAAAGCCAAGGGATGTTTTACCGCCTGCGTCACGTGCCACCAACAATCCCCGCTTATTCCATGGGTCGATCAACCCATTGTGGTGGAGGTCGGGCCGGAGGTCATCGCGGGCTCCACCCGGATGAAAGCGGGTACCGCCCAGAAACTGGTCCTCAACATGCTCACCACAGCCGCCATGATCCAGACCGGCAAGACCTATGAGAATTTCATGGTCGATGTCCAGCCCACCAACCAAAAACTTAAAGAGCGGGCTCGGCGGATTGTGGCCGCCTTGGGTCAGGTTTCAGAAGATGCCGCCCAAGAGGCCCTGGAGATCACTCAAGGGCAGGTCAAGCCAGCCATCTTAATGCTCAGGAAAAGCCTCAGTTATTCAGAGGCCATGGCCCGGTTAAAACACGTGTCCGGTAAGCTGCGGCTGGCCCTGAAAGAGCCCTCTGAAGGGCTGTAGTATACTATTCTATAAGTACTATCCTCGATTGGAACAGAAAGGTTGAAACCATGAGTCTGTTATTTCAGCGTTTAGAACTCGCCAAAGCCCAATGGGGTAATCATCCCGCCATCGTGGAAGATGAAATCCGCTGGTCCATCGGGGAGGTTCTGGAGAAAGCCAACCGGCTGGCCTCTGTATTGGTGGCCAAAGGGGTTCAGCCCGGCGATCGGGTGGCCATGATGTTCATGAACCAGAAAGAGTTTTTACTGGGTTTTTATGCCATCCTGCGAGCCGGGGCAGTGGTTGTGCCCATTAATATTCAAATGCCCCCCGATGACATTCAGTATGTTCTGATGAATTCAGGCACCCGTTTGCTCCTCACCAACGAAACTTTTGCGCCGAATTTTGCCGGGTCCCCCTTACCGTTGCTGGTATCCAACCAGATGGGTAACAATTTCCCGTCCTTTGAAGAGGCCATTGATCAAGGCAACCCGACTTTTACTTCGCCTATCTCTGATAAGGCAAACCAGATGCGGATTCTGATGTACACCTCCGGCACCACCGGTAAACCCAAAGGGGTGATGTTATCTGAAGAAAACCTGGTTCATAATATTGAAGGCATCAGCCCCGTCCTGAAACTCCAGAATACGGACCGTATCTTGCTGGCCCTGCCCCTGTTTCATGCCTATGGACTGATTATTGGGTTATACGGTCTGGATTCCCGTTCCTCCATTGTTCTGGTGCCCAACTTTGCGCCGAAAAAGATTGTCCAGGCCCTGGTGGAAAATCAGGTGACGATCCTCCCGCTGGTGCCCACCATGTTTAGCGTCCTCTTACAGTTGGTCCAGCATGTGGGGGCGGAAAAATTCCAGAGTCTCCGGGCCAGCATTTCCGGGGGCGCCAGCCTTCCCCCCCAACTGCTCAAGCACATTGAAGAAACACTCCACATTAAGGTTCTTGAAGGCTATGGTCTGACTGAAACCTCGCCGGTCTTGGCTGTCAATGACATTGAGCGGGGCAGTATTCCCTGTTCCGTAGGAAAACCGCTACCTAATGTACAGATTAAACTGGTGGATGATGCCGGAAACACCCTCCGCTGGGAGCCGGGCCAGGAAAGCCTCACTGGAGAGATTCTGGTCAAAGGCCCCAATATCATGTTGGGCTATTACAACTTGCCCGAAGAAAACCAGCAGGCCTTTGACAGCGAAGGCTTCCTAAGAACCGGGGATCTGGGACACTTTGACGCGGAAGGCAATCTCTATATTTCAGGAGGACGGAAAAAAGATCTGATTATCAAGGCCGGAGAAAACATCTCACCGGTTCGCATTGAGCAAACCCTCTATCAGCACCCAGCCATTATGGAAGCCGCGGTGATTGGGGTTCCCGATGAGAAGCTGGGAGAAGAAATCCTCGCCTGTATCCAACTGAAACCTGGAATGGACGTAACGGAAAAAGATCTCAGACGCTTCTGCGCCGAGCACCTTACCCCGCTGATGATCCCCGGCCACTTCCGGTTCTACGAGGAACTGCCCAAAAATCCCAGTGGCAAGATCATGAAAAAGATCCTCAAGGAAGAAAACACGAAGCTCTACTCACATCCCGTTTCCTAAGCCTGTGTTAATAGGCCCTCGGGTTGCAGACCCTCAGATGGCTGGGCCCTGAGCCAGGTGAGCACCTGTTGCACAGTGGGTTCCATCTCAGCGGGGAACATCCCGGCAATGCGCTTATCAAAACGCTTGGGGAATAGTTTAAACAGGCGAGACTGCTGAACACTGTCCCGAATACGTGCCAGGGAAGAATCTGGATCCTGCAACATGGTCTCCAGGTTCATTTCCTGCAATTTGGCCTGCCACTCGGGGTTTTTCTCCAAGACGTCTGTGACCAGCTGGCCCACTTTCTGACCCACTTCTTCCGGGTAGGTTTGAGGCTGAGCGGCCGCTGATTTCTCATCCAGCCCTGTCTCCTCTAACCTCTTTTCTCCCAGCCCCTTTTCTCCGAGGCTTTCAACGGCCTGAGAAGTCTCTGTCGTTTTTAAGGCCTCTGGCTGAAAAGCATCCGTAGCGGCCGGAACGGTCCTGACCACTGGCATCCAACTCATGGCAGGCATGGTGGGTACATAGGGCTGACCGTACGGCATCATCCGGTTTCCCCCATACCCCCCTGGATACGCTGGGGGATAGGCAGTGGGGTATGATGGCGGATAAGCCGGTCGCCCCGGCATGGCGCCTGAATGAATGGGAGCCGTTTGCATGCTGTAACTCATCCACAGGATCCTTTAATAACATGTTTTAGCGACAGGTACAGGCCATTAACACCCAGTGTAAGTAGCCCTGCATGGAGTATAAACCCCCTCATTCAAAAATGTTGCTAGCTCACGCTATGATTGCTGCCCCAATGTTTGGGTTTTTTTACGGACCCGCTGTTCTTTGAGTAACTGGGCTGATGCCCGCAAGTGCGCGTTCAGTTGTCGGGGGCGGGAGGTGGCTTGTTCCAGCAGATGCTCCCAAGGTTGGTCTTCAGAAACCGGCTGAGTCACCTTGGTCTTGGGCGTTGGGTGCTGAACTTTATGAAGTGACTCAGCCTTGGGCCGCACTGGTTTAAATGTCGGAAACATGGGCTCCCGAGCGGTTGTTGGGCCGACCTCTTTCAGCATTTTCTGAAATACCTTGCTGGAAGCCGCATGGTGCTGTCCTTTATAACGTTGAAAATCTTTCTCTGCCTGGGTTTTCAGGGGGAGCTCATTTTGAAGCTCAAGCATGGGGCTTGGAGACGATGGCGCCGCCCCAGACACAGGCTCTTTGGTCGGCTTCCGCCGCAGATTTTCCGAAATCTCTGTAGAAGCCCCCTCCGCGTTGAATCCCGTGGCATTGATGTGTTGTGTTGCCTGCTCGGGTTGAACACGTTCGAGTTCACCCCCCCGAAGCACAGACTGAAACTCCGGTGTGGATTCCACACCGCCTTCGGCGCGGATCCGTTGCTTGACCTCTTCCAGGCTTTCCCCATCCAGCAGGCGTTCTTTTACCTGGCGGAAAAAGGAAATGTCCTGATCACTGAAGCTCAAGTCCCCTTTAAATGAAAGGTAGCCAACGGATTCATACGCCGTTGCAGGCACCTTAAAGTACTGAGACAACCGCACCAACACGGTTTCAGACATATTGAGCTTTTGAGCAGCCTCTTCCAATGTGTAACAGAGATGCGTCACCGGATCAGTCTCCCCTGGCTACGGACTCTGTTTCATTATAAAGCAACTGTCAACGATCCTCATGGTTTTAGCTGGCAAAAGCGGAAATAGCGCTTAACTCCCCTAAAGCTGGCTCATTTTGAGCCATGGACCCTACGGCTTGGAGGCCCAGATGAATTAAGCAAAAAAGCAAGATCATGGTAAATACCCCTGGTAAAACCATTTCGGTCACCCAATCCCCTCGTTCAATTGACTCGTTTTCCATTGGCTCTCCCCTCTCTCTGTCTTAAAAAACAAAATCCTCGTGTTGGTTCTCCGGGTGGATTCATCCTGCTTTCAGCCTGATGAATGCTCACCCTGAACCATGGTTGTTTTGCCTTGGTTGTTTCGCTTTTTGTCTGGTTTTGGATTTTCTCTCACATTCAGATTAGCAAGCACCCTCGCTTCCTTGGATGGTTTCACACATACACAAAATTCCTGAATCCTCTCTCTTGCAATATAAACTATGTCCCTCACTGATATAAAAACCACTTCTTCAAAATTGATGCTACTACCCTCCTTAAAAAATCCAAAACGGAATGGACGGGACACGATAGATCTCAGCCTCTTTTCCAGATCCTACAAATGGAGTATCCAGTTCTCTTCCAAGCACCCGATACCATGGGTAACAGATTTCAATTTACCCTCTCTCTTTCCCTGATGAACCACACGGGTGCCCATAAAAAGGCACCTTTTCTTTTTGAAAAAATCTTTTCAATTTTTTTGGAAACTTTTTTCAATCTCCTCCATCTATAGTATGCGGGAGAGCTAATAAATGCCGACACCGTGAATATGAGCTTCTTACAAGCTCAACCGGAATACACAGATTTTAGATTCCTACACCTCTCTCTTTCCCTGATGAACCACACGGGTGCCCCTGAAAAGGCACCTTTTCTTTTTTCTTTCAAAATGACGGAAACATTTTTTCATATCCTCCATCTATAGTATGCAGAGAGAGCTGGAAATACCGAAGAGATATGTACAGGGTCGTAAGACTCAACCGCAGAAACAGTTTTTTATTCCTACACCTCTCTCTTTCCCTGATGAACCACACGGGTGCCCATAAAAAGGCACCTTTTCTTTTTTCTTCATTTAGATTTTGTTCCATCCCCCCGCACAAACCGCCTGCCTAGCCTTATAATGAAACGTATGAAGCTTTACGAATCCATCGATGAGTATTATCTGTCCCGATGCCTTACCCTGGCCAGGCTGGGTGAGGGCATGGTCAGCCCAAACCCGATGGTGGGGGCAATTGTACTGGATGCGGAAGGGCGCAAAGTAGGAGAGGGGTATCATGCCAAGGCAGGTGGGCCCCATGCGGAAGTGGTGGCTTTAAACCAGGCTGGAGATGCTGCAGCGGGGGGCACCCTGTACATCAACCTGGAGCCCTGTAACCACACCGGTAAAACACCGCCTTGTACCCGCCGGATCATCGACGCTAAAATTGATCGGGTCATCTGCGGCACCCTGGATCCCAATCCCCAAGTGTCTGGTACGGGTCGGGACGAGCTGCAAAACAACCGGATCTCGGTTCGTTATGGCTATCTGGAAGAAGAATGCTACCGTCTCAATGAAGTCTTTTTTCACCACATCACCACCAACCGGCCCTTTGTGGCGCTGAAGCAAGCCTTGACTCTGGACGGGAAAATCGCTACCCGAAGCGGGCAAAGCCAATGGCTGACCGGTCAACTCTCCCGTCAGTATGTACATCATCTCAGACATCGCTATGACGCCATTTTAACCTCCGCTGAAACCGTGCGGGCCGATAACCCCAAAATGACCGTTCGGGGCATACCCAACCTTTCCAATAACCCGGTGCGGGTCGTCCTGGATCGACGCTTCCGCCTGGATCCGGACAAGTACCAGATTTTTGACACCCACTCGGCGCCCACCTGGGTCTTTACCTCTCGCATTGAGCATTTTCAAGATAACGCCGAAAAAGCCCGAGATCGGGGCGTGAAAGTCATTGAGGTGGATGAAACCGGTTTGGGGCTGAATCTCAAAGAAGTACTGGACTATCTCGGCCAGCAAAAAATAACCAGCGTCTTCGTGGAAGCCGGTAGCAAGCTGAGTGGTAGCCTGCTGAACCAAAATCTCATCAACAAGTTTTACCTGTTCTACGCACCCCGAGCCATTCCAGATCCCATGGCGAAATCCGCTTTTGCCGACTCCCTCACCCTGTTGCTGCCAGAAGCGCCCTATTTTCATATTACCCATACCCGGCGGCTTGAAAATGACTTGGTGGTGGAAGCCTATCCGGGTAAAAAACCCGCCGCCCTTAAGCCATACGTATAAAGCGCGTTCGAATCTTTTCCAGTTGGGCTTCCAATCCCGGCTGTAGTTCGCCCAACTCCACCTGCTCAACCCGAGGGTGCGCTTTCAGCGCCTCCACTAAAGCGGGTCGGTTGCCGGAAACAATGGGGTAATTAGGAACCGACTTGCGGCCCGATTGATTGCCTGGACTTCGGTGGGCCTGGGCCTGGTAACTCAAGCGGCTCAGCATTTCTTGATCGTTGTATTCGTGATCCCCGGCCGTAATGACCGCACGGGGTTGTTTTAACAACCGACGGGTCAGGTAATCAATCACATTGCCCTTATGAATACCTTGGGGCTCCAGGATGTAAATACCATAGCTTTGCCCGACTTTATTGGAGACTTTCCAGTCCATCGATATCCGCATGGCAGGCGTCAGTTGCCGAATCACCCGGTTCATCAACTGAACCGCCAGATCATGGCTTTGCGCAGTGGCTTCCCTTTTTTCTGGTGTTCCATCCGACTTCAGCCAAACTTCCTGGACAAAAATGGCCGGTTGATCGGAATACATCGAAACATTCATCATACGTTGAGGCGTCACAAAACAGGTATACACCTGACGATTCCCCAGTTGCGCTGAGTGTTTCAGGCCCATGGCCTGCAATTGTTCCTGTAGTGTTTGCATCACCTGGGCCGCATCCCATCCTCGGGTCCGTTTTATATGTTGTTTCCACGTTTTTTCCTGATCCTCAGGCGCCAAGGAACGAACCCAGGAAACCGCATCTTTGGCGTTCTGGTTGACGTAGAGTTCCTGCCCATTATTCAAGCTCAGAAAATCCAGAGGCATACGCTTCAATAGCGGACCCAACTCCTTAAATGCCGTTAGCCCCCGGCCTGTATTGACGTGGACCACCAGCTCAGAGCGGGATTTTCGGAGAGTCTGCTTGTTTCGGGCCAACTTCATCTCATCCGGCTTCCCGGTCGGCAACCAGTGAACCAGCGTGTCATCCAGATCCGTCGATAACAACACCGGCTTGTCGTTTGCTTGGGCGGCAAAGCGCAAGGCCGAAGAGGCAGTAATCATCGTGGGCTCCTATAGAAGCGTTATCCAATTAAACAGGGCTTATTTTTTTAGAACGGCGCTGTCGCGATCGTCTACCTCTTTTAAATAAACATTCACCCGTTCATTTTTTGCCGTCGGTACGTTTTTTCCCACAAAATCCGGTCGGATAGGCAGCTCCCGATGCCCTCGATCCAGCAAGACCAATAACTGGACGGAAGCCGGACGACCGAAACCGTTAATGGCATCCAGCGCCGCCCGAACACTGCGGCCGCTAAATAACACGTCATCCACCAGGACCACTTTTTTTCCGGCAATATCCACAGGCACATAGCTTTCTGAAGCCGGTTTAAAGGTTTGCCCCGTATCATCCCGGTACAACGTCACATCCAGATACCCCACCGGGACTTCGGTTTTTTCAAACTCGCTGATTAAACGGCCCAGGCGCTCGGCCAAGGGCTTTCCCCGAGTTACAATGCCCAACAACACCAGATCCGAAGACCCATGATTATACTCTAAAACCTCATGGGCCAGTCGTTTCAAGGTCCGCTCAATATCGGATTCCCCCAAAATCAGGGTTTCGGCTTGAGTCTGCTTCTCAGACGAGAACTTGTTCTCTTCGGTTGTCTTCATAGTCATACAGTACTCCTAACATCGCGTGGGCTTTTCGAAGGCATTCCCGGTACTCAAAGACCCCCTCCGAATCGGCAACTATGCCAGCACCTACCTGAATAGCCGTATTATACACGAAAGGCGTTTTTGTCGCCTGCAGGTACAAACTGCGAATCAGAATATTCCAGTCCAGCCCGGCAGTGCCCGTATAGCCAAGACTGCCCGTGTACCAGTTCCGCAAGACCGGCTCGGTTTCTCGCAAAATCTCCATGCATCGAATTTTGGGGCAACCGGTAATCGTTCCCCCCGGAAACAGGGCACTTAGTAAACCCCAACTGTCTTGCGCAGGAGACAGCTGCCCAGCCACCTGGCTTACCAGGTGGGTTACATGGGAATACCTTTCCAGTGTCAGTAATTCCGGTACAGTGACCGTCCCCGGCACGCAGACCCGGCCCAAATCGTTTCGGGCGAGATCCACCAGCATCAGGTGTTCCGCCCGTTCTTTCTCATTCGAGCGCAAACGCTCACCAATCCGCGCGTCTTCAGCCTCGCTTTGTCCTCGTCCACGGGTACCGGCAATGGGGCGGGTTGCCACTTCTCCAGCCGCACTCATACAAACCAGCCGCTCTGGAGAATTACAGATCAGATACCCCCCGTCCCACTTGAACAAGCCGGAAAAAGGCGACGGGTTCCGCTGGCAAAGTGTTTGAAAGATCGCGTAAGGATTCAGCTTCATCTGTTTTTCCAGCCGCAAGGAGAGGTTAGCCTGATAAATGTCCCCGGCCTCGATTTTTCCTTTCAAGCCTGCTACGGCCTGTACAAATGCCGATTCAGAAAAGGAAGCCTGAAACGTCTTCAGGTAGGCCTTAATAGCCGCTTCATCCGCCGGTTCCGTTATATCCGTGATATCCGCCTGGACCTTGCTCTCCAGGCATACCTTCCATTGCCTGTGATAAGCCGCTTTTCGCTCACTATCATCACTGAAGACAACCAGCGTCAGATGCTCCAAATCCACCAGACACCAGTCTGAAAACTCATACAGCAAGACAGTCGGCCAGCCATCCGTTCCACCATGATCCGCATCGGCAAACAACGCAGGTTCTGTCCAGGCATAGGCTTCATAGCCAAACACCCCGGCAAAGCCTCCCACCATCGGAAGCCCCGTATCCGGCCAGACACGCGCCCGTTGTTGGCAGGCCCTCAGGTGTTGAAACAGAGACGCCGAATCATCCAACTCCCATCGTGCCTGATTCACCTGAAGCTGGCGCCCGATCAGCTGAATATTCTGGCAAGGCAGAAAGCCCATAATGGCCCAACGGTTCAGCGGAGAGGGCTCTAAATTCCCCCCCAGCAGAACGGCTGGAAGCGCATCCTGGGTAAAGCACTCAAAAAAGGCGATAATGGGATTAACTATCATCACGATTCGCTGAGTTCCGCCAATAACGCATCATCCATTTCAAAGTTGGCGTACACGTTCTGGACATCATCATGCCCTTCAATCATATCCAGCAGTTTCAACAAGGGCTTGGCCTGCTCCGGGTCCGTCACGGCCACCGTATTTTGAGGCACCCGGAGGATTTCTGCCGACTGAATAGGAATACCGGCTGTTGTTAGTGCCTGACACACCGTATCCAAAGACTCTGGCGCCGTATAAATCTCATACTGGCCCTCTTCCGTATTCAACTGCAAGTCATCGGCCCCGGCTTCCACGGCCTTTTCAAAGACCGTTTCTTCTTCAGCCTCCGATTGCGCCACCAGAACCAGCCCTTTTTGATCAAAAATCCAAGCCACACAGCCATCGGCCCCCAGGTTACCTTGGTACTTGTTAAAGTAACTGCGAATATCTCCCGCCGTCCGATTCCGGTTATCGGTCATGGTTTCAATATACACCGCCACCCCGCCTGGGCCATAGCCTTCATAGACCACCTCGTCCAGGTTATCCGCCGCTCCTGCCCCGCTTCCTTTTTCAATGGCCCGACTGATATTGTCGTTGGGCAGGCCCGCCGCCTTGGCCCGTTCAATCGCCGTTCTCAATCGAAAATTCCCTTCAGGATCTCCACCCCCCAGCTTGGCCGCCCGCATGATTTCACGGGAAAATTTCGCGAATGCCTGACCTTTTTTAGCGTCTTTAGCGGCCTTTCGATGTTTAATGTTCGCCCATTTGGAGTGTCCTGCCATACTCTGCCAGATTTCCTAATTCATTCTCACCAATTTTCAGTCTGATTTTAACGCAATCCTCTATAATGAGAATAGAGAGTGTGGAACGTGGGCATCATCAGCGATGAATTATAAATCTCACCCCGTAGCGGCGGTATTGGTTACCTACAACAACGCAGGCGTTTTGGAACGGGCGTTAAGCTCCCTGAAGTGGGCCGATGAAATTGTGGTCATGGACCGGGGCAGCACAGATGGGACCCTGGAAATCGCCCGACAGTTTACAGATAAAGTTTATTTTCACCCCTCAGAGAACCGGGCGATGGTGCTGAATTTTGCCTTTCAGCTTCTCAAATCCGACTGGGTACTGCTGCTGGATCCGTATGAATGGGTAGAAGAAATGCTCAAACATGAGATTGAGGGCATCCTGCTCAGTACCGATCAGAACACCTTCGGGTTTACCATTCCCATCAAAACCATGTACCAGGGCAAGTACCTGAAATCCGGGAAAAACACTCGAGAACTGCGCCTATTCAGACGGCTTCAGGGCAAGGCATTTGATGAAATCCATACGGAAGCCATCGCGGTGCCCGGTGCCGTAGCTCGGCTAGACCGTGCCATTGGTCAGGAGCCCTACCAGAATATCCAACAGCTGTACGCTGCCATTGATCAAAACTCCACCTACCGGGCCTATCAGCTTCTGGAAACTGAAGGTACAGCCCAGGTCAACAAAAGCATGCCCTACATTATCCTGCGGTCCAAGTGGGCATTTACCAAGCGTTTTCTCTTCCAGGGCGGTTTCCAAGACGGATGGGAGGGCTTTACCTTTGCCCTGGCTTACGCTATGGAATGCTTCCTGAAACTGGCCAAATACCGGGCCTTGACCGCGCCAAAATTGGCTATAAAACGTTAGGAACCGATCATGCCGGTCTATCAATATCGTTGTATGCAGTGTCAGCACTTCATTGAGCAGGAACACGGTATGCTGGAAAAACCCCTGGTTGTTTGTCCGGCTTGTGGTGGGCTGACGGAGAAATGCCCTCCCTCAACATTTCACATTCAGCGCCTGGCCGCAGATTCTGAAGAAGCACATACGTGTTCCGGGCATGATCATACCCACTGCGGGGCTTTTCACTATGCAGAGCGTGTGCATCAGGAAGAATCGGAATAAAAAGAACTAACCGATTACCCGCTTGCCGCTCACATAGACCTGCTCCACAAAATTCACCCCGTAATGATACAGCAGTTCTTGGTATTGAGGCACATTCAACAGCACCAGATCGCCCCGTTTCCCCAGGGAAATGGACCCCCGATCCTGCTGTAAGTCCAGCGCTTTGGCCGCATTGATGGTAACAGCTTGAATCGCTTCCACCGGGGTCATCCCCATTTGCAGGCAACCCAAAGTCATCATCAACTGCAGGTTTTCACTCATACAGGACCCCGGATTAAAATCGGTGGCCAACGCCACGGGGACCCCGGCCTCCAGGATTTTCCGGGCCGGAGCATAGTCTTTGAGCCGCAAAAAGAACGCCGTCCCCGGCAGCAAGGTGGCGACTGTGCCTCCCGTTTTGAGGGCCTGAATACCTTCCTCGGAAATATGCAGCAAATGATCCGCTGACACCGCCTGGAGCTCTCCCGCCAGCTTGGCCCCGCCCAGATCACAGAACTCTTCAGCATGAATTTTTAGCTTCAAGCCATACTTTCGGGCTGTTTCCAGAATCCGCCGAGATTGTGCCACGGAAAAGTAGCCTTGCTCACAAAACACATCACAAAACACCGCCAGTTTTTTCTCGGCCACGGCGGGAATTTGCTCCTGGCAGACGACATCGACGTACTCGTCTGTTCGGCCCTGGTATTCGGGCGGAACATCATGGGCCCCCATAAAGGTGGGGATCACCTGAACCGGGGTCTCTTCCACCACTTCCTGCAACACCTCCAGGCATTTCAGCTCGCTTTGGAAATCCAGACCATACCCGCTTTTCACCTCTACCGTGGTTACGCCAAAGGCCAGCATCCGCTTTAGGCGCGTCTGGGTCAACTCATACAGCTCGCTTGCTGAGGCCTGACGAGTCGCATCCACCGTTTTACGAATACCACCTCCCCGTTGGGCAATCTCTAGATAACTGACCCCCTGCAGGCGCTTTTCAAACTCATCGGCCCGGTTGCCCGCAAAGATCGTGTGGGTATGAGAGTCAATCAAACCCGGTAAGACAATCTTTCCAGTGGCATCTACCCCTTGCGCCATAGGATACTGATACCGGCTCAGCTCCTCGGTGGTCCCAATCCAGCTGATTTTCCCTCCCTCAATCACAATCGCCCCGTTCTCAATGACCCCCAGGGGATTTTCAGGGGTAATGGCCGTTAAATCCAGGGTCACCAGCTGGGCAATATTGTAAATGACCAACGACTGATTCATGCCGCCTCCATCAATCCAGCATAGGGATCTGAATCCCCTTTTCACGGGCCACTTGTTGGGCTTTCTCATACCCGGCATCAGCATGGCGCAGAACCCCCATGCCTGGATCCGAAGTCAAGACCCGCTCCAGACGTTTTTCCGCCTCCGGGGTCCCGTCAGCCACAATCACCATCCCGGCATGCAGCGAATAGCCTATGCCCACGCCGCCGCCATGGTGATAAGAGACCCAGGTGGCCCCGTTCACCCCGTTAATCAGGGCATTCAAGATGGGCCAATCGGCAATGGCGTCTGAGCCGTCTTTCATCCCTTCGGTTTCCCGGTTGGGCGAGGCCACGCTACCACAATCCAGGTGATCCCGGCCAATGACAATGGGGGCTTTCACTTTGCCAGAAGCCACCAGGTCATTAAAAATCTTGCCCGCCCTGGCCCGTTCCCCATAATTCAACCAGCAGATGCGGGCTGGTAAGCCCTGAAACTGAATATGTTGCTGGGCCAGTTTTAGCCAGTTCAGCAACGGCTGATTGTCTGGAAAGGCCTCCATCAGGGCCTGATCGGTCACGGCAATATCAGCCGGGTCCCCGGACAACGCCACCCAGCGAAACGGACCGGACCCCTCGCAAAAGAGCGGACGGATGTATTCGGGAATAAACCCAGGAATCTCAAAGGCCTCCTGTACGCCTTCCAGCTTGGCTTGTTGGCGAATATTATTGCCGTAATCAAAGGCCACGGCCCCTTGACGCTGCATTGCCAGCATTGCCCGCACATGTTTGGCCATACTGGCCATGGACCGCCGGACATATTCTTCGGGGTTGGCTTTTCTCAGCGCCAAGGCCTCTTGGAGGGGAAGCCCTTCCGGTACATAGCCATTTAAAGCGTCATGGGCGGAGGTCTGATCGGTGACCATATCGGGAATCCGGCCCCGCTTCACCAGCTCATCATAAATGGTCGCCGCGTTGGCTTCCAACCCAATCGACACCGCTTCTTGCTTTGCCAGGGCCGCATCGACGAGGGTCAGGGCTTCCTCCAGAGAACCGGCCACTTTATCGAGGTACCCGGTCTCCAAACGCTTTTGAATCCGGCTGGCATCCACTTCAATCCCCAAAAACACCGCCCCATTCATTTTAACCGCCAGCGGTTGAGCGCCACCCATCCCGCCCAGACCAGCGGAGAGGACGAATTTCCCCTTCAGGTCGCTGTTATAGTGCTTGCGGGCCGCTTCGGCAAAGGTCAGGTAGGTTCCCTGCACAATCCCCTGGGAACCGATATAAATCCAGCTCCCTGCGGTCATCTGACCGTACATCGTTAATCCCATCCGCTCATACTCCCGAAAATGCGTCCAATCGGCCCAGGCAGGCACCAGATTGGAGTTAGCAATCAGCACCCGAGGCGCATCAGGATGGGATTTCAGGACCCCCACCGGTTTCCCCGATTGGACCAGAAGGGTTTCATCCTCATTCAAGGTTTTTAGCGTCTCTAAAATCGCTTGCAGGCATTCGGGATTCCGGGCTGCCTTGCCGGTTCCCCCATACACCACCAGGGCTTTGGGATCTTCAGCCACTTGGGGATCCAGATTATTCAAGAGCATCCGGTACGCCGCTTCCGAAAGCCAGTTTTTGCACGTGAGCTGGGTTCCCTGGGGGGCCCCTTTAAGTTCTGTGGTCATGGTTGCCATGTTATTTTCCTCCGCATGCCTCTTGAATCACTTGGGTGAGGGCTCCGTTCCGGATCAAGCCCACTACGTTTTCGATGTCCCCGGCAAAGACCCGATCCTGGGTGACCGGGGGAACCACTTGACGAATCCGTTCATAGGCCCGCCGAACCCCTTGGCCGGGACGCAAGCCATTATGAAATTCCAGCCCTTGGGCGGCGGCAAAAAGCTCCGCGGCCAGCACCCAGGTGGTGTGTTTTAGAATTTGCTCAGCCTTGCGAGCCGCTGTGGCCCCCATGCTGACATGATCTTCCTTGTCGTTAGAAGTCGGGATCGTATCCACCACCGCCGGATGGGCCAGAATCTTGTTTTCTGATACCAGTGAAGCCGCCGTGTAATGGACAATCATCAAGCCAGAATTCAAGCCTGCATGGTGATCCCCTACCAAAAAGGCGGGTAACCCGCTAAAGACCGGGTTCATCAGTTTATCAATCCGCCGCTCGGAAATACTGGCCAACTCCGCCAGCGCAATACCCAACTGATCCAGCGCCATGGCCACCGGCTCCCCATGAAAATTGCCTTGCGAAATAATCGCCCCATCGGGAAAGACCAGGGGGTTATCAGTCGCCGCGTTGGCCTCAATTTCCAGCGTCCGGCGAACCGATGTCAGCGTATCCCGCACCATGCCATGCACTTGTGGAATACAACGCAGGGAATAGGCATCCTGGACCTTGCTGCAATTCTGATGGGACACTTCAATCTCGCTCTCTTCAAGCAATGTCCGAATCAATGCGGAAGAAGCCCCATGCCCCGGATGAGGCCGGACCTCAGCGATTCTGGGGTCAAACGGCTTATGGCTGCCCTTGACCGCTTCAATGGTCATGGCCCCCGCCAAATCGGCAATGTCTACCAAGGCTTCGGCCTGATGCAAGGTCAGGATCCCCAACGCCGTCATCATCTGGGTACCGTTAAGGAGGGCCAGACCTTCTTTGGCTTTGAGCGTCACCGGGAAAATCCCGGCTTTTTCCAACGCCGCTTGTCCAGAAAGACGCTGGCCCTGATACCAGGCCTCCCCTTCTCCCATCAAAACCAGGCTTAAATGGGCCAAGGGGGCCAAATCCCCACTGGCGCCCAGAGAGCCTTTAGACGGGACCACCGGGTAGACGCCTTTATTCAGCATGGCTAATAAGGTTTCAATGACAACCGGGCGGACCCCGGAAAACCCTTTGACCAGGGTGTTGGCCCGTAAGAGCATCATGGCCCGAACGACTGGGATGGGTAAAGGGTCTCCTGTTCCGGCGGAATGGCTGCGTACCAGGTTGGCTTGGAGTTGATCCAATTGCTCCGGGGAAATAGACACATTACTGAGGGCCCCAAAGCCCGTATTGACCCCATACACCGAATGACCTTGGGATAAAACATCCTCAATCACCTGCCGGGATGCCTGGATTTTAGGTTTGGCTGAGGCGGCCACGCAAACGGTCAACGTGTCTTCGTAAGCGACCTCGACCACCTGTTCCAGCGTCAGCTGCTCCCCCGTTAGTTTGATTGTTTGGCCCATGGCTCCTCGTTCCCGTCCAACTTTCTCCCCATTGTAACGACGTCAACCGGCAGATTCAATCAGTCCGGTTAAAAAACGAATTCGTGATTGGAATTTCCCCAATAAAATACACCCCAGGCAAGATTCGAACTTGCGACCTACCGCTTAGAAGGCGGTTGCTCTATCCACTGAGCTACTGAGGCATGTTGGATCAAGGTTACTCCTCAAAATGGTACCAGAAAAACAACCGGATCGGACCCCTCCCGACCATGTTGCCCATGACCTCATCCAAGGGAACTTTCTCGCTTTCAATCCCCTTCCCCGTGCACCAAAAGGCCCGGCGCCATGACGGCCCCAAAAGGCAAACCGCTTTATGCCTCCGGCAGGCTTTCAATACAAAGGGTCAGTATGTTGGTCAAAATCTGGTTGAAAAAAGGGCTCATTTGCTCCCCGCCGAGGCTCATGATCCCAATAGAGACAATAATAGCCGCTATGACCAACGCGCCTGCGTATTCCACGACCCCTTGGCCGGCTTGCTTATCATACAGAAACTGCTGTTTCATCACACGCCACCCCAAAAAGATTCTGGACTTATGTTCTAAATGCCCGTCTCAGGGAGCAACAAAACCCTGTATTTACAATCTGTTGCGATTATGAGGCATAAACCAGATTTTTCAAACGCTTGTAAAAATTCTCATGGGGCCCGATCAGCAACACCACCACCGATTCCGTCTCCGGGACGATTTGGTAAGCAATCCGAAACTCACGACCTTTATATGTAACATGATGGGAGTAAACTGCCGTCAAGGGCTGTGATAGACGTTCTCCCAAACGATCCGGGCACTGGCAAATACGCAGCAGCGCATCCCGGATCAGGATTCGAAGCGGCTTATCCAACTTTCGTTGGTTTTTATCCGCCGTTCGCGTCAGATGAATACCCCACGACATGATTAGAGATCCCCAAATGCACTTTCAAACGAGACCATTTGCCCTTTACGGACATCATCCAAGCTAGCCAATAGGGTGGATACCTGATCCACATCCATTAAAATCTCCAGTGTTTCCGCCGTCGCGTCAGACAGCTCTGGGAACCACCGGCTCAGCACCTTTTGTTGCGCCTGGGACAGTTGTTTCGCCATGACGTTTCCTCATGTTTAAGACCCTCATATGTATAAAACCCGTTTTTCTGGACTTTGTGCCCGATTGCCCCCAACACCCCCTCTCTACCCTACCCGCAGGATTTTTTTTAAAAAACCGCTCCCCCGTTTTGAAAAATCCGTTATAGTACAGAATATTCAATAGAGTTGACATGACATGAAAAAATGATGTTTCCAACTTCCCTGAAAGGCCAGGAAATTAAAGCCTGTTACGAAGTACGGGCCGATATTACCGTTTTTTGCTGCTTACAAGTACTCACCGTTTCCAGTGACGGTCAAACCCTGGAAGCGATTATCGGCCTACGCAATATGGGAGATGCCACACTGGCCGTAGGCACCCGCTTGGTTATAAAACCCAAAGAACTGGGAGAGCTTACAGAAAGCGGCACACTCTATATCTTGCGCGTTGATCATGTTGAAAAAAACGGACCGAGGGCTGTACACCAAATCCGCTTACTCACGGCACAGGAGGCAAATCACCAACGGGAACATGAGCGTTTTGCCCTGGAAGTGGACGCGTACCGCAATGCTGACATTCGTTTCAAGACTACTAATATTTCATTGGGTGGTGTCCAGCTCAAATACCAGGCCACGCTGACCTCTATCATCCTGGATCAACCTTTCCCTGTCCACATTCGCATTGATGGTAAGCCCGTCGCTTTTGAGTGTAGCCCACGTTACATTAAATATAACTGGTGGGAACAATGCCACACTATGGGCGCCGCCTTCATCAACTTGACCCCCACGCAGCAAGCCGCGCTTGAGAGCCTGCTGAGTCAGGCAGTTCCGCTCCCTCAGGAACCTGCCCTCACCGTCTCAGAGGCTGTGTCACCTGCACTGGAAGAAGTCGCTGTTCATGCCGCTCATGCCGTGGCGGAACCATCTCCCTCTCCTCCGAAGGAAGAAGCGCCCAAGGCCCGCAAAACCATGATTGATCCTGAATCCGGACGAATTCGTTTTGAACACTAGGCCAAATGGTGGACCCCAGTTAAAGTTTTGTTACAGGACTCCGATGATGACTCTAGTTTCCCAAATCGGAGTCCTGTTCCATTGATTCAAAACGGTTACCAGAAACAGACCCAGCAGTACAAGCGGCAGCAGATTGAAACCGCCTCCCCGGAAGAGCTGCTCATCCTGCTCTATGAAGGCGCCATTCGCTTTTTGATGGTGGCTAAAAAAGCCTGGGACGAGGATCAGGATCTGGAAAAATTCCATAATAACCTGCTAAAGGCCCAGCAGATCATTGTGGAATTTATGAACACGTTAGACATTGAGATCGGTGGGGAAGTGGCCAAAAACCTATATAGCCTGTATGAGTACCTCCACTATCGATTGGTTCAGGCCAACATCAAAAAAGATATTACAATGGTGGAAGAGGTGTTGGATCACCTGCGTAAATTAAAAGCCACATGGTCAGAAGCCATTCAGCTTGCAAAAAAGGAACAGCCCAGCTTCCATGAGTGAAACCCCTTCCCCCAATCAAGACGCTATTGCGCTCTTTGAGTCCCTTCATCAGTTAAGTATCGAAATCCTCCAAGCCAGCCAGGCCCAGGACGTGGCCCATTTGAGCCAATTGGTTTTGAGACGCAACCAGGCCATTGATCAGGCTTGCAAGGTGGATTTTTCCCAGCTTTCCCTGGAAGTCCAACAACGTCTGGCCGAACAACTCAAGCAATGCCAGGCGCTTGATGGCGTGACTCAGGAGCACTTCTACCAGGTTGTCTTGGATCTGGACCAGCAACTCAAAAATTGCCGGGAGAACAAGACCATGTTGGGCCATTATAAAGTGCCTCGGGAAAGCGATCATTCCACTCGGTCCAACCAGGCCTAAATCACGCTTTTCTCCAGACCGCCTTTCCAGTACACTGTGATTCAAGTGATACGGATAGCATTACGCTAGAGGCAGGGAAAGCAATGACATCTCCAATCCAAATCCTGCTGGTCGAGGATGACCCGACCTGGCAGCATGGAATTCGGGCCCTTTTAAGCTCAGAGCCTCGCTTCCAGCTGGTTGCTGTGGCGGATACCTATGATGGGGCCCTTCAGCGGTTTCATCAGCATAAACCGGACCTGGTGCTTCTGGACTGGCAGATTCTGGGGGAACAAGACGGGCTGGATGTAGGAAGAGCGTTAGAGGAAAGCGGGTTTACCACAGAGCGCATCATCCTCATCAGTGGCGCTGACCCGCACACCATCCCGGAAAACCCCTATCTTCTGATTCCAAAGCCTCACCTGGCTACCGAATTACTCCCAACCATTCAGACTGTAACAAAAAATTAACCCCGCCCCTTGCACCGACTCCATTGTTTTGCTATATATGTTCTCCTACAAATGACACATAACTTGTTTTGCGTGTCAAAATCAGGAAATTTTAAAATCTCCTCTTGAAAATTGCGCATCAGCAAATACATATATATGTACGGCGCTATTTAAAAATTTATAAATAAAGAAGAAAGGACATGGGTGTCTAAAGTGGCAGGGCTCGCAGAAAAACCACAAATGGTTGAAAAACAGGATGTGGTGACACAGTTAAAAAAGGATTTGGAATCCGCCACCATTGCCGTTGTAGCAGACTACCGTGGCTTCACAGTTTCTGAGATGACGATGCTGCGTCGGGAGCTGTTGAAAAACGGTGCACGCTTCTCTGTGGTGAAGAACACCTTGGCGCGTCGCGCCATTGAGGGTTCTGAGCAAGAAGGCTTAAAATCCTATCTGCAAGGGCCGACCGCCCTGCTGTTGGGAACCGGGGATCAGGTGGCTCCGGTCAAAGTCCTTCAGGACTTTTATAAAAAGAGCAAAAAAGACAATGAGATCCGTGGTGGTGTTTTAGATGGCAAGGTTCTGACCCCCAGTGAAGTCAGTGAACTTGCAAAACTCCCCTCTCTGGACGTACTGCGTGGCAAGCTTCTGGGCTGTATCGCTTCCCCGATGAACGGTATAGTTTCCGCCTTGAGCAGTCCTCAGCGTGCTCTGGTCAATGTGCTTGACCAGTACGCCAAACAACAATCGGGTTCCTAGTGTTAGAAAAAACCAAATGAGGTCAAAGAAACCATGCCAGTAGAACTTGATGAGAAGACAAGTAAGATATTTGATGAAATCAAAGGCCTGACGTTCTTGCAAACGGCCAATCTCGTCAAAGCATTTGAAGATGAGTTTGGTATTACCGCTGCGGCCCCTGTTGCTGTTGCTGCTGCTCCTGCAGGTGGTGGTGCTGCCGGTGGTGAGGCTGCTGAGGAAGCGTCTGAAGTCGATGTTGTCTTGAAAGATGCCGGTGGCAACAAGATTGCCGTCTTGAAAGAAGTGCGCGCCATTACCGGTCTGGGCTTAAAAGAAGCCAAAGACTTGGTCGACAACGCTCCAAAACCCATTAAAGAAGGCGTGAAAAAAGAAGAAGCCCAGCAAATGAAAGAAAAACTGGAAGCTGCTGGCGCTACTGTTGAACTCAAGTAAGATTCTCAAAGGTACTGGAAAGTTAAGCAGTCGCTCTACATAGCCGACGCCCTTAGCTTTCCAGTCCTTGCCTTTAGATAGTTTTATCAAAAGGCCAGGGAACCGTTACTTGGGAATTCCTGTTTTTGGGTGTATCCTTATAGGATCCCCCCATCCTCACCAAATTGAATACACGTGTTAATCAAGATAACGAGGTTCAGAATGGCTGCAGCAATGAATGAGCGCTCTACCCTATCCGGAATTGCATCCCTTCCCTTGGATCATCTTCCCGATCTGGCTGAAATCCAGAAGAATTCTTTTAACTGGTTTATTACCGAGGGGCTGAAAGAAGAGCTTTTATCTTTTTCTCCCATTCGCGACTACACTGGACGATTGGAACTTTATTTTCTCCCGGAATACAGCTTTGACAAGCCAAAGCATACGGTAGAGAGTGCCCGGATTCATGATGCCACCTACGCGCGACAACTGCGAATTATGTTGCGTCTGGTCAACCGGGACACCGGGGAAATTAAAGAGCAGGAAGCTTATATTGGCGAAATTCCCTGGATGACCGATCGGGGAACCTTCATTATCAACGGGGCTGAACGGGTTATCGTCAGCCAAATCGTCCGCTCTCCGGGGATTTACTACAAAAAAGATCAAGCCCTCAACGGGAAGCGGATCTTTAACGCCACGCTGATCCCCAACCGGGGCGCCTGGCTGAAAGTGGAAACCGATATCAACGATGTCATCCACGTCAAGATTGATAAAAACCGGAAGATTTTGGCCACCACCCTGCTAAAAGCCCTGGGAATGAGCGTATCGGATATTGAACACCATTTCCAACACTTTGAGTTCCTGAAGAAGACCTTGGATAAGGATCCAGCCGATACCACCGAGGAAGCCTTGGTGGAAATCTACAAAAAGCTGCGCCCTGGGGATCCGCCCAGCGTCAGTGGGGGCCGCTCCTTGCTGGAAAGCCGCTTCTTCGATGACAAGCGCTATGACTTGGGTCGGGTGGGTCGCTACAAGCTCAATAGAAAGCTGGGCCTCTCCACCCCCGATAGCGTTCGGGTCTTAACCAACGAGGACATTGTTGCCGGGATCGACTACCTGGTGAACCTCAACTACGATGACGGCCAGATTGATGACATCGATCACTTGGGGAACCGTCGGATTCGAGCCGTGGGCGAACTGCTTCAAAACCAGTTCCGTGTGGGCCTGACTCGGTTAGAGCGGATTGTTAAAGAGCGGATGACGCTACAAGACACTGATACTTTAACGCCTAACAACCTGCTAAACCCAAAACCCTTACTGGCTGCGATTCGAGAGTTCTTTGGTTCTTCTCAATTATCCCAGTTTATGGACCAAACCAACCCGCTGGCGGAATTAACCCACAAGCGTCGTCTTTCTGCCCTGGGGCCTGGTGGTTTGACTCGGGAACGGGCTGGGTTTGCGGTTCGGGATATCCATCCCAGCCACTACGGACGGATTTGTCCGGTAGAGACTCCAGAGGGTCCCAACGCCGGTTTGATCGGTAGTTTGAGTACCTATGCCCGGGTAAACGAGTACGGGTTCCTGGAAACGCCCTACTGGAAAGTGGAGAATGGACGTTTAACCGGTGAGATTCATTATGTATCAGCCGATGAAGAAGCCCGTTACCGGGTTGCTCCAGGGGATGTCCGCCGGGATAAGGATGGAAACCTGGTCGGTCCTTTGGTCCCTGCCCGGTACCGAAACGAGTTTACCGCCATTGAACCCAACGTGGTGGATTATGTCGGAGTTTCGCCCATTCAGATCATCTCGGTTGGAACGGCCCTGATCCCCTTCCTGGAGCATGATGATGCCAACCGGGCCTTGATGGGATCCAACATGCAACGGCAAGCCGTGCCGCTGGTTCAGGCGGAGCGTCCGATGGTTGGAACGGGTCTTGAAAAACGAACCGCCACCGACTCCGGCATGGCCGTGGTCTCTGAAGTTGACGGAGAAGTCGTCAAAGTCACTGGCGAGTATGTCGATATCAAAGGCGCCGACAAGCAAATCCACCATCACCAGCTGATTAAGTACCTGCGGAGCAACCAGGATACTTGTATTAACCAGCGCCCCATTGCCAAGGTGGGTGACAAGGTGAAAAAGGGTGATGTCATTGCAGATGGAGCCGCAACCCAAGGTGGAGAACTGGCTCTGGGCCGGAATGTCCTGGTTGCCTTTATGCCATGGGAAGGCTACAACTTTGAAGACGCCATTCTGATTAGCGAGCGATTGATTCTGGATGATGTCTACACCAGTATTCACATTGAGAAGCTGGAAATTGACGCCCGAACCACCAAACTGGGGCCGGAAGAAATTACCCGCGAAATCCCCAACGTTGGGGAAGATGCCCTGCGGCATCTGGATGAGCGCGGCATTATCCGGGTCGGTGCCCGGGTATTCGCTGGTGATATTCTTGTGGGGAAAATCACCCCCAAAGGGGAATCCGAGCATCCGCCAGAAGAAAAACTGCTGCGGGCCATCTTTGCTGAAAAGGCCCGAGATGTTCGGGATAACTCGCTGCGTGTTCCTCACGGGGAAGGCGGCCGGGTCGTGGATGTCAAGGTCTTTGACCGGGAAAAAGGCGATGAACTGCCGCCAGGCGCCAACACCGTCGTTCGGGTCTACATTGCCCAGAAGCGCAAAATCAGCGTCGGGGATAAAGTTGCCGGACGTCACGGAAACAAAGGGATTGTTTCCCGAGTCCTGCCGGTAGAAGATATGCCCTTCCTGCCCGATGGCACTCCGGTGGATATTGTCCTCAACCCGCTTGGCGTTCCCAGCCGGATGAACGTGGGACAAACCTATGAAACCCTGTTGGGGCTGGCTGCCATGCTCACCGGCAAGCACTATGAAGTGCCGCCATTTGATGAAATGTATGAGACCGAGGCTTCCCGTGTTGCAGTCACTCGAGAGCTGGAAGGCATCCTTGAAAAAACCGGCATTGACTGGATCAAAGGCGATGGAAAAGCGGTTCTGCACGATGGGCGCACAGGCCAACCCTTTGAAAACCGGGTAGCGGTCGGTAAAATGTACATGATGAAGCTGGTTCACCTGGTAGATGATAAGATCCACGCCCGGAGTACTGGCCCTTACAGCTTGGTTACTCAGCAACCGCTGGGTGGTAAAGCCCAATTCGGTGGTCAGCGCTTTGGAGAGATGGAAGTCTGGGCGCTGGAAGCCTATGGGGCGGCCTACACCCTGCAGGAAATGTTGACCATCAAGTCCGATGACGTGGTGGGCCGAAGCCGGGCTTATGAGGCGATTGTTAAGGGTGAAAACCTGAATCGTCCCAGTATCCCCGAATCATTCAAAGTCTTGGTCCGCGAGATTCACAGTATCGGCCTAGACATCACCGTTGTTAAGCGTCTGAAAGATGGACGGGAAGTTGAAGTTGACCTGATGACCGACGAGAGCCCTGGTCGGGCGCCCAAGCGGGACTTTGCCGCCCCCGGCAATGAACTCTTGAACTTCTTCTCCGCCAATTCAGATACTCTATAAAGGAGCGTGCCACTGTGGTCAGTACAAACATTGATCAATTTGATTTTATTAGAATCAGCATTGCCTCCCCGGAACGGGTCAACAACTGGTCCCACGGCGAGGTCTTGAAGCCGGAAACCATTAACTACCGGACCTTGAAACCAGAACGGGATGGTTTGTTCTGTGAGCGGATCTTTGGTCCCTCCAAGGACTGGGAATGTTACTGCGGCAAATACAAGCGGGTCCGCCACAAGGGGATCGTCTGCGAGCGCTGTGGTGTAGAGGTAACCGAAAGCAAGGTCCGCCGCCACCGGATGGGTCACATCAAGCTGGCCGCTCCGGTCACCCATATTTGGTTCCTCAAAGGCATTCCCAGCTATCTCGGCCTGATTCTGGATATGTCTCTTAAAGATCTGGAGCAGATCATTTACTTTAACTCATACGTGGTCCTGGATCCGGGCAACACCGAGCTGAAACCCAACCAGTTGCTCTCGGAAGAAGACTACGAGAACATCATTGAGGAAAACGAAGAAGCCCAGCTGGAAGTGGGCATTGGCGCAGAAGCCATTCAGATTATGCTGTCCCGCTTGGATCTTCAAGTCCTGCGGGAAAAGCTGAATGAGGAAATTGAGCAGGCCGGGGGTTCCGCCCAGAAAAAAACCAAGCCGCTCAAGCAGCTCCGCCTGGTAGAGTCCCTGATTTCCAGCGGCACCAACCCCATCTGGATGGTGATGGACACATTGCCGGTCATTCCGCCGGACCTACGTCCCATGGTTCAGTTGGATGGTGGTCGTTTTGCCACCAGTGATTTAAACGACCTCTACCGCCGAGTCATCAACCGGAACAACCGTCTGTCCCGCTTGCTGGAAATGGGCGCCCCGGAAATTATTGTCCGCAACGAAAAACGGATGCTGCAGGAAGCCGTAGACGCCTTGATCGATAACGGTCGTCGAGGCCGAACGGTGGTCGGCCCCAACAACCGGCCGTTGAAATCCCTCAGCAACATTATTGAAGGGAAGCAAGGCCGTTTCCGTCAGAACTTGCTTGGGAAGCGGGTTGACTACTCCGGTCGGAGCGTCATCGTGGTTGGTCCCAGACTCAAGCTGCACCAGTGCGGTCTGCCGAAAGAAATGGCCATTGAGCTGTTTAAGCCCTTTGTCATCAACAAGCTGATTGAGCGGGGCGAAAGCCAAAACATCAAGTCGGCAAAGAAACTGATCGAGCGTCAGGAAACCGTGGTCTGGGATGTCCTGGAAGAGGTGATTAAAGGGCATCCGGTTATGTTAAACCGCGCCCCCACCCTACACCGTTTGGGAATTCAGGCATTTGAACCGGTTCTCGTTGAGGGTCGGGCCATTCAATTGCACCCCTTGGTTTGTGTGGCATTTAACGCGGACTTTGACGGTGACCAGATGGCGGTCCACGTGCCGCTGTCTATTGAAGCGCAGGCAGAAGCCCGGATGCTGATGCTGGCCACCAACAACGTGCTTCATCCAGCCACCGGACAGCCTATTATCACGCCAACGCAAGATATGGTCCTGGGGATTTATTACATGACCATTGATAATCCCCACGCCAAGAAAGGGGCTGGCATGCATTTCTATAGTTTTGAAGATGCGCTTGCAGCTTATGAAGCAGGGATTTTGGAACTCCATGCCAAAGTCTGGGTCCGGGATGAAAATAGCGAAATGCTTGAAACCACCCCTGGCCGAATCATCTTCAACAAAACGATTCGTCAGTCGGTCCTCCAGTAGTGACCCCCTCTCTGTCACCATGATTTAACAAGAGGATTCAAGGCAACATGAGTATTCTCTCCCCAACCAAAAGCACCAAAAAACACGTTGATTTCATCAACAAAACCGTGGACAAAAAAGAGCTAAACCGTTTGCTGGCTCGAATCTATGCCGATTACGGATTAGCCAAGACCGGCGCGTTGGCGAATAACCTGAAGGATTTGGGTTTTAAATACGCTACCATGGCTGGTGTAACCGTTTCGATTGCCGACCTGGAAGTGCCTGAGCAAAAGAAACAGCTCCTGGCCGATGCCGAAGCGGATATCGAGCACTCTACCCAGCGGTTTATGAAAGGGGAAATCACTGAAGTTGAACGGTACACCAAGGTTATTGACACCTGGAGCGCCACAACCGAAACCCTGACCCAGATGATTGTGGATAACTTCAACCGCTTGAATCCGGTGTACATGATGGCGTTTTCCGGCGCCCGGGGGAACCTGAGCCAGGTTCGCCAGTTGGTTGGGATGCGGGGTCTAATGGCAGACGCGCAAGGTCAGATCATCGACTTCCCCATTCGTTCTAACTTCCGTGAAGGCTTAAGCGTTACGGAATACATCATTTCCAGCTATGGGGCCCGAAAAGGTCTGGTAGATACCGCTCTTAAAACCGCCGACTCCGGGTATCTCACCCGTCGTCTGGTTGATGTAGCCCAGGATGTCATTATTCAGGAAGCCGATTGTGGCACCCAGCAAGGCGTATTGATGGATGCCATTACGGAAGGGGAATCCATCATGGCCCCCTTGGTGGATCGGATCATCAGCCGAACCGCCGCCGTGGATGTGGTCAGTCCTGAAACGGGTGAAGTCCTTGTTCAGGCCGGTCAAATCATCACCCCGGCTCAGTCTGAAGCCATTGACAACGCTGGCATTAAAGAGGTTCTGGTCCGCTCCGGCCTCACTTGCGCAAGCCAGGTCGGTGTGTGTCAAAAATGTTATGGCTGGTCCCTGACCAATAATAAATTGGTTGATTTAGGTGAAGCCATTGGAATTATGGCCGCTCAAAGTATCGGGGAACCCGGTACCCAGCTGACCATGAGAACGTTCCACACCGGCGGTGTATTCAGCGGCGGCTTTAACCGGGAAGAATTCAAAGCCCGTCATGACGGAACCGTTCAAACCAAGCTCCCCACCAAGGAATTCCGGACCCGTCACGGAGATGTCGTCCAGATTACGACCAAGGATGTCTCCATCGAGGTAGAAACCACAGAAGGTAAAATCGACAAGTATAACCTGCCATACCACACCATTGTGAATGTAAACCAGGGTGATAAGGTTAAAAAAGGCAATATCATTGCGGTGTTTGAGCCTATCACCGGTCGCCGAACCGAGAAAGCGACTAAGGACATCACCTCTGATATGAGCGGAGAGGTCTTTTTTGAAGGCTTTGAGGCCGATGAGAAACGGGATCGTCAAGGCAATATCAGCCGAACCGCAAACCGGGCCGGGACCATCTGGGTGCTGGGCGGGGATGTCTACAACTTGCCCGCTGGCTCCAAGCACTTGGTCAAAGATGGCCAGCAGCTGAAAAAGGGTGAAATCATCGCCGAAACCATGGTAATTAGCGAACACGGCGGGGAAGTCCGAATTCCCGAAGAACTCAAGACCGAAACTGCCAAAGTTGGTGGGGAAACCGTAGAACGGGTGGTGGAAGGTCGGGATCTGACCATTATCATTGCTTCCGTGACCCCTGATAACGCCGAGCTACAACAGACCAAGAAAGAGCAGATCTGGCATGTCAAAGGCAGTAAGGAAAGCTACGTCCTGAAGTCTCCAGAAGGAACCATGGTGGAAAATGGTAGTATCATCGCCGAATTGCTGGATGATCGAGTCTCCGTTCCCACCAGCGGGGAGATTCGCTTTGAAGATGTGGAAGTGGATGAGCAGCGAATTCTGACTGCTTCCGGTAAAGTCCTCTTCCTGCCGGAAGAAATTCACCAGATCAGCAAGGACAGCTCCCTGAAAGTGCCCGGCATTGAATCCGGCATGCATGTGGAAGCCGGTACCGAAATTGTCAAAGGCGTCACTTGTCAGACCAGCGGGATTGTGGAAATCACCGAGGAGAATGACATTATCCGCGAGGTGGTTGTTCGGCCTGGAGAACTGCACCGGGTGGATGACATCAGCACCATTAACGTGGATGACGGTACCATTGTCGATAAAGGCACCGAAGTCGCACCGGGCATTAAGGCCAAAGAACGTTGCATGGTGACCATCAACTTTAAAATCGAGGAACCCGGCGAGGACGAGGACGAAGATCTCGACGATACGGCCGATCTGGAATACGCTGAAGTACTCCTGCGGCCCTTTGAAGAGTTTGTCATTGAGCCGCCCAAGGTGGACATCAACTTTGAGTCGACTGATTCAGAGAACATCAGCATCGTGCCGGTTACGCAGCTGCAATACAAAGACGGCGACAAGATCCGTCAGATTGAAGGCGCATCACTCCTGAGAACTAGTCTGGTTCTGCAAATGCGTGGATATCTGGAGCGGATGAAAGGGGTCACCGAGCTGGTAGAAGGCAAAAAGGGTGCCACCAACCTGAAGATCTCCGTGTTGGAAAACCTGCCTATCCGCCGAGAAGCCGCTGTTTCCACAGGCGAAACCACCACGGCTTCCCAAACCCACTTGCTGGTTAAAAACGGGCAGGTCATTGATAAAAAAGCGCCGGTGGTCAAAACCCAGGTTATTACTCAAACCGAAGGTCGAGTCAGTCTGGGCAACGCTGCAGATAAAAAAGATGTTCGCCGTGTGTTGATTGTGACCGATGCCCATGAGCAAGCGCTCACGCTCTCAGGAAGCGCCAATGTGAAGGTCGGCCAGTTTATCAAAGCGGGCCATGAACTGGATAACAAAAACACCCCTGCCCCTCAATCGGGTCAGATCACCAAAGTGGACGGCAAGACGGTTGTTCTGCGTGAAGGCCGCCCCTATCTGATCAGCCCCGGTACTCAACTGCAGGTTGAAAATCGCTCCTTGACCCAGCGGGGTGACCTGATTGCCTCCCTCATTTTTGAGCGAGAAAAAACCGGAGACATCGTTCAGGGTCTTCCTCGGGTTGAAGAGTTGCTGGAAGGTCGTAAACCCAAAGAAAACGCGGTGGTTTCCCCCTATGACGCCACTGTCGAAATTGTTTGGGAAGAAGACGCCCAAAAGCTGTTCCTCAACAGCGAAAATGGCCGCACCGAGGTTCAATTCCCTGTTGGTGCCAACATCATTGTGGAAGATAAGCAAGCCGTCAAAGCAGGCCAAGCCTTAACCGATGGTCCCATCAACCCCCATGATATCCTGGCCATTAACGGGGTTGAGGCGGTACGGAAATATCTGGTTGATGAAGTTCAACGGGTATACCGCTCTCAAGGCGTTGAAATTGCCGATAAGCACGTTGAAATCATTGTTCGTCAGATGACTAAGAAGGTCCGCATTGACGATGGTGGTGATACCACATTGCTTTCCGGCGAGCTGGTTGATGAGAAAATCGTCCAGGAGGCCAACCGGATGGTGGAAGAGCGTGGCAAGCAGCCTGCAACCTACCACCCTATACTCCTGGGGATTACCAAGGCCAGTTTAAACACCGACAGCTTCATCTCCGCCGCCAGCTTCCAGGAAACCACAAGGGTTCTGGCTGAAGCGGCTGTGGAAGGCAAGAAGGACTTCCTTAACGGCCTGAAGGAAAACGTCATTATTGGACGTCTCATCCCAGCCGGGACCGGCTTCCCACACTTCAAAGACGAGCGGGCTGATATGCTGGATGAGCAGGAAGGCGCCTATGCGGCCAAAACCAGCATGCGTAAGCCTTCTGCCATTCTGGAGGAGATTGAAAGCATGTTCGGCTCTCCAGAAATTACGGAAGAAACCCTGGGCGATATGTTGCTGGAAGATGGCTCGCTGGAAGAAAGCGGCCTGTACTTGGAAGGCGGCGACACTGAGGAATACACTGATTCCGAAGAATAGGCCCACTCCAAGTCATTCACCCGTTTAAAAAAGCAACCGACCGTTTCAATCATCTGAAGCGGTCGTTTGTTTTGCTCTCTACAGGGCTCTGTTTCAGATAGTTACAACCCTGAGCCAGTCGCTTTTCTAAACCCGCCCTTTTCGATACAATACCCGGACGGAACTGGAAATGAGAGGGTCGCCTCAATGGGTAGTGCAGTCCTGTTTGAGGACATTATTCTCAAAAAACGCCGGAAGCAGGCCATGGAATGTTTCTATGACGCGTATGACGCACAAGCCAAGAAACAGTACCAGGCAGCAGTGCATAAATATCAGGAGTCTCTGGAGTATTACCCCACGGCTGAAGCCCACACGTTTTTAGGTTGGGCCTACAGCTTTCTGGGTGAGTTAGACGCGGCCATTGCCCATTGTCAACAAGCCATTGAGATGGACCCGGACTTTGGCAACCCTTACAACGATATTGGGGCGTATTTGATTGCCCAGGGCCGTTATGAAGAAGCCATCCCCTATCTGCAACAAGCCATCCAGGCCAAGCGGTACAATGCCCTTCATTTTGCCTATTTCAATCTGGGCCGGGTTTATGAGCATCAGGATGATTGGTTTAACGCCTACCGAGCCTATCGAAAGGCCCTGACCCTGGAGCCCCGTTATTGCCTGGCTCACCAGTCGATGGAGCGACTCCGCCAATTCCTGGTCCACTCCCCCGTTCATGGCACTCCATAAACTGATCAGTGGCCTTTCAGGGTATTCCGCTATAGAATGCTCAACAGAGTTTAAAACGGATTGGACCCCAGGATGGGTTTTCCCCTTTTTCTTTATAACGTGTTTTTCTGGCTCGGCCTTTTCATCACCCTGCCTGCGCTGGTGATCTATTTGCTGACCTCTCCCAAGGCACGGAGTGGCTTTTTCCAGAAGCTCTCCGTATTCCCGGATTCTTTTTATCAGCAGTTAAAGCAGCGCCCTGCAGGAAAGAAATCCATCTGGTTTCATGCCGTATCGGTGGGGGAGTTTAATGCCATTCGTCCGTTGATCAATGACCTGCAGGACGAGTTTTTTATCATAGTTTCCACCACCACCCGGACCGGACAGGAACTGGCCAAGCGCGTGTACCCGGATTTTCCGGTGTTTTACTTTCCTTATGATTTGCGCCCCATCGTCCACCGGGTCATCCAACGCGTGCAACCGGATCTGATTATCCTGACCGAAACCGAGCTTTGGCCTAACCTGATTGATATTACCACCCGCCGCTACCAGATTCCGCTGATTTTGATCAACGGACGGATTTCCCAAAGCTCCTTTGCCGGGTACAAGCTCATTAAACCATTGATTGACAGGGCCTTACAAAAAATAACACACCTTTATCTGCAATCCCAACTGGATGTCGAGCGCATTACCACCTTGGCCGAGTTGCCCAGCGAATCCATTACCGTTACCGGCAACCTCAAGTTCGATATTCATCCGGTCGTTGATCCGGTCCAAAAGGGGATTCTGGCGCATCTCCTCAACTTTTCCCCCAAGGATACCATCCTCACCTTTGCCAGCACCCACTCCGGGGAAGATCAGCCCCTCATTGAAACCTACATGAGTTTGCGCAAGGACTTCCCAGAACTCAAACTGGTCATTGCTCCCCGCCACCCGGAACGGACCGGGGAGATTAAAACCATTCTCAACGCCAAGGCCCTGCATTTTTCAGTCCGCAGCCAGCTGTCTGAGGCCAACCCAAACCAGTGTGACGTGGTGGTGCTAGATAGCATTGGCGAATTGCTAACCATCTATGATCTCAGCACGGTCGCCGTCATGGGGGGAAGCTTTGTGGAAAAAGGGGGGCAAAATCCCATTGAACCCATCAGCCTACGAGTTCCCGTCATTTTCGGGCCCCACATGAAGAATTTCCGGGAAATCACACGGCTGATTCTGGAAAACAATGCCGGATACCAGGTCCCGGATACCGAGACCCTGATGAATGTTATCACCCAATTGCTGACCCAGCCGGAAATTTACAGCAATACCGTGGAAAACGGCCAGCAACTACTGGCTAACAACCGGGGAGCCAAAGAGATTCTGGCCACCGGCATTCGCCACCTGCTTCAGCAACGCCGCTAACAACTAGCGGATCAGCATCCGGTTTCGGACCTTGTCCTCAAAAATAGGTAACAGCACCTTGAGCGCCTCATCAGGGGCTTTGTCTATGGTACATCCCGCCGCCATTCGATGCCCCCCACCGCCAAACTGGCACATAACCTCGGAAACATCAATATCATGAGTATCACTGCGCACGCTGACCTTGGTCTGCCCACTGGTGGTTTCTTTTAAGACAAAGGCAACCAGTACCGTATCAACACGGCGAATGGATTCCACCAAGCCATCCACATGTTCTTCCAGCGCCCCGTGCTTATCCAGCAGGGCCTGATCCACAATGGTCCAGCCAATCGTCCGGTCCGCATTGTACTGGGCATGCAAAATCGCATCCGCCTGCATCATAAGTTGCTCTAAGGGCCGTTCTTCATAGAGCTGCTTAAAGACATACTCCGGGTTAGCCCCCGCAGATACCAGACGGGCCGAGATCTCCAGCACCTTGGCAGTGGTATTGGAATACTTAAAACCACCGGTATCGCTCACAATGGCCGTATACAGGCAGGTAGCGATATTGGCATCCAGCGGAATCTTCAACTCCTGCAACAGATCATACACCACCTCACCACTGGCGGAGGCGGACACCTCCACAATGTTCAGGGTTCCAAAGCGTTCATTGCTCACATGGTGATCAATATTGACCGAGATTTTGGCTTGGGTAAAGAGCGTTTGCGCCAGTCCCAGGCGATCCGCAGAGCCACAATCCACCGAAATAGAGAGATCATACTCATCCAGCAAGTCTGTGGCGGTTTCCATATTACGGACTTCCCGGATTCCAGGCAAAAAACTGTAGACATCAGGCATTTTCCCCGAGATCACACAGTCCACCGCTTGAATATGGGGGCAAGACTTCTCGAATGCAAACTTCAATGCCAACATGGAGCCCAGCGTATCACCATCAGGGCCTACATGCGCGGTAATAAAAACGGTTTTGGCCTCTTCAACTGCCTTGACAAACTCGGGGTAGATGACCTGTTCTCCTTTTAAACGACCGATGGCTTTATTATAGCGTGCGGATCAGCAGGGTTCCAGAAATAATTATTGAGAATAGCCATTTTCCCCCAGATCCCTGGGCGGTCTCTTTGAGCTTTTCGGTTTTTTCGCTAAGGTAAGAGGGTCAACCGACTTGGAGCATCATGACTATGACCTCTTCCCCTATATTGGATCGCATTGAAGCGTTGTTCGGGATTGAAAAACTGCTGGCGGTGGTGGCCCAATTGCGCAACCCGGAAGGCGGGTGCCCGTGGGATCTGAAACAAACCCACCAGACTCTAAAACCCTACATGCTGGAGGAGGCCTACGAGGCCGTAGAAGCCATTGATCTCTCAACAGAAAGCTGTAATTCAGCCCTTCTCAAGGAGGAATTGGGCGATGTCCTCCTGCAAGTCGCCCTCCATGCCCAGCTTGCCCAAGATGCCGGTCAATTTAACTTTCAGGATGTGAGCGAGGCCATCGCGGATAAGCTCATTCGACGCCACCCCCATGTCTTTGGCGATGTGACGGTTGAACATGCGGACGAGGTAACCCGCAACTGGCAAGCCATCAAGCAGGCGGAAAAAGGCGCGCAACCCCAGGCCGATAGTATTTTAGAAGGCGTTCCCAAAGGGATACCCGCCCTCAGTCGGGCGCTGGAAACCAGCAAACGGGCGGTGAAAGTGGGGTTTGAGTGGCCTAGCTTTGAGTCGCTCTGGGAGTGCGTCATGAGCGAATACGCGGAACTCCGGGATGAAGCCGAATCCGGCGCCGATTTCCAACGGCTGGAAGAAGAGATGGGGGATATCTTTTTTGCGTCGGTCAATTTGGCCCGTCATTTCAAAATTGACCCGGAAGTTGCGCTCACAAGAGCCACCCAAAAGTTCACCCGCCGCTTCCAAACCATGGAACAGCTGGTGAAAGAAAAGCATCCTGGGAAATTGTTGGAAGAGCTGAGCTTTGAGGAGTGGGATCAACTCTGGAATCAGGCCAAAACAATAACACATTAATATATTTTCGTTTTCGATTTTTATAAGGGGCCAGCCCCTCAAACTCACCGCTAGAACCTGAATGTACCAAAGGCATCCACATCCGTAAGGCTCATACTTCGCCAACGACTGTAGACACGTCCCAGACCTCAGTGTCTTATTAAACGGATACCCCGTAAGGAAAAGATTTTATATTAGGTAAGTATCCCTTTACAACAAGTAAGGACTCTGCTATTCTGAATACAGTTCAGATGGAGCAGATCAATGGAAAAGTTCACTATCAAGCAATTTGAAGCCAAGTTTCCCGATGATGCCGCCTGCCTGGAATACATCTTCCAAAAGCGTTTTGGCAATCTGGAAATATGCCCACACTGCAACAAGAAAACCAAGTTTTATAGGGTGTCAGGCCGCAAGTGCTATGCTTGCCCGTTTTGCTCCTACCAACTGCACCCGCTGGCCGATACTATCTTCCATAAGTCCTCTACCAGCCTGAAAAATTGGTTTCTGGCTATGTATCTGTTTTCAAACTCGAAAAACGGCGTGTCGGCAAAAGAACTGGAGCGCCACTTGGGTGTCACCTATAAGACTGCTTGGCGGATGGCAAAGCAGATTCGCCAACTGTTTGCGGATCAAGATCAGGATGACAAGCTCTTGGGCAATATCGTTGAAGCCGATGAAACCTATGTCGGAGGAACCCGCCGGGGAAAGCGCGGGCGGGGCGCAGAAGGCAAGACCCCGGTGATCGGAGTAGTTGAGCGCGGTGGCGAAGTGAAAGCCATCGTTTGCACCGATACCAAAGCCGCTACCGTTATCCCGTTTATCTGTGAGAATGTTGAACTGGGTTCACAAATGATGACCGATGAATACGGCTCCTACAAACGTATTTCCCTGAATGGGTTCAAACACAAGACCGTCAACCATGGCTCAAAGCAATACGTTATTGGCGATGTCCATACCAACACCATCGAAGGATTCTGGAGCCAGCTAAAACGCTCTGTGAACGGGACTTACCACTCAGTCAGTCCGAAGTATCTTCAGAACTATGTGGATGAATTTGCGTATCGCTACAATCATCGGCAACGCCGGGAACATCTTTTTCACTCTTTATCCTCAACGGCTGCGCGGCTCGTGTAAGGATACGGTCAAATTCTTCTTCTGAAATAGGCATAATTACTCCAATATCTCAACTTGAGACACTTGGAAGCAATGAATGGTTTTCTCCCCTAAAGTTCCGATCCTGTATTCGGGGACAGCCGTAAGTCGGACATGCAAATCTCCGCATACTTTCTCTTTTAAAAAATCCTCATCAAAAATAGCGCATTGGATCTTGCGGGGTTTCCCATCAATTTGGGTCAGAAATTTAGCCTTCTTGTTGTCCCAATCAAGCTCTTTCAAATGTCCGGTTAATTGCTGAGTTTCCCCCAGTTCGGTTTTTGCAGGCGCAACCGGCTCTGCTGGAGGGTCATCTGGTTCAAGATTCTGTTTTACGTCAGTCGCCACAATATTATAGAAAGGGGTACTTTCCTTCCCTTCCTCAAAAGCTGTCACACTCTTTACAACACCATCAAGCATTGGAGCCGACATTTTTTCCAGCACCTTTCTGGGGATTTTCACTCTGCTGGTGCGGGTGGCCTCAATCGTATGCGTCCCTGTTAAGGCATCCTGTAATGCCTCACCCATTTTGGAGAAAACAGGCTCCATAAACGGGAAATATTGCTGAACCGCATCAGCAGCAGCCTTGATGATCATTGAGCCATGCTCAACATCCACAACTCGGAGGGTAGGCTCCGGGGCGTTCGGATCTTCCGTTTTAACCACCACCCGAAGCACATCTTGATGGGCTATGAGATAGTCCGCAAACATCTCGACAGGGATCCCTCCATCAGCAGGTTCTATCTTGATTACCAGTGTATCACTTCCGAGCATGCGGCACATCCCTTTATATATAGCTCAAACCGCCGCATGTTAGCACAAGATCATTTACTTGTCATGAAGGGATACTTACCTTATATTATTCAAGTACCACTGTGTCGCCCAGTGCGGTGCCGGTTTTGGCAATCACCCCGCCATCCAGTTCCAGCACCGCCTTGCTGCCCTTGATCCAGGGGGTCATCCGCCAGGGTTTCATCCGCTCAATCAGGTGTACCACCCGACCCTCTTGATCCACAAAGATGGCGTCAAACTCAAAGCGCATAAAGCAGGAGTGAATATCGGCGCATGGGGTAATCCACAAGCCATGGCCTTCAGGCAGCCCGGGAGCCCCCATGAGCCCTTTAAGCCGGCTAAAATAATTATCAGCCATTTTGACATGCTCAGCCACAACAAGGTTTTTTGTCGTATTAATCGCCCGTTTGACGCTCATTCACCCATGCTCCCATCCCGAACACCAGCTCAATCCCACAGATTGACTACACCCATTATAGGATAGGGTCCTCCCCTTGTGGGAATTTCCTTTAGCACACATACTGCTCTACCGAGGGAATTTCCCGCCCAATCTCCACCCTTTGGACGAGGAGACTCCCCCGGAAGATTGATCCATTGGCGCGGAATATAAAACTTTCAGATGATGAGTTCCCTCATGTGGGTAGGGTATGATGAGCGTACATCAGATAAAGGACCAGGACGCCCAATTGCTTCTGCCTTTAGATGGGAGTGACAAACGAGTGTAAGGTTCATCAGTGTAGGTGTTCTTGGAGAGCTGTAGGAGATACATCACGTTATGAGAAAGATGAATACGTCCAACCTTCGTGTGTTTATTGTGGATGATAACGCCAACCACAGTGCAGGGATTAAACAACTGCTTGAGATTCAGTCCGATTATTCTGTGATTGGCATTGCCACCAACGCCGATGATGCCATTCGTCGGATCAGTGAAATTGAAGTCGATATTGTCCTGATGGACATGAACATGCCCGATGTGGATGGTGTGTACGCCATTCAACAGATTTTATCCAAGCGCAACGATATTAAGATCCTGGCCCTCACCGGCTACGATGATCCGGATCTGATTTACCGCGCCATGAAAAACGGGGCCAAAGGCTATATTCTGAAAACCATGGTGACCTCTCAGCTCATCGCAGCCATTGAGGAAGTCGCCACCGGCAAGGTGTTCTTACCGCCCAGTCTGGCTACCAAGTTCTTTGATGAGTTCCATACCAAGACGGCGCCTGCCACTCGGCCGGATCCCACCAAGAAAGCGTTGCTCAGCTACCTGACCAACCGGGAAAAAGAAGTCTTGAAGCTGTTGACCGAGGGCATTACCTACAAGGGCGTGGCGGATAAGCTGGTGATCAGCGAAACCACCGTCAAAACCCACGTCAACAATATTTTCCAAAAGCTGCAGGTCAATGACCGGACTCAGGCAGTACTCTACGCCCTGCGCTATGGTCTGGTCGAACCGTCCACCTCTCTGCCAGCTGCGGTATAATAGACCAAGAGTGAGAGAGCGTATCGACGGAAAATGCAGTGACGGATACCAAGCTGACAAAACCTCACATGAAACTAGATGGCCTTTTTGGCCATCTTAGTTCTTCTACGGGTTTGTATTCCAAAGAGACGTTCCTGAGCCTTTATAGCTGTATCACCCGCATGATCCGCGATCAGCGCCTGGAAGGCCTGGTCCTGACCCGGACCCTGGAGGATGAAGCCTTTGAGGCCATGACCCTCTCTCTGGAGAATTTACCCAACGTGGGGTTGTATCAGTTTAACCAGACAGATGATCTGCCTGAATCAGCGGGCATCTCCCCCCAGACCGGCTTTCTCCTGGTCCTAACCAACCGGCTGTGCGCGGCCCTGTACTGGTCGGCTGAAACCAACGACACGTTTCGGATGTATGAAGGCGGTTGGACCTTTCATCCCGGTGATACCAAGACCATTGCCAGCCACTTGGTTGGCCATCTGGATCGCCCGGATCTGGAAGGCTTGCTGGAAACCACGCCGGTGGATCGTCGGTATGACGATAAACTCAACCTGCTCATTACCGCCCTGGTGCACGGCTTGGAAAACCGCAACCGGGAACTGACCGTGGCGCTGGATCAGGTCAATGACCTCAATCATAAAGTGGTCCAAAATGAACGCTTGGTCGCCATTGGCCAACTGTCCTCGGTGATTGCCCATGAGATTCGCAATCCCCTGGGCTTGATTGACCTCTACGCCAAGCTGACTGAAGATCAGCTCGGGAAGCTGGAAGTGCAAAATGGCCCCTTGCTGGAAACCCTGCAAAAGAACCTCTTTCTCATCCGCCAAGCCACCAGCGGGCTGGAGACAATCTTGTCAGAGCTCACCAATTACTCCAAGCCCCTGCAATTAAAGCTCTCCCCCATCCATCTTCACCAGTTGGTCCAGGATGTGGTGACGTTTTATCAGCCCTCTTACCAGGAAAAAGATATTCAGCTACTTGGCCCGGGAGAAGAAAAAGAGGACTGGATCTTAGAACTGGATGGCGATCGGATTCGACAGGCCCTGATTAATCTTTTGAAAAACGCTCTGGAAGCCTCGCCCAGCGGTAGCCAGGTGACTGTGCGAATCGCCAGCCGGAAAAACGATCGTCATATTTATATCAAGGTCAGCGATCAAGGCTGTGGGGTAGACCCCCACATTGCCAAAAAGCTCTTTACCCCGTACTTTTCTACCAAAAGCCAGGGCACTGGCCTGGGTCTGGCTCACAGCCGAAAAATCCTGCAAGCCCATGGAGGCAGCGTCGAATTACTCTCTTCCACCCCAGAGCAAGGCAGCACCTTTGCCATTGTCCTGCCCAAAACGGTCATAACCAAAGGGCCAACCTCATGTTAGCCCGTTTCCGGCTGCCTTGGGTGGTCTACGGGCTCTTGCCCGTCCTGCTCTTTTCGACCCTCTTCCTGCTAACAGGATGCTCCCAAGAAGCCCCACCGCCTGCGGAAGGGGACGAAGCCGCAGCGGAAGAAGCGGTGGATCATGGTGAGGAATATGTAGAGGAAACGTCCTACGAAGAGGATACCGAGTCGGTTTCCGCCCCCATGCCGAAAGAGATGGTGGACTTTCCCTATGAAGAAATTGAAATCACCCTGCTTGATAACGTGGTGATGGCCGGACGCCTGTATGACCCCTCTCAGCTGATGGAAGAGGATGAAACAGATGAAGTAACCAGCGATGAGGAAGAGGAGGAGACAGCCCCCAGTACCCAGTACCCTTTGGTGGTCCTGCTCCATGGCCTCAACGGGTCCCATCGAGACTGGAATTCCCTGCCTGTCACGCTGGTGAAACGAGGTTATGCGGTACTGGCTCTGGATCAGCGAGGTCATGGCATCAGCACTCGGACCACTGGAGGACGCTTGGTCACTTGGCGAGACTTTGATCAGATGCAATGGAAGCAGATGCCCAAAGATCTGGATCGGGTCCTCAAATATTTTGATCACAACGAGGACTACCCTCAGGTCAACAACAAGAAGGTCGCCCTGATTGGTTCCAAACTGGGGGCAAATGTGGCGTTGATTGCCGCTAACCGGCATGCAAACCATATAAAGGCCACCATTATGCTTTCACCCAGCTTGGATTACAAGGGGTTGGAAACTTCACGCCCCATGGTGGATTATAGAAACGCCCTATTTATCATTGCCAGCAACTGGGATAATGTCTCTTATGAAGCCTCTGAACTCTTATACCGCTGGGCGGTTGGTCCCAAAGCCATTCAACTGTACCGGTTATCCGGCGATGGAAGTGACATGATCAAGCTCCGACCCGATCTTAAAGACGAAATGGCCAACTGGTTGATGAAATACCTGCCGCCCGGTACCCCGCCCAAGATCGCAGATGCCTCGAACAGCAAGCCCGCAGCCAATCTTTAAGTAAGACAAGCAAACCGGGAACTCCTCTATCCAGGGGATCCATTTCCATCGCTTGCGGTCGACAACCAGGATATGGAAATCACAGAGACATTGCACCAACTGGTCCTCACCATGGATCGGGCGCTGGATCGCCAAGGGCTGGATCAGCTCACCCTGGAAGAAGCCCAGGTTCTGCTCAATCTCGTGGATCGCTTCAACCAGGAAGCGATCTGCTATCAAACCATTCAGCAACTGTCCAATCACGTCACACCCAGCCTGGAAACCCAGTACCTGATTGCGGCAGGGTGCCGACTGAGTTCGGACTTAACGGAAGAAGTGCTCATGCGCCTGGTGGATCACCATGATTGCCATCAAACTCGCCTGGATCAGCTCTGTCAAGAACTTCGAACCGAAATGCGCCAACGACACACGGCCCACCGGCTGATTCAGCAGGCCCAGCAGGTTCGTCAACAACTCACCCACGCCAGTGAACAGTCGGGCTTGGGCGTTATTTTATAGGCGTTATAGGCGGGACGTACCAAACAACGGCTCCGATGCCGGTTTTTTCAAGGGCAATGCCGTGAGCGGCAGGGTCTGAATGGCCCGGTAAAATTGCTCCGCGTCCCCACTCACAAAATATTCGACCGTACCGGATTGGGCTTGGGAAGCACGTAAATGCCGTTCATCCAATAACGTTTGCACCTGCCGACAAATAAATCCGGCAGGATCCAGCAAGGCAGGCCCCGGCAGTTGCCGGGCAATCAGGTGCCTGGCATGGGGGTAATGGGTACAACCCAGAATCACCGCCTCTGGAGACGTCATTTGTAAGGGCTTGATACAGTGTTGCAGCACAGACTGAGTCTCCAGGCTATCCATCTGTCCGGCTTCAATCAAGCTGGCCAACCCCTCACACACCGCCGGAATCATCGACATCTGAGGATTCAATTCTAACAAGGTCCGCTGATACTGGTTGGATCGAATGGTTGCCGGGGTCGCCATTAACCCCACGGTTTGAAAGCCGCTCTCTTGAGCAAGCCAGCGACAAATCGGTTGGATGGTATCCACCCAGGGAACCGGCGGGATTTCTGTCATTTGGCGCAATAAAACCACAGATGCCGTATTGCAAGCCATCACCAAAAGCTTCATCTGCCGCTCCGTGTACAGCCAGTCCAGAATCCGTCCCACGTACCCGGAGACCTGATCCAGGGTTTTATCGCCGTAGGGCATATGAATCGTATCCCCGAAGTAGACAAAGTCCTCCTCCGGCAGGGCCGCCGCCAGAGTGTCCAGCACCCCGAGACCGCCCACCCCGGAGTCAAACACGCCGATGGGTGATGTGGAATGAACCACCAAAGTTACCTTTTCTGGGCCGATACTTTCGAACGAAGGTATTCTACCACGCCCTCGGAAATGGCATAAGCCGTTCTCTTTTTCCGGTCCATGGTGGTTAGGGCGTTGCGTTCAATGACATTGGAGACATAGCCCACCTCACACAGCACTGCGGGGACTGGGGTGTGGTTGATCACATAAAACCGGGCCCGACGCACGCCGTTGTCTTTGGCCGCAACGTTACTAATCAGCTTGCTATGGATCTTGCGCGCCAAGTCCAGCCCCTGCCCGTGGTAATAGTAAGTCTCAATCCCATGGGTGGCTGGGTTGGTGGAAGAATTGTGATGAATGCTGATAAAGAGATCCGGGTGAATCCGGTTGGTGATGGCTGTAATTTCCGGTAACGGCAAAAATTTATCCGTGCTTCGGGTCATATACACCTTAAACCCGCGGGCCTCCAACTCCTGTTTCACCATCAGCGCCAGGGCCAGGTTCATGTCCTTTTCCCGAACATTTTCCCGAATGGCCCCATGATCTTTCCCGCCATGGCCTGCGTCAATGACAATGCGAGCCGGAAACGGCGCTTTGCTCATTCGTTGGTTTAACCGGGGGGTCACCACCAGTTCCAAGACTCGACCATCCTCTGAGAGCTCGGTCTGAAGATCCAGATCCTTGTTTTTAAGATTCACCACCAGTTTGCTGTTGGGCTGATCCGCCGTCAGGCGTTCCAGCTTCATGAACTTCAACTCCGGGTAATCTTCGGCGTTAAACTGGATCCACCCCGGATTAGCGGCGGCATTCAGCAGATCTACATACACCACCTCATCCTGTTTCATGACCCGGTGGACCATGGGCCGGTTGGTAATAATACGGATGGTGGTTTCGCCTTGCTTCCGGTCCAGCAACACCCGGTCCACACTCCCCAACTCCACATCCCGTGGCAGGGTCGCAATGGAAGAGCCTAAATACGGGCTCACCACCAACAGGTTTTTATCGGCTGCGGGGTACATCACCTGGAAGGTTTCCGGCATGTCGGTATCCACGACGATACGGACGGTTTCCTCATCAAACTGACCCATTCGAATCTGCCGGATGCCCGGATCATTGACCGTAATGGGTTTGAGAAGTTCGCGGCTGACAACAGCCGCATTCGCCAAATCCAGGACCAAACGGTTGGGATCCCTGAGAATAAAGCGGTTTTTAACCACAATCTGGGAGCCCTTTTTGGCCCGCAAATGCAGGCGATCATCCCGGTAAAAAGCGTCTTCAATGATGTTTCGGCCAGCGGGAATATCCAGCCCCAATGTCTCAGCCGGAGGCACCTCCGGTTGCTTGGCCATCACCGGGGCGCTATTGAGGTTCACCAGCAAAAACTGATCCTGATAGGCGATATTCAGCTTCCATAAGGTCTGATCATCATCCACAAAGATCGTGGCGCGCACGGCATTGTAAAACGTCCCACGGGTTTCGCTAAACTCCACCCGATCAATCCCACCCTGCTTGATGGCATACTTCGTTTCCTTGGTCACCAGTTGGGCATCGGGGATATCAATAATCATCCGGTTGGGGTTCGGGAGCTTTAAAACCGAGTAGTTTCGGGCGGCGGTTTGGGAAAACCCTTGGTCGGCTTGAATCCGAATGGTCTTGGTCTGCTCGTCAAAACGGACGGCGGAAATTTTTAATGGCTCCACCTGCGCCGCCGGGTTCGCATAACCCAGGCCTGCCATCGGAGCGGGGTCCGCCTGCACAGGCATCCAGACCCCGAGCAACAACAGGACACACGCTACCAGATATACTCCCAAAACACGACCCGAGAACGACGTTCTACTCACACTCATCATCGGTGATAACCCTATCTCTCTAGTAATTGGACACTGTGGAAAAAGAGACCAGTTCTTGACACGGCATCAGTTGCACCTCACTACAACCGCTTGTCAAACACAACCCAGAATCGAAACATCCGGTTTTCTTATACTTCAGTTTAACGGTTTTTGCTGAGAAATAAAAGCCCTTGCCTGCAAACTTCCCCCATGCGGGCCACCTGATTGACAGGTATAGCGAGCAAACAAGGTATTAGACCCCGGACGTCCCATGAAACGCGCCCCGCAACATCTGCTGAAGCTCGGATGGGTTCTCTGAGACATCCAGCGCTTCTTCGGCAGAGATAAAATTATTCCGGTAAGCCCGAAACAAAGAATGGTTCAGGCTGCATGCCCCTTCAAACTCCCCAGATTGGAACATCTGGTAAATCTCACCCATCTCCTCGCGCATAATATAATCGCGAATGGCCGGAGAGACCACCATAATTTCCGCCACCGCCAAGCGTCCTGAACCTTCCACCCGGCGTACCAGACGCTGAGAAATCGTCCCTTGAAGGACCCCGGCAATCTGGTGTCGGATAGGCTCCCGTTCATACGGTTCAAATGCGTTAATAATCCGGTTAATCGTTTGGACGGAGTCGATGGTATGCAAGGTAGAGAACACCAAATGGCCTGTTTCTGCCGCATGCAGGGCCGCAAGCATGGTTTCCCGGTCTCGCATCTCCCCAATGAGAATAACATCCGGGTCTTGCCGCAAGGCATATTTGACCCCATTGGGGAAAGAATCGGTATCCTGGCCTAATTCTCGTTGCGTGACAACACACTGGACGTTCTGATAGACATATTCCACCGGATCCTCCAGCGTCACAATATGCTTAGACTGCTTGTGGTTAATGGTGTTCAAGATAGACGCCAGCGTGGTGGATTTACCGGAGCCGGTAGGGCCTGTCACCAGAACCAAACCTTGATTGAACTCGGTAAAGCGTTCCATCACCGCCGGATGTCCCAGCTCATCCAGCGTGGGAATGGTCAATGGAATGAGACGCAACACCATTCCCAGACGGCCCATTTCATGAAGCAAGTTCACCCGAAAACGGGCCATGCCCTCAAATTCAAACCCAAAGTCAAAATCAAAGCTATTTTTGACCCGCGGCAACAGGCGGGGCGGAATAATCTGCTTGGCCAGCTCCAGCAAATCATGCTCAGAGACCGGCGGCAGCTTGGTCGGCACCATCAGACCGTCTTTCCGCATGACCGGGGCCATACCCACTCGTAAGTGAATATCAGATACCCGTTGGGCAACCGCCATCCGCAAAAAAGTGGACAGATCCAGTAAAGGGCTTTCTCCAGATTTGACCGTAGAGGTTGCTGGCTCAGCAGGGGGATTCGATTCGATGCTCATAGGAAGAATTCACAATTTTGAGGGCCTCGTTCCTAAAGTATGGACGAAGTACCTCTGGAATGAGAACCTCCTGATGGTTGAGTTGATAATTTTCCAGAATCGCGGCCAAGGTTCGGCCCACCGCCAGGCCAGAGCCATTAAGCGTATACAGGTACGCAGGTTTCCCGGTTTCAGTGGATCGGTACTTTAGCCCAATCCGGCGAGCCTGATAATCCGTAAAGATGCTGCAACTGGATATCTCCCGATACATTCCCTGAGCGGGCATCCAAACTTCCAGATCATAACAACGGGCTGCGGCAAAGCCCAAGTCCCCGGTACAGAGTTCTACCACCCGGTAGGGCAACTCCAGCAATTGGAGGATTCGCTCCGCATCCGCCACCAGTTTTTGATGCTCGGCCATGCCTTGGTCAGGACGCACCAGCTTGACCAGCTCAACTTTGTCAAACTGATGCTGGCGAATGAGTCCACGGGTATCTTTCCCGGCTGAACCGGCTTCTCGCCGAAAGCACGGCGTATAGGCCGTAAAGTTCAGGGGCAGTTGCGCCTCTTCCAGAATTTCGTCTTTGTATAGGTTGGTTACCGGCACCTCGGCGGTGGGGATCAGATAGAGTTCATCATCCTGGCAGCGGTACATGTCCTCTTCAAACTTAGGTAGCTGGCCCGTACCGGTCATGGCCTCCCGGTTCACCAGAAAAGGCGGCAGGACTTCCTCATACCCATGGGCCGTATGGGTATCCAGCATAAAATTAATCAACGCCCGCTCCAGCCGGGAGCCTTCTCCCCGGATCACCGAAAAACGGGATTCGGCGATTTTCACGCCCCGCTCAAAATCGAGGATACCGAGGGTCGTTCCAATTTCATAGTGGGGTAGCACATCAGCACCCGGTCGGTTTTTAAGCTCATCTCCCCAGGTGCGAACCACCACGTTTTCGGTCTCATCTTTCCCGGTGGGGGTTTCCGGCAAGGGTGTATTGGGCGTGGTGAGCAGCCATTGGGTTTGCTGGGTTTCCAGCTGGTCTTTTTCCTCCTCAATGGTCTTGATCCGATCGGCCAGCTGTTTGGTTTCGGCCTGAACCTCGGAAATATCCTTGCCTTCTTTTTTATAGGCAGCAAAAAGTTTAGTCAGCTCATTTCGGCGGCTGCGTAAGCCCTCTTCCTCCTGCAACAGCTCCCGGCGGCGGATATCCACCTGTAAGATCTCATCCACGGATAAGTCAGGGTTCCGCCGCTTCAGCGCCTGATTCACTTCCTCTGGATTGCTGCGAATTTGACGAATATCGAGCATGATTAATTCGGGGCCTCTTTGCAAGATCAATGTAACGACTGCGTATGCCCCGCCATTATACCTGAAGCAGCCCGCCATGCCGACCGGCTTTTAAAACTAGCTGTTGATCGCCAGGTATAGACCCCACACAAAAAAGCCCACAAGCCCCGCAACTATCCCTATAATAAAAAGGTTAATCAGGTAGGATAAATACTTGTTCACAAACAGAATGATTTGTTGGCGATCCATAGCAAGAAAGAGACCTTCATCAATGACACATGCTTGGCTACTCTATCGACGGATAGTGATTCTGGCTTTAATTTTCATTTGCCCCATCTCTGCCTTGGCACAAGCGGAATTTGACCTCTTGCCCGATGATCTGGATCCCCCGCCATCAGTCGCCCCCATGACCCCTCGGCATATGTCCTCCCCAACCCAGCAGGCAAAAGAAGCTCCCGTCTCTGATGAGCCTGAGAAAAAGAAGTGGTGGTGGCCTTTTGGGAAAAGCAAAGCGGAAAAAGAGCGGGATCGTCCCAAAACAGAGGAAGAGATTATCAATGTCGGCCCTCGACAAACCGCGACATCCAACGCGCCGTTACTCCCATTATCCGTGCCCTTACAAACACCTCAAGGGATCCTTCCTACCGGTTTTTATCAGGTTTATTACACGGAAGGAGAAAACCAGACCCGAATCCTGAAACTGGTGAAGCAGAATCAACTGATGCTCCAGGCCTTGGCACGCCAAACGCAAACGGGTGGTCCTGTTGAATCCGTTGACCCCCAAAAGCCCCATGTGCTTGCCGAAAGCCGCCTAAGCCCTGATCATCGCTCCCTGATCCTGATTCTGAAAATTGGGGACACCGTTTTTGAAAGCGATCCGATACCCACGGCGCTGGAAACCCGGAAACCCCTAAATTATTAGAAGAAACACCCGCCGACTTTATATAATAATGGGGGCGTCAAGGTTTAAGCGACCTATACAAACGGGAAACATAGCAAAACCCCGATGGATCGTGTACAATGTACAAGAATTTCCATCTCATCTATTGCATTGATGCATTGAAAGGGCTCAGAAACCATGTCGACACTTGAAGTACCAACTCCGTCCGTTCCGAACCGCACTATTGAAGACATTCTGGAAGAAGCCCGAACGAAGCGCGTCAAGCGCATTCGCCTCCAGTTTGTAGACCTTCACGGGCTCCCGAAGAATATGTCGATTCACGCCGATCAGCTGGAAAAAGCACTCAACAATGAAATTTTGCTGGATGGTTCTTCCATCTCCGGATTCCGAACCATAGAAACCTCTGATATGGCCTTCCACCCGGATTATGATACCTTCCAGGTCATGCCATGGGAAGAAGGCGGCCAAAAAGTCGCCCGGGTCATCTGTGATATCCACAACCCAGATGGAACCCCCTTTGAAGGCTGCCCCCGCGGCAACCTGAGACGGATCCTGGAAGAAGCGAAGAAGCTGGGCTTTATCTTTAACGTGGGACCAGAGCTGGAATTTTTCCTGTTCAAGCGCAACCCCGATGGAACCATCTCCACGGAAACCCATGATGCTGGTGGATACTACGATTTAGCCCCCGATGACCGGGGAGAACTGGTCCGTGGAGAAATCAGCGAAATTCTGGAAAGTCTGGATTTCAAGATGGAAGCGGATCATCATGAGGTGGCCAGCGGCCAACATGAAATTGATTTCAAATACTCCGACGCCCTGACCCAAGCGGATCGGGTAACAACCGCCAAGATTATTACCCGGCGCATCGCCGCTCAACATGGCCTCCATGCCAGTTTTATGCCCAAACCCGTCTTTGGGGTTAACGGTTCCGGGATGCATTGCAATATGTCCCTGGCCAAACTGACAGGTGATAACGCATTTTACGCCGAGAAAGGGGATTACCAGCTCAGTCAAGAGGCCCTGTGGTTTATCGGCGGGATGCTGAAAAACATCCGGGGAATTACGGCAGTCACCAATCCGCTGGTGAATAGCTACAAACGACTGGTGCCTGGGTATGAAGCCCCGGTCTATGTAGCTTGGTCTGCCATGAACCGGAGCGCATTATTGCGGGTTCCGGCCAAACGAGGCGCTTCCACCCGGGTTGAGCTCCGTTCGCCCGATCCAGCAGCCAACCCCTATCTGGCCTTTGCCGCCATTTTGCTAGCCGGTCTGGATGGGATCAAGAACAAAATCGAGCCACCTGCGCCTGTCACCGCCAATATTTACAAGCTGACAGAAATGGAGCGACAAAACCACCATATTCCTTCCCTGCCTGGTAGCCTGTATGAAGCGCTGGAAGAGTTTAAAGCCAGCCAGGTGGCCAAAGCGGCCTTGGGTGAACACATCTACAATGAATTTGCAAAAGCCAAACTCATTGAGTGGGATGATTACCGCACCGATGTGACCCCATGGGAGCATGCGCGCTACATGGCGAAGTATTAATAAGCCCTTCAGGGCACATTGAAAACAGGCTCCAGTAGGGGCCTGTTTTTTTTACGGTCTATAAGTATTATTTTGGCTTATGTTGATTTACGAAACGCCTGTAAAAACGTCGCCGGGGCCTCTCCCAGTACAAGGACATCATGGATAATACCCGGTTGAATCTCCAGCCAGTCCCCAGGCCGAACCTCAATGACCCCATATCCGGGAAACGCGTATTGCATCATCCCGGATACCACGGCGCTAATAAAGCCTTCTCCATATCGTGTTTCAGGAGTCCTTTCCCCCCCATTCATCTGCTGGAAGGTACAATCTAGCCCCTCGCGTTTCATCATTCGTTGCAAAAGCTCTAGATCCGGGGGCTTAGGGGCATCCCAACGGATAATTTCAAAGGGACTAGACAAAGACCGGAACCTCCTGTATAAAATGACATCCACCAGGCCGCATTTCAAAGGTAAACGCCTGAACCATCACTCCATTTAGTATAGCGGCTTCCACCGCTTCTGCCAACGCCAGATCCGTCCGGCGGTTTGGCATAAAGCATTGGGCATCATGCCGCTGAATCACAAAGACAAGCCGGGCTTCATATCCATCAGCCTGGGCCAGCATGAGTTCCTGAATGTGCCGGGTTCCCCGCGCTGTCGGGGCATCTGGAAACAGGGCAACACGCTTTCCCTGTCTTTCTTCCACCAGCGTCACCGATTTAACTTCCAGCAACGCCGGTTGCCCCGCCGGGGTGTTGAGCAAAAAATCAAAACGGCTCTTACCAAAACGGAACTCTGGCCGCTGAATCCGGTATCCCTCAAAGCCGGGCAAGTTACCCATGGCTAAAAAGTGCGCCATGATCCGGTTGGGTAACTGCGTGTTTAGAGATACCAAGTGACCCTCGGCGCTGTATATGAAGTCCAAGGAGTAGCGCAGCTTCCGACCGGGTTTATCGCCATGATCCTGAACCAACCCGCGGGCCCCAGAAACCAAAAGCTCTTTCAGGCGGCCTGGATCCGCGATATGTGCTTTTTCAAGCTGCCCATTCACCTCAACCAGACCAATAAAGCGATTCGGGCGTTCCCGAAAAATCGCAGGATGCAGCGTCTTCTCAAAGGAGTACATGAAATTATTTAAAGACGGGGGACAGCATCTCGATATGGGGGCGCAGAATCACCCCGGCCCCAAACCGCCACCGTTGAAAGGCCCCGGCGGTATCCAGGAAATCCACGCTTCCATATGTAGCTAGCCAATCGGTCCAGTTCAGGATCACGTTGGCATCAAAGGAAGAGGCCAGCGAGGTTGGGCTGTCCTCATCAATGCCATGGCCCAACCCGTAAGCTTGCACCCCGAGGCTACCGCCAATCTTGTACTCCATAAACTTGTTAAACAGGCTGCCCCGGTAATCCAGGCGAAACGCGTTCAGGATAAACCATTTCGGGCTGAAGTACCCGCCAAAGACATACCCTGAATCCGCCAAGGTAACCGGGTTAAACTTCACGACAGGCTGACGAATCCCCGCATCGGTGATATCAAAGAAGCCGTTAGTCGCATTCTTACTGTATCCAAAGTAAAGAAATTCGTACCCAGCCCGGATGCGATGGTTCTGATTAAAGTGATGGGTGTATCCCAATGATGTATAAGCCTGGTTTTTATAGTTGGTTGGGGTTTCATGGCCCGTTACAAAGGCCCACTCATACCCCAGATTCCAGTCAATATTCTGGTTAAACGGATTCAGGCTTAACTCGCCGTAAAAAGCATTTTCCCGAACCTGACCCACAAGATCCCCTTCCCAGAATCCCTCATCAGGTTCTATACCCGCCACATTGAGCAGGGAGTTCAGCATGGGATAACGGCGAGAACCCAGTGTCAGCCGGGCTGAATCGTTAATATCATACCGGGCGCTGGCATGGTAATTGATATTCACGCTATCACTTTGATTGTAGTTGGTAATCGACATATCCCCATCCAGCGTCAGGCGATCCCAGTACTTGACGGTAGCCCCAAAAGCGTATTCCAGCGCCGTCGTGCTATCGGGATCCGGCGCGGCGCTACTGGGGTTATACAGCTTGTAGGGATTAATCCCAAAGCGGGCACGAATTTGCGGTGTCAGCGAGACGCTCAGCTGGTTGGGAATACTCCAGTAATTGAAGCGATAGGTAGAAGGTTCCCCGTCCTGGCGGAAAAACATATAGCCGACCCGAAGCATGGGGCTTAAGTCATTGGCCAGACCTTTTTCCATTTCTTCCAGGTCATCGTTTCGCAGCCGTCCCAAACCAGAAAGCAAGGGGTTGGTATCATAATCAATGGCCGAATACAGCGCCAAGCGTTTGCCAAATGTCAAACCACCCTCACCGGAAGCGGCATACGTATTGCCATATCCACCCAACGGTTCTGGTTGCTGAATGGACATTTCACCCACCACCCCGTCTTGCGCCTGGGTAATCATGGTCTGCATTTTTTGCAGCTGGGCTTTCGAGCTGTTTTGCAGGGCTTCCAAAGACTCAATCGCCTGGTTCAGGGCTTTGAGATCTGATTGCATGTCCGCCAGGGATTGTTGCCGAGCCTCCAGCGGCACCTGGGCTGCTGGCAGTCTAGCTTCTACCACAGGCACCATCGCTTCTTCCGAATGTAACGTCTGCTGGGCTTCGGCCTGGGCTGCTTCCAATGACTGAAGCAGGCTTTCCATCTCGTCCAGATCCGCCTTCAATACCTCTGGCTTGGCTGATTCAGGAGCCGCTACCGTCGGTTTTACAGGCTCTTGAGGGGTTGATTTGACCGGCGTTTTCCTGTGAGGCAACACAGAGACATCTTGCACGACGGGAAAGGCAAAGCTGGGGGTCATGGGGTCTGGACGGTAATCCACCGGAATAAAGGCCCGAACCTCTTTTCTGGATTGGTTCATCAAGGGGCGGATTTCCTTCAGAATATCCAGCGCCCGGTCATAACGGCCAATGACTTTTTCAGCCTGGGCCAAGCCGATGGCGATATCCACATCATTCGGGTATTGTTTGCGTAGGGCCTCAAAGTGCTCTTTGGCCTTCAGTTTATGCCCGCTCCACAGCAACGTGTAGCCTTTACCCAACAACGCTTCCTTGTGGACCGGATCCTGCTTCAACACAGTGTCAAAGGCTGCCATGGCCTCATCGTACTTGCGTTCATACGAAAGTAGCTTGCCATAAGCAGCTCGGGCATCATGGTTGTCCGGGTGTTCTGTTAGCAATGTCTGGAGCTGCTGGATAATTTCTTTCCGCCGACTGGCATCGGACATCAACACCCCGATCCATTCTTCCCGAATCGCTGAATCATCGGGATAACGAGCCATCAGGTTCTGATAGGTTTCCAGGGCTTCCTTAAAGTATTCGGGATTCTTATGATACGCTCGGGCGACGCTGAGCCAAAGGATTTTGTTGTCCGGGAACTGGTTGGCAATCTCCTGGTACAGAGGAATCAAGTCGGTGGTGGGCTGGTGCCAAAGCAACACTTTTTCTAACTGACTTTTCCAGTATTCCCGGTACTGCACATCAGACTGGGCCAACTCCAAAAAGAGCCGTAACGCTTCAGGGCGGCGATCATCCTGCCAGGAGAGGAATTCGGCATACGCCCCCTTGATCATCGGATCGTTGGGTGACTGGGCTAGCAATGCCTGCAGGGTTTGATCCGCCAGGGCCGGGTCGGCTTTGTGGGCCTTGATAAAATCGAGCATTTCCTGCTGCAGTTCTCGACGATTGGCCCCAGCATAGGGCAGGGCTTGCTGATAGTACTGGACGGCGTCTGAAAAACGCTCGGGCATGGCACCGTAATAGCGAGCCAGGCGCAAAGAGGCTTCTCCCGGTACATCGGTCAAGGCCGATTGATACAACTCTTCTAAAAGCATGGGCGTGGGCAACACATCCGGGGTCAGTCCCAGAGAACGCAGATAATCCGCATATTCCAGCTTTTCAGCACCAACCATCTGGCCAGACTGAAAGACCCGATGAAAAGCCTCCATGGCCTCAGGCACCCGGTAGCTTTTGGCATAGGCTCGGGCCAGCCGTAACTGAACCTCTTTTTGGTGCCGGGCAGATGCGGGCATGGCCTCATCCAACTCAACGACATCCGCATATTTTTGCAGATCAAAGGCCAGAGCCGACAACGCCATGCGGGTATCAATATGTTCTCCCGATAATGCTTGAATCTCGGGCTTGACCTGATCAAACACCTGAGCAGCCAGTTCTCGTTGGCCAGCCTTAGCCAACGCCGAGGCATACGCTACTTTTTGATGCGGCTTGCCAGTACTTAACACATCCAACGATTGGAAAATCCGGGCAGCCCGAACCGGCTCACCGGCATAGCTTAAAATTTCCCCATAGGTAATCAGCCATTCCGCGTTTTGATCTTGCTCCCCCACCAGTTCGGCATAACGTAAGGCCTCTTTGGGGCGCCCTTCCCAGTACAACAGCTGGGCCAACTTCTTGGCCACGGCCTGATTGTCCGGCTCCAGACCCATCACTCGACTCAGCAGCGATACCGCCTCATGGCGCGCCGAGGTATCCCAGCTGAGAATTTCAGCCAGGTCCACCAGGGATTCCTGATGGTTGGGGTTAATGGCTAAGACTTGCCGATAGGCTTCCTTGGCTTTTTGAAAATCCTCTGGGGTGCCCTGTTTTTTATACGCTCTGGCCAGCCAGAGATGGGCTTTTTCATTACGCGGTTCAACCTGGGTGGCCTTTTCCAGAAGGGGGATGGCCTCTTGGATGTAGCCCTTGTTAAACTGCTGAATCCCCTGCTTAAGCGGCACCGAATCGGCCAACGCCACAGCAGGCAGGCTCAACGCTGCCATCAACCCAACACCCAATAGAACCCGTTTCATAAACTCTCTCTCCACACTCGTTATCCCAGGGAACTCTCTACTATTATACCGCTATTCCCCAATCAAGGTACGAAATGCCTGACTCTCCACCGGGGCATGCAAGCGCATGCTAAGGGTGTCCATTGTCTGCATATCCAGCCCCTGGAAGTAGAGAATCGCCCAGGATGTTCCATCTACCACCCGGCTGTCCATGACAAAGGCTGGATAGATCTCCTTATGTTGTTCATCCCAGTGCAACATGACCTGTACTTTTTCTGAGGCGTTCAGAACGACCGAGTCCTTCAGGCAAATCATCAAGCCCATCTCACTGATTTCCTGAGTGTACCCGGCCAAGACCTGACCATTTTCTCGAGCCACCTGGCAGTTGACCATTTTGGATACCGAGGGTGCCACCCGAATCAGGTTTTCTCGGGGTTGGTAAATCTGTTGAACCACTTCTTTTCGGTGGTCCAACGACAGGTTGTTAAAGTGGAGCCCGACCAGATACTGCCCCCCACCCACATCTTCCATCCGCGCCACCTGGGCTGGCAACTCACTGACCTTTCCATCCAGCCACTGGATACGAACCTGGCCCGGTTGCCCCAGCTGAACCACGTTATTGGCCTGATCCTTCCGCAGGAACAAGGAGATCCCGTTTTCGCTAATGTCATTGGAAAACCCGATCAGATGTTGCCCATTGATATTCAACACGCAGGACAAGGCCGCATGGAACCTGGGGACCACTCGCTGCATCGGGCGCTCTACCACGCCCAGCAAACGAAAAGGCGTCAGCATTAAATCCAGAAACGACTTGGTGGTATCCGTATAGACGTAATCCTGGGTCCAGATATCTGACGCGCCAAACATATGACGGATCAGGTGCTGATGTTGCTCATCGGTCCGATTTACAATGTTAAAGCCCACATAGTGCCGGTTCTGCTGATCCACATGACTCCGAACGGCTTGTACCGTAAGAACGGTGGTTTCATTGATATCCCAGTCCATCAGTTTCAGCGTCACCAGCCCGGAAATGGGCACAGGGGCATCAAACACCACTGCCACGCCGCTTTCACTAACATTGGTGGTATACCCTACCGCCAGGCTTCCATCCACCAGCTTCACTTCACAACGAATCCGTCGGGAAATCCGGGGGGCCAAACGGAACTGCGGCCGCTCCTGAGCCACGTAAATCCCACCCAAAAGCAGGACCAGGTTATAAAATGACCAGAACATGTTGGTGTAAATCCCACCGGCGTATTCAGGTGTATAAATCCCCCGGACAATGGCCATCCCGAAGCCTAAAATCAGCAATGAGGCAATCACCAGCTGGGGAATGACCACCCGCCAGTTAAAGTTCATCTCATCGGACACCCCGCCCTTGGGCGTTACTCGGAACTTGGCCCGACGCGGAGAGAGCATGGTCAGGGTTGAGGTCAGCAGCATGTACACACACATGGCCGTTTCATAGACTTCCGACCAAAAACTGTGGCGAACGCCCCGAGAAATCAGCGTATAGCCTAATATCAAGCAGGTAAAGCTGGGAAGATAATACAGCAAGACCTCTACAAACCCGGAGTTAATGGTTTGATACCCAAACAGCAGGAAAAAGAGCGGTGCAGTCAAGAACACCAACCGCGGCAGCCCGTGAAAGAAGTACCAGATCCCGGCCAAATAACAAATCCGCTGGGGCAGCCTCAAACCGGGAATCAACATGGGGTTATCCAGCATAAAGATCTGGGTCATCCCCCGAGTCCAGCGCAGCCGCTGCTTGATAAAGTCGGCAAAGCTATCCTGGGCCAAACCGGCTGCCAGGTCTTTGTTGTAAAAGATGGACTTCCACCCCTTGGCATGCAACCGCAACCCCGTGTGGACATCTTCGGTAATGGTCTCAATGGCAAACCCGCCAATCTCATTGAGAGCCTGGCGGCGGAAAATCGCGCCGCTTCCCCCAAAGAAGGCCGCACCCCAGTAGTCGTTTCCGGGCTCAATCACATGGAAAAACAAGTCCTGTTCGTTGTTAATAGCCCGGCGTGCCAGCAGGTTCCGCTGAAACGGGTCTTCGGTAAAGAAGTGCTGCGGGGTCTGAACAAAGGCCAGCTCGGTATCCACCATAAAGAAGCCGACCACTTCCTGCAAAAAGCTGATACAGGGCACATGATCCGCATCAAACACCAGCACCAGATCGCCTTTTGTGAACTTGAGCGCGTTATTCAGGTTCCCAGCCTTGGCATGTTCATTTTTACTGCGGGCAATGTACTGCACACCCAGCCGTTCAGCTAACTGGCGCATCTCATCCCGGTTCCCATCATCCAGTAGATACACCGTCTTGTTGGGGTACTGCATGCTTTGACACCCCACCAGCGTCCGGTACAGAACACTGACAGGTTCATTGTACGTACAGACCATCACATCCACATTGGGCAGTTGCTCCGGCACATACCCCGACAAGCTCACCGGCTTTCGATCGGTTTGACCATATACCTGAAAATAGCCCAACGCCATGGCAAAAAAGGCAATGATCTCCGCCCCGTAAATAATAATGGAAATCGCCGTGGCACTGGCAGAACTCATATCCAGCGTTTCTACCGCCCGCCAGAGCAGGTGTCGGATGGTGGCAGCAATGGTGAGAAACATGACAAAACGACGGGCTCCTGGGAAAAACAGGGCCACCACCACCATGGCCAGTACAATCAAACAGGAAAGCGCCAGCTGCACTTCCAGCGGGAACCAGAGGGTCACTTCCGGAAACAGGGGTCGGGTCATGGTGCCGGTGTAGCTATAGGCCAAATCGGCAATGGTCACATCCATGCCCATATTCACCTGCTCCAGTGAGATTTTGGGAATACTGGCAAAATACACCAACAACCCAATGGAAAGGGCAATCAAGGCAACGACAACCAGAAGTTTTTTCAGTTGATTCCACATGGCCGGCTTATTTCCTTCAAAAGCTCATTATTGAGGGCGTTTTTTCCGAACAAAACACTTGCCTGGAACAAGACTTTTTTTATTATCGACAGGCGACCTCAAAGGTACATCCTCCGTTCAGGTGTCTGGAGGAGAAAACACCCTAAAATCCTCCAAATAGAGGAGAGGCCAATGGAAGGATGACGGACCCGGATCTTTCCAGTACCCTGATAGACAAGACCCCAAGCAAAGGATTCCCATGGAGATTGCTGTGATTGGCGGAGGCGCAGCCGGCTTTTTTGCCGCCATCAACATCGCCGCCAAAAATCCCAAAGCCGCAATAACCCTCTTTGAAGCCGCCCACCGCCCACTTCAGAAAGTCTTTATTTCCGGGGGCGGGCGGTGTAACCTCACCCATGCCTGTTTTGACCCTAAGCTCTTGGTGCAAAACTATCCTCGGGGGCAAAAGGCTTTATTATCCATCTTTCATCGTTTTCAACCCAAGGACACCATTGCCTGGTTTGAGCAACGCGGGCTAAAACTGAAAACCGAGCCTGATGGACGCATGTTCCCGGTGAGCGACCACTCCCAGGATGTGATTGATCTGTTTTTGCGGGAAGCTCAACGTCTGGGAGTCCAGATTCACACCCGCCAGCCGGTTTGCTTGCTTGAGCCATACAAAGCCGGATACCGCCTTGGAACCACCACCGGCGGAACGTTCACGTTTGATAAAGTCATCCTGGCCACCGGTTACAGCCCGCCGGGCTGGAAATTGGCCGCCTCATTAGGCCACACTATCATTCCCCCTGTTCCCTCCTTGTTTCCCTTTAAAGTGCAGGCCCCGGTCATTCAAGGGCTCCAAGGCATTTCACTGGAAAACATCCAGGGCAAACTGAAGGTGGATAAAGACACCTTTCAGGCCGAAGGAGACCTGCTGATTACCCATACCGGGCTCTCTGGGCCGGTCATTTATCGCTTGTCCGCCAAAGCGGCCCAAGTCCTGGCCAAGGCACAGTATCAGGGAGAACTGATCCTCAATCTTTTTCCTGACTGGCCGGAAGAGGCCCTGCGAGAACATCTGACCAAGCAATTTCAGACGACCTATGGAAAAAAGAAGCTGGGCAATACCAAGCTAGACCCCTTACCTCACCGGCTTTGGCTGAGCTTGCTTGCTCACAGCGGGGCCAATCTGGAAGAGCGGGGCGAAGTAACTGGAAAAAAGGTCATCAACCGCCTGGTCAATCATTTAAAGAGTCTGGCCCTACCGGTTACCGGCAAAAGCCCCTCCAAGGAAGAATTTGTCAGTTGCGGAGGCGTGTCGCTCAAAGAGGTGAATTTTAAGACTATGGAAAGCACCGTGAGGCCGGGGGTCTATTTTGCCGGAGAAATTCTCGATATTGACGCCTTGACCGGGGGGTTTAACTTCCAAGCCTGCTGGAGCGAAGCCTGGGTGATTTCTGAAGCGTTATCAAATAGATAACGCTCACCTTGAACCGTTTCTTCTGCGCCCACTCCCCCAAGAGCCGCTTGCCATTTCAAGAGATGCCCCATCCGCAGTTTATTGATCACGTATTCAGGTACAGGATGCAGATTTGGAGGTACTGATCAACCGCTACGCCCAGCGTGTTTGAGCCATCACCTCGCCACAAGTGGCTGACCTCAACCCCCAAACGCATCGGATTTTCTATACCCAAGACTTAGCTATCTGGGGGATTGCCCTGTCGGGTGTACGCCATACAATGCTGCCGGGGATTAGAGAAGGAGGTTCATGCGTATGATTAAACCGTTCTTAGCAATTTCGGGAGCCGTCATCCTGAGCGTGTTGGCGTTCAGTGATGCCCAGGCTCAAATGCAACAAACACCCAATGCTTCTAGCGGCCAGTGGGGGACAACCCAGCAAGACGCGTCCGGCTTTCGGACCACCCAGGTTCGGGAGCAGATTCCACCGGGCGGCGAGCGGCGGTACCGGATTAATGAACAAAACGATCTGATCATCCGGCAAGTCCAGGTGCCCGGCCCCACCGTAGAGCGGCGATCCGCGGTTCGCGGCTTCTGGTAAATCCGGTTTTGGCAAGCCCCTCCTAGGTAGGAGGGGTTTGCACGTTTATCCCCAAACAAACTGGAGCCGATACGGGGACTCGAACCCCGGACCTACGGTTTACGAAACCGTAAAACCGGTGGTCTCAAACCCTCTCCCTGAGCCTAATTTCAAAAAGTAAAGTATTGGATAAGGTAACAAGTGTAACCCTCCGACATCCAGGAGGTTACACAATGGAAATCCACGTTTCATCAATAACAGAGGCTTCCAAAGTCCTGAATATAAGTAGAAAAGGGCTTTACGAGAGAATAAAATCCGGAAAAATAATCATAGCAACGTTTTACAAGGGAGAAAATCG